>CAZABW010000025.1:22457-24643 GCA_964483655.1 uncultured Candidatus Izemoplasmatales bacterium
GTAGGGTGTTGGACCAATGGTGATGCATTCATCATTTCCTTGGACTTTATCAGAGGTATGCTATTTTCAGATTATGGATTTTAATTATTAAAATCGTTTCTGAAACAAAAAGACCTAATACAAATTGTATTAGGCCAATCCTCATTCCATGGCTTTCATTACCGAAATCGATGCAATTACGCACCAAAAAAACAATAACGCCACGTTTCATTTTCATGGTCGACATAAATAAATCTTCTTAACCCATCAACACCGAGCATCGCTTTTCAATCAATTCTGAAAATGATGTTTTCAGATGATTCGGTAGATATGATTCCATACACATTAACTGAAGTTTTTCCTTTTGGGCAACCAACTGAAAAATCATTTTTTGAGCTGTCTGTTTGGTAATACCTATATTTTCAGCAAACATAAAAAAGTCTTTCCTTCGGATATTCGTTTTTTTATCGTTCAGAGCTAAAGCGAAATCTTCTTCATCTTCCGGCATGATTACTTTTACCGGTAGGAGGTCATAAGCCGCGGACAGCACATATTGCATACTTCCTACTACCATTTCAATCAACGAGAAATTCTTTAGATGCATATCGGAATTGCCAGTGATATAGAAAAAAACAATACGAATAAACAACTCAGATAGATCTAATTTGCTTCTTTCAGAAAACCGTTTAATAATTTTTCCACACTGCTCATATGACCCGTGATACTTATCTCGTGTCAATCGATAATCTAGTTGACAAAAATCCTCCATAGCCAGTTTTTCTACACGGTCCTTGTAAAAGATACGGTCAATCCTTTTAGTAATATACGCATAAGTATTTCCATTTTGAATCAATGCATGAGGGACAGTTGAAATACCGACAGCATCAGCCATACACATCACAAGATGTTCAGACTCCGGTAATGCTTCAAATTGATCCACCTGAGGTTTCAAAATGTATCCGTTAGGATAGTTTACAAGAGTAAGTCTAGACGTGCCACCTTCCAACAGTAAATGCAATGACAACTTCTTTTGAACACCAGGAATGGTGAAACCTTTGCTGGTGCTTTCAATGGCAAGCGACTCCAATGTGCTTTCGTTTATCTCTATTTGGGGTAGTTTCGTAGTTCCAAAAAAATTTTTGATACAACTCTTGTGCCAGCCGGATTCGTTTTCCGTGCGTAGGGTTTTCCCGCAGCATAAACATTTCATAGTCGCTCCTCCTTGATACTAACATTGCCAATCGGGTCTTTGCATGCGACTAGTAATATAGCGAAGCGATCACTTTCTGGAATCTTCCAGTTTCGGGTGACTACATTCAAAAGCCAGCCCTCTGGAATCAAACCGTCAAAAAACGAAAACAGTGTCCTTGAAGAGAATCTCTCGTTCTGAATCGGCAAAGTCAGTGATATAGACACGGCATTTTCACTTTTGATATAGTCTGGATCGTAAGAAAAAGAATATCCTTCATCGGTTTCTTCAAGAATACCAGCAACTCGGTCTCGTATAGATACATATGCTTTTCTGAAAGTAATCATAATGACTTCTCCTTCTTACCTGGCACAGCTTCCATATCAAACATTGATAAAGCAACATTGACTTTGTCCAAACGCACCGTTTCTTTCCCCTGTTCTAACTCTCGGATAAAGCGAAGACCGAGACCCGAACGAACGGCAAATTGTTCTTGAGTCAACCCCGCCGCTTTGCGTTGATTCTTTATGTATTCGGCTATTTTGTTCATATTATCACCCTTTTATCAGTTGTTTATATGTACATACTATACCCTTTCGGGGTTAATGTCAAGATTAATTTATGAATTAGTCCCGAAAGGGTGTAATATGTCAATTATGATCTGTTATTATACCCTTACGGTGTTAATTATATATCGATGACAGCCAATGAAATCATGAAATATACGAATATATGAATGTTATTTTCGTATGAACTAACGCTTTATTCTAAAGAAAGTTGATTGATTTAGTAGTTATCCAGTCTGTTAAACTTTCATTAGGAAGTTAGACATTAACTAGATTACCGCTTAGCAAGACTCCAGGTTTATTTCCAAATCTAGTCCTGGCAAAATGCATTTAAGGAAAAGCTGCTCCATCCAAATGAAAAAAGGCCTAATTAGTATATCAGACCTTTTCTGCATATATGTCTTGTCATTACGGAGTTTTACTCTAAAATCGCTCGTGTTCGACGGAGTTTT
>CAZABW010000026.1:0-24513 GCA_964483655.1 uncultured Candidatus Izemoplasmatales bacterium
ATGACTTGATACGTTAATTTTTCATAACCCATCTTCGATTTCTCCTAACTATTCTTGATATACTCCTCTATCTTATCATGATTTACAAAGGGATTCTATAAGGACGCCTAAAGAAACCAACAAACAAATGTCTTGATTTCAAAATTATGGTATGATATAATCATAATAACTTTACTATGATAAAGTGATAAAGGAGTAAAGTATATGTCGTTCATTCCATTTCAAGTCCATCATCACCACGTAAAATCAGGGTTGTATTATTAGTAGAAACACTACTAGATACAAGCCTATCTTGATATGGACTTGTATCTATCACTTGTGAATGACGAACAAGGTAGATGAAGTCTATCTTGTTTTTTTTATGAAATATTCGAGGAGGAACACCATGCAATTTTTACAATTAAACGAAGAACTACAATACTTTAAATCAAAGTACGAAGTTACCAAGGAACTAGAAACGATTGTAACCTCGCTAGGATACACGCTCTTTGAACCGGATTTTTTTGAACCTTATGATCGTTTTATTCAAATGAATCAACGGGTGAAAACAAGTTCACTCGTCAAACTTCTCGATCAGGATGGTTCTGTTCTCGTGCTTCGACCTGATATTACTACTTCGGTCATCAGACGAGTCGTTCCCAAGTGGGTCGATGGCACAAATTTACGCCTGTTTTATCTCTCGACGATTTTTTCTCGGTCAAGTACGGGAATGACTGAAGAAAAAAAACAATTTGGAATTGAAAATCTAGGTAGTGAACAGAGAACAGCTGATCTTGAGACGATTCAGCTGGTGTTAACGATTCTGAAACAATTCCAATTATCCTTTTTAGTAGAACTATCCAACAATCAATTTCTGAATGCTTTACTCCAAGAACTTAATCTTTCTCCCACTTTAGAAAAAGAATTAGAAGAAATACTCTATTACAAAAATCAAGGAGCTTTGGATCAGTTTTTAAGAAAAAACCCAATCAAAGATAGTTATCTTCCCCTAGTGTCGCAGTTATTACACTTACAAGGAACGATGGATGAAATCAAGATTCAACTACAACCATATCCTTTAACGGATACGATGAGACAAGCGATTGGTGAACTAGACGACCTCATTTCTTCGCTACCGCAAGAAGACCAAAATCAATCCTTAAAAGTCGACTTAACAGTATTATCCCAATATGACTACTATGATGGTTTGCTGTTTAAAGCCTACGTCCCAACCATACCAATTCCGATTTTGACTGGGGGTCGTTATGATCCCTTAACCAAATCCTATGGCTCTCAAATACCGGCCATCGGTTTTACTCTCAATATGTCTGACTTAATCAAAGAGGTGATTCGACAAAATGAATAAATTACTCACAATCGCTTTACCAAAAGGGAGACTAGGCGATCAAGCCATTCAGGTCTTAGCCGAAATCGGGTGGGCGAACGCAATTGATAAACAATCACGAAAACTCATATTTGTCGATGATTCTTTGCGACTCCGATTCTTATTCGTCAAACCCGTTGATGTCATTACCTATGTTCAAAATGGCGTTGCGGATCTTGGTATCATCGGGAAAGACAGCATTTTAGAAGAGGAAGCTGATGTCTATGAACTTTTGGATTTAGGATTTGGTCAATGTCGCTTTGCCATTGCCGGAAAACGAAAAAGTCTCTTACATCAAACCGACAGTATTCTCAGAATCGCAACGAAATACCCCAAAGTAACTCAAAGTTATTTTCAAAAACGGAACCAAACGATTGAAATCATTCGTCTGAATGGATCTGTGGAGTTGGCCCCTTTAGTAGGGTTGTCCGATGTGATTGTGGACATCGTTGAAACAGGCGGGACCTTAAAAGCAAATGGTCTTGAAGTCTTAGAAGATATGATGGAAATCTCGGCGAAATTAATTGCCAATCGGGTGAGCTACCGCTTCAAACAAGACCGTATCAAACAACTAACCGAAGCCCTTCAGAGACAAAAGGAGAGTGTGTGATGATTCCTATCTTACAAATCCGTGAGGATCAACTCTATATCAATAAAGTCCTTAATCGAAGTCAGTTTGATTTAACTGAAGTGAACCAATCGGTTGAGTCCATTCTTCGAGATGTAAAAAATCGCGGCGATGAAGCTTTAAAAGAATATACCTATCGCTTTGATCAAGTATCCTTAGATACGTTTCGGATTTCTGATGAAGCCATCGATGAAGCAATGAAGCGAATCGACTCCAAACTCCTTACCTATCTTACCACTGCAAAAGCGAATATTGAACGATACCATGCAAAACAAAAAATTGATTCCTTTCAAATCAATCAAGAAGATGGATCGTTGATTCGTCAAAATGTAAAACCCTTATCTTGTGTAGGGATCTATATTCCAGGAGGAAGTGCCGCTTACCCTTCCACCGTGTTGATGAATGCGATTCCCGCTAAAATAGCCTCTGTCCCTCGCATTGTCATGGTAACTCCGCCCTCAAAAGAGGGAATCAAAGATTCCATCCTCGTCGCTGCAAAATTAGCGGGTGTTGATGAGATCTATACGATTGGTGGTGCTCAAGCTATCGCCGCTTTAACCTATGGTACAAAGCAAATCCCAAAAGTCGATAAAATCGTAGGACCTGGTAATATTTATGTCGCCATCGCTAAAAAAATGGTGTCTGGATATGTAGGAATCGATATGATTGCCGGTCCTTCCGAGATTGCCATCCTTGCGGATGAAGATGCCAACCCCAAATATATCGCAGCCGATTTGATGTCTCAAGCAGAACATGACCCTTTAGCCGCGGCGATGTTAATTACCCCATCTCTTGCTTTAGCAAAGCAAGTGAAGGCACAAATTGAAATCCAAATTCAAACTTTATCTCGAAAAGACATCATATCGAAGTCCCTCGCTAACTATGGAGCGATTATCGTTGTCAATCAATTAGCGGAAGCTATCGGACTCGTTAATCAAATCGCTCCTGAACATCTTGAGATTCTCACGAAGGATGCCTTAGCGATTGCTGATCGTATTCAAAATGCTGGCGCAATCTTTATTGGTGAGTACACTCCAGAACCGGTGGGTGATTATTTTGCAGGTCCCAACCATACGCTCCCAACAAGCGGGACAGCACGGTTCCAGTCCGGTTTATCAACCCTCGATTTTATTAAAAAAACCTCACTGGTTTCTTATAGTGAAAATGCCTTAAAACGAGATAAAGACGCGATTATCGGTTTGTGCAACGAAGAGGGATTAACGGCTCATGCGAACGCCATTCAAGTTCGGTTTTTGGAGAAATAAGATGAAAGCCAAACAAGCCATTGAGCGGTTAAGTCCTTATCAAACAACCAATGAACCTTATCGCATCAAACTCGATGCCAATGAAGGAAAAAACATCCTTTTCCCTAACGGTATTCCTCCTTTAGATATCGCATTTGAACAGTATCCCGACGATCACGCCGCCCTGCTTCGAAATCAATTATCAAACTATTGGAACATTCCCCCCTCTATGATTCTTGAAGGCAATGGTTCAAGTGAATTGATCGAGTTGTTAATCAAAACATTCGTCGAACCCGATGAATCGGTTGTAACATTTGAACCTACGTTTTCAATGTATCGTATCTATTGTCAGATTGCTTCTGTGAGTTATCAAACTGTTCCTGTCAACAAAGACTTTTCCGTAAATGTGGATGCTTTACTTCAACTTTCAAAAACCCTCAAAACGAAAATTATCTTTCTGTGTAGTCCGAACAATCCAACCGGATATCAAATTCCCCGCTCGGAGATTATCCGTCTCCTTCAATCAACAGATGCTTTAGTTGTTGTCGATGAAGCGTATATGGAATTCGCTGACCAAAATCAATCTGTGATTCAAGATATAAAGTTATACCCCAACCTCGTTGTGTTGCGAACGTTTTCCAAAGCGTATGGATTAGCCTCCATCCGATTAGGATACGCAATCGCTCAAGAACGTGTCATCGCTTCTCTTTCTAAAGTCAAATCGCCCTATCACGTCAACGAACTCTCTCAAGCGATTGGAGCGATTGCCATTACCAAAAGCAAAGTTATGGAAGAATACGTGGAATCCGTAATCGAAAATCGGGTATTCTTACAAGAAACATTGAATCAACTCGGCTTTACAACTTTTCCGGCAAGAGGCAATTTTATCTGGGCGTTTTCTAAGATTGCCAATCTATCCAAACAACTATCCTCTCGAGGTATTCTCATCCGAACCTACTCCTTTCCTTGGGAGAAGTATTACCGCATTACAGTCGGTTCAAAAGCAGAAATCAATCAACTCATCCTCGCATTAAAGGAGATTATTTATGGCTAGATTCGCAAAAAAGACTCGCACAACAAACGAAACCTCAGTTTCTGTTGAACTTCAATTAGATGGCAATCGTAACATTCAAATCAACACCCAAGTTCCCTTCTTCGATCATATGCTAACGCTTTTAGCCTTTCATGCTGGATTTGACTTAACCATCCAAGCAACGGGCGATGTCGTAGTAGACGATCACCACACCGTGGAAGATGTGGGGATTGTTTTCGGCCAAGCCTTTTTAGAAACTTTGGGCGATAAAGTTGGATTAAATCGCTATGGCGTTTCCTATCTCCCGATGGATGAGGTCTTATCTCGCTGTGTCATCGACATCAGCAATCGTCCTTATCTTTCTTATAAAACAACCTACAAACGAAACTCCATTGGCGGTCTTTCCTTAGAAAACGTCCAAGAATTTATGAAATCATTCGCTATGGAAGCCCGCATCACTCTCCATCTTGAAACACTCTATGGAGACAATGATCATCATAAAGTGGAATCACTATTTAAAGCACTCGGCAGAGCCTTAAAAGAAGCCATTCGTGTCGAAGGAACGACCATTGCTTCCACAAAAGGGGCCTTATCATGAATGTTATCCTCGATTACGGCGTTGGAAATCTAGACTCCGTGCAAAATGGCTTTCGTTATGTTGGCATCGAAACAGTGATTTCTTCCAATCCCCAAGTCATTGAACAAGCCACTTCACTCATTTTACCTGGAGTGGGTGCTTTCCAAGATGCCATGAACGCGTTACAAGCGTCTGGCTTAATTCCTAGTATCCGAAAACACGTGTCACAGGGTAAATACTTATTTGGGATTTGCTTAGGTATGCAACTACTTTATGAAAGCAGTGATGAATATGGCTACTGTGAAGGACTCGGGTTGCTTCCAGGTCATTGCACCTACCTTCAAACCACTTTAAAAGTCCCGCATATGGGATGGAATTCCTTATCCTTTAAACAACCTTCCAACCCATTATTAAAATACATCAAAGAACAAGACTATGTTTATTTCGTGCATTCTTACTATGTGAAGTCTCCTGGTACTGAGATCGTTGCTTATACGACTTATGGAGAAAAAATCCCCGCGATTGTCATGAAAGAGCGCATTGTCGCAACCCAATTTCATCCAGAAAAAAGTGGTTCAGTGGGGCTGGCTATCTTACAAGCTTATGGGGAGATGATCCGATGATTGTACTACCTGCAATTGATTTATACAATAATCAATGCGTCCGTCTTACACAAGGACGTTTCGAAGAAATCAAAATCTATTCCAGTGAACCTGAGTTGCTCGCTAAACAATTTGAATTAATGGGTGCGAAGATGATCCATATCGTTGATTTAAATGGGGCGAAGACGGGAACTGCAGTGAACCTCCCAACGATTGTCAAAATCTTACAAAACGTCTCCATTCCGATTCAAGTCGGGGGAGGAATTCGCTCATTCGAACAGGCCAAAAAATTACTTGAATTAGGAGTTGCCCGAATTATTCTGGGAACTTCTGCGATTGAAAACTGGCGTTTGTTGGAAGAATTAGTCCTTCACTATGGCGATCGGATTGTCGTATCCATCGACGCCGAAAACGGCATCGTCAAGACGAGAGGGTGGCAAACCAATTCAGGAATCCGTGTTTTGGACGTCGTTCAAACCTTAGAGCGACTCCATGTTCAAACAATTGTCTACACCGATATTTCCAAAGATGGGATGTTAGAAGGCCCCAACTTCGATATGTATCGTCAATTACAAAAGAAATCGAAACTACGAATCATCGCCTCAGGAGGCGTATCTTCGATTGACGATCTCAAGCATCTTCAATCCTTATCACTTGAAGGTGCCATCATTGGAAAAGCCTACTATGAAGGCAAACTCGATTTCAAGGAGGCTATCATATGCTTACAAAACGAATCATCCCCTGCTTAGATGTCCGAAATGGACGCGTCGTCAAAGGAAAGCAGTTTACCCAGTTAGAAGATGTGAATGACCCTGCGACACTCGGAGAATTTTATAGTCAAGAGGGAGCCGACGAATTAGTATTTTACGACATAACGGCTTCGAATGAAGAACGCATGATTTCGCTTGATTTTGTTTCTCAAGTAGCTAAAGTCGTCCATATTCCTTTCTGTGTTGGGGGTGGCGTCTATTCGATTGAAGATTTCGCGCGAATCTTACGAAAAGGGGCGGATAAGATTTCGATTAATTCCGGTGCAGTATACAACCCCTCTTTGATTCAAGAAGCTTCACGAAAATTTGGTTCCCAATGTGTTGTTCTCTCGATTGACGCAAAACGAAATAACCAAGGCTCCTGGGATGTTTATGTCAAAGGAGGTCGGGAAAAGACGACACTCGATGCCATTGAATGGGCGAAACAAGGCGTTTTTCTCGGTGCTGGAGAAATTGTTATTAACTCGATTGACGCCGATGGAATGAAACATGGCTATGATATTGAATTACTCCAAGCCATCACTTCTATCGTCAATGTCCCAGTGATTGCGTCTGGGGGCGCTGGAACATTAGCACACTTTGAAGAAGCCATTTCGAAAGCCAATGTGGATGGAATCTTAGCCGCATCGGTCTTCCATTATAAAGAATTCTCGATTCAAGAATTAAAAACGTATTTAAAGGCGAAAGGGATTGCCATCCGGCAATAAAGGAAAACCTTATGAATGATTTTATCGAAAACCTCGTATTTGATTCAGCGGGTTTAATCCCCGTTGTTGTTCAAGAAGCCACGACCAAAGAAGTCCTTATGCTAGCCTATATGAACAAAGAATCGATAGAAGTAACCTTACGGGATCGAGTCGCTACGTATTATTCTCGTTCTCGGAAAGAACTTTGGAAAAAAGGTGAAACATCCGGTCACATTCAAATCGTCGAAAGTTTATCCTATGATTGCGATCAAGATGCATTATTACTAAAAGTCAAACAAGTAGGGGTCGCATGTCATACCAACCATATGAGTTGTTTCTTTACTTCTGCTTTTGATTTGGTCCCCGAGGTGTCCAATCCCTATATTTTGCAAGAACTCTACGCAACCATAAAGGAGCGAAAACAAAACCCTGTGGAAGGGTCATATACCACTTACTTGTTTACGAAGGGAATTGACAAAATCCTTAAAAAAGTTGGTGAAGAAACCGCCGAAGTCATCATCGCGAGTAAAAACAATAATCCCACTGAATTGACCATGGAATTATCGGACTTAATTTATCACTCTTTAGTATTAATGGTCAATCAGGGAATCTCTTTGGAAATGATTGAGGCTGAATTACGTAAACGTCGACTTGAGAAAGCAGGCAAGTAAAATGATGGATCAACACACCCATACGAATTACTCTCCGGACGCCTCTGAATCAACAACGTTTTTGGATTACGTTAAGCAAGCAAAAAGACTAGGGTTTCAAGGAATGATGGTGACGGAGCATATGGATTATGATTCCCCCGATCCTTTGTTTCACCAACTTATACCTTATGACGAGTATTTTCAAACCGTTCAACAGTTAAAAATCGAAACGCAATTTGATATTCGTGTTGGCGTCGAGATTGGTTATCAAAAACAATCTCTAGAAAAGATTCATACCTTGATAGCCAAATATCCTTTTGATTTTGTGATTCTTTCGATTCATATTATCGATGGACTGGATCCTTATGATGGCTCCTATTTTCTAGGCAAAACGAAAACCGAAAGCATCCAACGGTATTTTGAGGTTTTACTAGAGGCGGTTCAATCGACAGACGATTTTGATGTTGTTGGTCATTTTGATTACATTATGCGTTATGGCAACTTTGAAGACCGGTCCATCGCCATCAGCGACTATCAAGAATTGATTGACGCCATTTTGACCACTCTCGTTTCCAAAGGAAAAGGCATCGAAATCAACACCTCTGGAATGGATGATCTAACGAAATCGATGTATCCTTCCCTAACTATTCTAAAACGATACCGCCAACTGGGTGGACGAATGATAACGCTGGGGTCCGATGCTCATCATGAACATCAACTTGGACGGTATTTTCCCGAAGCAATCGCGTTATTAAAAGAAGCGGGATTTCAAGAAATGGCCATCTATCAAAACCGGATTCCAACGATGATTCCCTTGGAGGGATAAGGAATGAACAAAACAGCGTTATTAAGTGTATATGATAAGACTGGGATTGTGAAACTTGCGAAGAAACTGGTCGCACAAGGATTCAACATTCTCTCAACCGGAGGAACGGCTCGCACTTTAGAGGAGTCTGGAGTTCTAGTCTCTTTGGTTGAATCGTTAACACACTACTCAGAAATCTTGGATGGAAGAGTCAAGACCCTTCACCCAGCCATTTTTGGTGGTATTTTAGCGAGGAGATCCAATGAGAAAGACTGTCAGACCTTGACAGAAATGAATCTTCCTTTGATTGATCTTGTAGTCGTAAATTTATATCCGTTCGCTGAGATGAAATCTCGCAACTTATCGATTGAACAACTATTAGACTATATCGATATTGGGGGAGTGAGTTTACTCCGAGCCGCAGCGAAAAACTATCTTGATGTCGCTGTTTTGACGACTCCTAACGATTACGAGGATTTCATAGAGCATGTAGACCATCAAGATCAAAACTATCGGAAGCAACTTGCAGGCAAAGCGTTTCAAGTTAGTGCTGCTTATGATGCCATCATTGCCTCTACTTTTTTAGAAGCCAATCAAATCCAATTTCCTTCCCAGTTAACCCTGACCTACACTCTCGATCAAATCCCTCGTTATGGCGAAAATCCGCATCAACAAGCTGCGGTTTATCGGAATCCATTTCAACCTTCTACTTTACTGGATGCCCCCCTCTTACATGGAAAAAAGTTATCGTATAATAATTTGAAAGATAGTGAAACTGCCCTTCAAATCCTACGGCTGTTTTCCAAGCCAACCGTGGTCGCTTTGAAACATCAAAACCCTTGTGCAGTATCTTCGAAAGACACTTTGTTCGAAGCTTGGATGAGTGCCTATGAAGCTGATCCTGTTTCAATCTATGGGGGGATTGTAGCGACCAATCAAGTGGTGACGCTTGATGTCGCTTCGAAGATGCACGAATTATTCTTAGAGATCATCCTTGCCAAAGGATTTGAAGCGGAAGCTTTAGCCTTGCTCAAACAAAAGAAAAATCTTCGTCTTCTAGTCATTGATGATACTCAGACACCAAATCAACTTCAGTTCACCTCTTTAGAGGGTGGTTTGCTCTGCCAAAGTCCAGATCACATCCCCTTACAATGGTCTTCTTTTAAAGTCAAGACCCATCGAACGCCTACTGCTGATGAACAGCGCGATCTCCTCTTCGCCTTCCAAGTCGCCCGACATGTCAAAAGCAATGCGATTGTCGTCGCGAAAAACGAGACAACCGTGGGGATTGGGGCAGGCCAAATGAATCGAGTCGGAGCTGCTAAGATTGCTCTCGAACAAGCGAATAATCAAATTGGTGGGGCAGTCCTGGCCAGCGATGGGTTTATCCCGATGGTGGATACGATTGAATTAGCTCATCAATATGGCATTCAAGCCATCATCCAGCCTGGAGGCTCTCTTCATGACCAAGACGTGATTGATTTGTGCAATCATTACAAAATTGCAATGGTCTTTACCCATTCCCGACATTTCAAACATTAATCCCTTTTGTGCACGTTTTCATCGATATAGATAAGAATTGGTCTAGTATTTTTATAGACACCACTATAAAACTATGCTATAATTCAAAAACGTACAATTACATTGATACCTATTGATAAGAGGCTGCGTTACTCCATGAAGTGCAAACGAGGGGGAGGACGCCGAAGCAACGGTTGTTGCTGGGATTATGTTGAACAAACATAAGACTGTTTCGTTTGGTTGCCCAACCAAATTGAATTGCGCTTATCTTTACGGGGGGCGAAAGCATGGACGGAAAACTATGGCTTTTGCTCATAGTTTTTTTATTTTTTCCAGAACTGAGGATGAAACATGCTACGAAAACCCACGGATTTATTTCAAGGTGTCTCCTTTGAGGAGTTAGCCAATCAATTTGGTACTCCCCTTTATCTTTATGACGAATCCATGATTCGTTCACAATGTCAATTATTTCAAACCACTTTTCAACACCCTCATGTCGCAAGTGAGGTGCTTTATGCATCGAAAGCCTTTCTGACCAAAGCGATGGTTCGGTTGATCCAGGAAGAAGGTTTATCTCTTGATGTGGTTTCTGGAGGAGAATTATATACGGCTTTGCAAGTCGGGTTTCCTGCTCAACACATCTTCTTCCACGGCAATAACAAATCCCAAAACGAACTCCAGGAAGCCTTGAACGCTCATGTTGGCACGATCATTGTCGATCATGCCACGGAATTGGAGTTACTCGTTTCCCTTCTACCCACCGATTCCAAACAACGCGTGATGCTTCGTGTGAATCCAGGGATTGAAGCCCATACCCATGAATATATCAAAACGACCAGAAACGATTCGAAATTTGGCGTCAGTATTTATCAAAAACAAACAGTAGAACTCATTCAAGCTATGGCGAGTCACCCCAACATTGATTTTGTTGGTCTTCATAGTCATATCGGTTCACAAATATTTGAGGAATCCTCCTTTTTAGAACATAGTAAAGTCCTGTTAAACTTTGTAAAACAAATCCTAGTTGAAACCCAAGTCGTTATCAAAGAAATCAATTTAGGGGGTGGATTTGGGGTTCGTTATACGGCTGAAGATCACGTATTTCCTCTATCGCCCTTGTTAAAAACATTGTTGGATACCGTCTATCAAGAGTCTCTTCGTCTCAACATTGCCATTCCTAAGGTCTTGATTGAGCCAGGTCGGGCGATTGTGGGCGAGGCTGGATGCACATTATATCAAGTCGGTTCAACCAAACAAACCATCAATGGGAAAAACTACTTAATGGTGGACGGGTCGATGGCGGACCATATTCGCACGGCTCTTTATCAAGCAAAATACGATGCTTCTTTACTTTCCCATCGCGACATAAACAAGACTCTTTCTTACACCGTAGCGGGAAAAGCTTGTGAATCTGGAGATATCATTATCCATTCAATCACCCTCCCGGAAGCCCAAAGAGGGGACTATTTACTCGTTTACTCCACTGGAGCCTATCACTATTCGATGTCCTCGAATTACAATCGCTTGACACGACCGGCTGTTGTGTTTGTCAAAGATGGAAAAGCTCGAACAGTGGTTCGCAAAGAAACCTACGCGGATGTCCTTCAAAATGACATCGATGAGGTGGAATAAGATGAATCGTGTTGTCATTAAATATGGAGGCTCTTCTGTCGCTACGATTGAAAAGATGCGCGAATTAGCGCAAAAAATCATCGCTCGGGCAGAGGCCAACGAACAAATCGTTGTTGTTGTATCGGCGATGGGTAACACCACCAATCAACTTTTAGAACTCGCGAAAAAAGCCTCGAGTCGCCCTCCAAAACGGGAGATTGATTTACTCATCTCAACGGGGGAACAAGTCTCGATTTCGTTATTCACGATGGTATTAAACGAAATGGGTGGAAATGCAATTGCGTTAACAGGCTTTCAAGCAGGAATCCAAACCACGGGGTTACATACCAAAACCAAAATCAAAGATATCACCACGACTACCATCGAAAAACATTTAAACGATGGTAAAATCGTCGTTGTAGCTGGTTTCCAAGGTCAAAACGAGCTCGGTGACATTACCACATTAGGACGCGGGGGATCCGATACGACTGCAGTAGCGATTGCGGCGAAGTTGAAAACCCACGCGGAAATTTATACCGATGTAGAAGGCATCTATGGGATTGACCCCAGATTATTTCCAAATGCGAAAAAAATCGACCAGATTACCTATGAAGAAATGAAAGAAATGGCTTTTTTAGGAGCGAAGGTGATGGAACCTCGCTCGATTGAAATTGGACACCGCTTTGGTGTCAAAATCTATGTCGCATCGGCACATAGCAACACCCCAGGAACGTGGATTATGGAGGCAACACCAATGGAAGAAAAACAAATCACCGGATTATCGATCTCACAAAAAATCTTAATGGTTACCCTTCGCAATGTACCCAATAAAGCACGCATCATCGCAGCGATTTTTTCTGCTCTTGCACAACAAGAAGTCAATGTCGATATCATCTCTAAAACAACTTCAATTCAAGATGTGATTAATCTCGCCTTTACGGCTTCTAGCGATGATTATGATACGATTGAAGCGATCGTCAAATCGTTTCAAACAAGCATTCCTTTACTCGCGGTTGATTATGACACCGATGTCGTCAAAGTGTCTGTTGTTGGGACTGGTATGAGAACTCAAAGTGGCGTCGCGGCGAAGCTCTTTTTATTGCTTGCGGATCACAACATTGAATTCAAACTAGTAACCACTTCCGAAATTAGCATTTCGTATACGATGGATCGCAAATATCAAGACGAAGTCGTCCATGCAATTGCGACTGCATTTGGATTGTAGGTGATCGATTTGATTCCTTTTCAAAAATATCATGGAACCGGAAACGACTTCCTCTTCATCCCTGAAGTATTGACTCCTAGTGAAGTCGCAAAGAAACTTTGCGATCGTCACATGGGGATCGGAGCGGATGGGTTAATGATTGCCATGCCTTCAAAGGTTGCGGACATTCGCATGGATTATTGGAACTCGGATGGTTCCATCGCTCCCATGTGTGGTAATGGCATGCGTTGTTTTGTGAAATACGTTTTATCTTCGAAACGAATCACAAAACCTTCTTTCGTAGTGGAAACATTAGCTGGTTTGATTGCAGTCCGCTATCACCACCAAAATGATACGGTATCTGTTACGATGACAAAACCTGATCTTGAACTCCAAACTCCGGATGTCACCCAACCCGGACTTGTAAAAAACAAACGCTTTGAGGATAACAATCAAGAAGCGCTTGTCTCTTGCGTATTTTTAGGAACACTCCATGCGGTCGTATTTCTAGAACCTCATCAAACCCCCTTATTTACTCGTTTCGCTGAATATGTCGGTCGTCATCCCTTCTTTCCCAAAGGGATTAATGTCAACTTGGTTGAAGTGTTAAACAAAAGCACCCTGCAAGTTACAACCTTTGAACGAGGTGCTGGTTGGACCTTATCTTGTGGAACAGGTGCTTCTGCGAGTGCTTACTTAGCCTATTTAGATGGTTTGATTGATGCTAGTGTCGATATCATTGTCCCCGGAGGACACCTTCATGTTCAAGTTGATGAAGACGTCATTCTCAGTGGAAAAGCAACCTTTATTGCATCGGGGGTGGCCTCTCTTGATTAAGCCATTACGAGTTGCCATTGTGGGGGCGAGTGGATTAGTTGGCGAACAATTCTTAAAAATCCTCGATGAACAGGCCTTCCCAATGCAAGAATTACGCCTCTTTGCGTCTTCTCGAAGCGCTGGAAAAACGATATTATTTCAAAATCAACCCCTTATGATCGAAGAACTCACCGAAACTACATTTCAAACAAACGCCTTTGATGTAGCCTTGTTCTCTGCAGGTGGTGACGTCAGTAAACACTTCGCCCCTCTAGCGAAACAAAGTGGTGCTTTAGTCATTGATAATTCCAGTGCTTGGCGAATGGACCCTCACGTTCCCCTCGTCGTACCTGAAGTTAATCCCGAAGATATCTTCCTTCATCAAGGAATCATTGCGAATCCGAATTGTTCCACCATACAAGCCGTTGTCGCATTAAAAGCAGTCCACGATTTATTTGGAATGGAACGCATCACTTACGCTACTTATCAAGCGGTATCTGGTTCGGGATACAAAGGCATCCTCGACTTAGAACGGAATGAAAAAGGATTGGATTCCCAGTTTTATCCTCACCCAATTCAACACAATGTCATTCCTCAAATTGATTCCTTCCTGGACACGTTCGAAACCGGAGAGGAACGAAAAATGAGACAAGAGACCAAAAAGATTCTTCATCTCCATGATGCGTTCATTCACGCAACTTGCATCCGAGTTCCGGTTGTGAATGGACACACAGTCGTCGTTCATGTTCAATGTAAACAACCTGTGAACCGCGATCAAATCATTGCTAATTGGAACCAAGATTCTGCTATTGTCTATCTTGAAACACCCAACTATCCGACTCCAATGCATGTCAGTGGGCAGGATAAAGTCTATATTGGGCGATTAGTCGTTGACCCCAGTGATCCCACTTTTGTATCCTTTATCACGGTGGCGGATAACATTCGTAAAGGTGCCGCAACCAATGCGATTCAAATCGCACAAACTTATTTTTCAGGAGGTCTAAGATGAACCGATTATTTACCGGATCCGGTGTAGCGTTAATTACTCCGTTTCTACCAACAGGAGAAATCCATTATGAAACCCTCAGACAACTCATTGAATGGCATATTGACCAAAAAACCGATGCATTAATTCTTGCAGGGACAACCGGTGAAGCCGCAACGTTGTCCATGGAAGAAAAGAAAGCATTATTTACCTTCGCAGTTCAAGTCGCAAACAAACGAATTCATATTTGTGCAGGTACAGGAACCAATAATACCGCTCAAAGTATTGAATTGTCTTTGATGGCTCAATCTGTTGGAGTCGATAGTCTATTACTCGTAACCCCCTTCTATAACAAGCCCACTCAAAGAGGATTACAAGCACACTTTGAAGCGATTGCTCGTGCAGTCCCTCTCCCCATCATCTTGTATAATGTACCTTCAAGAACAAGTGTCAATCTCTTGCCTGAAACTGTAGCGTCATTATCCCAAATTGCTAATATTCAAGCCATCAAAGAAGCTTGTGGGGATCTATCCCAAATTGCGAAAGTGTTTGAACTCAGTCATCCTGACTTTATCGTCTACTCTGGCAATGATGATCAAACATACCCGATTCTTGCATTAGGAGGGAAAGGGGTCATTTCAGTAACCGCTAATATCGCCCCCCTCGCTGTTTCTAATCAAGTGCATTTCTATTTCAACGGACAAGTACAAGAAGCTCTTGCGTTATCTCGTGATTTACGCGTGCTTCATGACACAATGTTCATCGAAACCAATCCCGTTCCTGTCAAAGCAGCTTGTCAATTTCTTGGATTTGAAGTTGGCGGCGTTCGGTTACCCTTAGTTTCTTTAGAAGAAAAGAATCGCTTGAAACTTCAGAGTGCGTTGAAAGATTATCAAGCAAGAGGATTAGTATGAAGATCGGTGTTGTTGGCATTCATGGCAAAATGGGGGGGTTACTCGCCAGTGCGATAGAAAAACAAGATGGTCTTACTCTCCTTTATGGTGTCGATGCATTGCGCACGGAACCATTAGGATCTGTCCCTGTCTTTGCTACTTTAGAGGAAGCCCCACTTGCGGATATAGTCATTGATTTCTCGCATCACCTTCAACTAAGTAAAACCATCGCTTATGGCAAACAATATCACATTCCATTGGTCATTGGTACGACTGGTTATTCCGAACTACAATACCAAGAACTCCTATCTGCATCGAAAACCACGCCCATCTTCTTCTCCCAAAACTATTCAGTTGGGTTATATATCATGAGACAAGCCTTACAAACGATTCAATCGATGGCTCAAGACTTCGATATTGAAATCATCGAACGGCATCATAATCAAAAAATTGACGCTCCTTCAGGCACGGCGAAAATGCTTCTAGAAACGCTTCAATCGAGTCAAGCCCAATCCTATCAAGTGATTCCTGGTCGCCATGGTGTCGTGGGAAAACGCGCGAGACAAGAAATTGGCTTACACTCGATTCGCGGTGGCAGTATTACTGGAACCCATGAAGTATTGTTCGCTTCAACAGGTGAACAAATCCAATTGATTCACACCGCCGAATCCAAAGAAGTCTTCGTTTCTGGAGCCTTAAAAGCCGCCTTCTTCGTATATCAAAAACCTGCTGGACTCTATCACATGTCACACTTGCTAGGAGAACACCCCCATGAATGAATTCTTACAAGATCCTTATGAAATTGCTAGATACATCAAAGAAGCGAAAAAACAAACGCCCATCAAGGCAACCCTTCAAGGGCGATTCCAAGGAATTGATTTTCCCGGTGTTCAATGCTTTGGGACCGATACGTTTAAAATATTATTTGGCGACGCCAGTATCATACAAGCGCTCTTACAAGAACACGCTGCTTGGATTGATGACCATGTCATTGAAAGTTCAAGACGAAACTCAGCCATTCCCTTACTAGATATTACCCAACTAGATGCTCGAATCGAACCTGGCGCAATCATTCGCGAATTTGTTACCATTGGGAAAAAAGCCGTCATCATGATGGGAGCTGTGATTAATATTGGGGCTGTCATTGGTGAAGAAACCATGATTGATATGAACGCGGTCATTGGCGCGAGAGGTCAAATAGGAGCTCGCTGCCATATTGGTGCGGGGGCCGTCATTGCCGGAGTCCTAGAACCCCCTTCCAAACAACCCGTCATCATCGAAGATTATGTCTTAGTCGGTGCGAACGCTGTTGTCTTAGAGGGCGTACGCGTCGGTAAAAATAGTGTCATCGCTGCGGGTGCCGTTGTCACGACAGATGTCCCTGAGAACGTTGTCGTTGCTGGTTCCCCAGCTAAAATCATCAAACAAAAAGACGAGAAAACCGAAAGTAAGACGCAACTGCTCGATGATCTCAGAAAGTAGGATAACAATGGACTTATTACAAAGAGACCAACAATACATCATGAATACGTACAAACGACTTCCCATTGTCATCAAAAAAGCAAAGGGGAATTACCTCATTGATGAAACCAATACTCGCTACTTGGATTTTTTTGCGGGGATTGCGGTAAATTCCCTCGGTCATTCCCATAAAGCGATTCAAAAAGCCATGAAAGTGCAAATGAAGCAGTTTTTGCATCTGTCGAATTACTTCGCTACTGAAAGTGTTGTCTCGTTAGCGAAACAATTAACCCATTTATCTGGACTCGACCAAGTCTTTTTTACCAATTCCGGTACGGAAGCCACCGAAGCCGCAATGAAACTAGCTCGCAAAGCAACTCGCTTGATTCAGTCTGATCAGCTCGAGTTCGTCGCTTTACATGAATCCTTTCACGGCCGGACATTAGGAGCGTTATCCTTAACTGGTCAAATGAAATATCAAGAACCCTTTCGTCCGTTAATTCCCTTAGTCAAACATATTGAACGAAATAATATTGCGCAGCTTCGAAACGCTATTAGTGAGAAAACCAGTGCGATTTTCTTGGAAGTTATTCAAGGAGAAAGTGGCGTTCAACCTTTAAGCGAACCGTTCTTACAAGCCGTTATGGAGTTACAAGCCCATTACCACTTCTTGATTGTTGTCGATGAAATTCAAACCGGATTATATCGAACAGGAATTCCGTTTGCGTTTCAACGAACCCCTCTAAAACCGGATATCATAACCGTTGCGAAATCGCTTGGAGGAGGTCTCCCGATTGGAGCGGTGATTGCGACTGGGGAGGTCGCGTCTGCTTTTAAGCCCGGAGACCACGGCTCTACCTTCGGCGGTAATCCCTTCGTTGCGGCACTTGGAAGTGCCTTATTAGATGAAATGGCAAAACCGGAGTTTCAACGTCAACTGAAAAACAACTCTGCTCAATTAAAAGCAGGTCTACTTGAATTGCAAAATCAATATCCCCATGTCATTCAAGAAATCCGCGGAGAGGGTTTCATGCTCGGATTAGAATGTGGTCAAAAAGCCACGCTGATTCAAAAAGCAGCTCTGAAATATCACTTGTTATTGAATGTCACAAATCAAACGGTCATTCGCTTACTCCCTCCATTAACCTTGACCAGCAAAGAACTTCAAGCATTTTTTGTTGCTTTCAAAGAAGCCATTGATGAGGTTGTTTTATTATGACCAATCGGATGACTCTCGCTGAAATCACGAAGGTTCGTCGCGACTTACACCAGATTCCTGAACTTGGTTTTGATGTCTTTCAAACCAAACAGTATCTCGAAAAGCAATTAATATCGTTTGGTTATACCGTCCAAACCGTTGGAAAGACTGGAGTTTTAGTTCATAAACAAGGTCGAAACAAGGCATGTCTTTTGTTTCGGGCGGATATGGATGCTTTACCCATTCACGAACAAACTGCTTGTGACTTTGCTAGTCAAATCCCTGGCCATATGCACGCTTGTGGTCATGATGGACATATGGCGATTTTACTTGGTTTTGCGAAAAACATTGCCCAACAGAAGGACTTGCCTTATTCTATTCTACTCCTCTTCCAACCCGCTGAAGAAGGACCTGGGGGAGCCAAAGTCATTATTGAAGAAGGATTGTTTCGACGTTATCCGATTATTCATGCCTTTGGTCTTCATTTATATCCTGAACTTGAAGAGGGTGTCATCGGTTATAAAGCACAAGGCTTCATGGCTCAAAGTGGTGAAGTGGATCTTCACATCCAAGGCGTAAGCGCGCATGGGGCGAAACCCCATTTAGGGCGCGACGCTCTTCTTGCCAGTGCTGCGTTAGTTTCGAGCTACCAAAGCATTGTTAGTCGCTCCATTGATCCTTTAGAAGAGGCGGTTGTAACCATCGGCACGATTCATGGCGGCGACGCCAGAAATATCATCGCCGCTTCGATTCGTTTGGAAGGAACCATCCGTGCCTTTCATCCAAACAATTACCAACTATTAAAAGACCGGATGATCGCAATCGCAAAAGGGATTGAACTATCTCATGATGTCGTGATTCAAACCACCATTCGCGATTTCTATCCCGTAGTCTATAATGACCCCACTTTAACAAACCGTGTGTTTTCTTCCCTATCCGGAATTCCATTTGTTGAGATTAAGCCAATGATGTTCGCAGAGGATTTTTCCTATTATTCCAAAGAAGTGCCTTCCTTATTCGTCATGTTAGGAACGAAAAACACCCTAAAAGGCTATACTCATCCACTGCACTCCAGTCAGTTTCAGTTTGATGAATCCTTATTACTCGTGGGTGTCCAGTATTTTGAATCGGTCCTTGCTTTGTTTTCGTGAACAAGGCATTTTCTTTTCAAGGAATCTTCGACGTTCGAAATCGAGAGTCATTACCATGTGATATAATGGGTTTGGAAATCAAACAGATCATTTCGCTTGCGAAAGGAGATTCACAATGCCAAACATTAAAGATATCAAAACGATTCTCACCGCTCCTGATGGTATCAATTTGATTGTGGTGAAAGTAATAACCGATCAAGAAGGATTATATGGTTTAGGTTGTGCAACGTTTGCATATCGGGAACGAGCCGTACAATGCGTAGTGGAAGACTATTTAAAACCGCTTTTAGTAGGTAGAAATGTAAGTCATATTGAAGATTTATGGCATTTGATGATAAACAATGCCTACTGGCGAAATGATGCCATCTCCAATAATGCGATTTCTGGTGTCGATATGGCGCTTTGGGATATCAAAGGGAAAATGGCAGGGATGCCAGTCTATGATTTGTTTGGGGGAAAATCTCGACAAGGCGTTCCATTTTACCGTCACGTCAATGGAACATCGTTAGAGGATATCGTTAGCCGAATCCAAGCCCTTAAAAAAGAGCATGTTCGCCATGTTCGGATTCAATGGGGATTGTATGGTGGTGTGATTCAAAACCTAAACAAACCCCTACAATCCGAAGTGGGTTCTTACATGGATCCCACCCGTTATATCTTAGATACCATCACTCTCTTTGAAACGGTTCGGAAACAATGTGGGGATGATATCGAATTAATCCATGATATCCATGAGCGGTTACAACCCGCGGAAACTCTTTTCTTAGCGAAACAACTCGAGAAATATCGCTTATTCTTCTTAGAAGATCCTTATTCTCCCGAACAAACAGATTGGTTAGTTCAGTTACGTTCCCAATGTGCCACCCCGATTGGGATTGGGGAATTGTTTAACAATCCCAAAGAATGGGAATCGTTGATTAAGAACCGATTGATTGATTTTATTCGACTTCATTTGAGTCAAGTAGGCGGACTAACTCCTGCACGTAAGGTTGCTTATTTCGCAGAACAATTTGGTGTTCGGACCGCTTGGCATGGTCCCGGAGATGTTTCCCCAGTTGGACATGCGGCGAATGTCCATTTGAGTTTACATTCTCATAACTTAGGAATCCTTGAATATGTCGGCTTCTCCGAACGGATGAATGAAGTATTCCCAGGAATGCCTTATGTCAAAGACGGCTATCTTTATGTCAGTGACGCTCCAGGATTAGGAATTGATATCAATGAAGAACTCGCTATGCAATATCCCGCTCAAACAAAAGTAACCACATGGACGCAAACACGGTTGCCAGATGGCACCCTTATGAATCCATAAGGAGGAACTCCAATGTCTAAAAAAGTCTTTATCACCGGCGCAAGCCGAGGAATTGGAAGAGGAATTGCTTTGCGTTTAGCCAAAGAAGGGTATGACGTTGCTTTTACATATTATACTGAAATAGATGAATCCATTGCTTTAAAACAAGAAATCGAAGCGCTTGGACAACGGGCCTTCTTCTATCAAGCTAACCTCCAAGAAGCGGATGTTCCTGAACGAATCGCTGAGCAAGCGATTCAAGATTTAGGGGGCATTGATGCGTTGGTATGTAATGCTGGAAAAGCACGGTTTACCAGCATCAAGAATTTTAATATCGCTGATATGGAGTTTATGTATGGCTTGAATTATCGTAGTTATGTTTTAGCTACGAAAGTCGCTGTCGCCCACATGATTCAACAGAACACCGCTGGAAGAATTATCTTTATCTCTTCCACTAGAGGCGATCGTGCATATCGCAACGATGCCATCTATGGTTCGTTAAAAGCGGCTTTAAACCGCATGGCAAAATCATTAGCCATTGAGTTAGCCGAACATCAAATTACCGTGAATGTCGTCGCACCAGGTGCGACCGCAATCCGCAGCCATCATAAAGCAGATCAACCCTTCTTCGAACATATGGCGAAATTAATACCCTTAAAACGAATGGGGACGCCAGAAGATAATGCGGCTGTTGTTTCGTTTTTATTATCCGATGAAGCACAATATATTACTGGAGAAACCATCAAAGTTGATGGGGGACTCACCTTATATGGTCCCAATGAAGATTCCCATGGAGGATATTACTAAATGAATGTTTCTGTATTAGCGTCTCAATTAAAATTTCCTGAAGGTCCGGTTGTTACATCAACAGGCCGCATCTTTTGTGTTGAGTTGTTAGGGGGAGTGATTACAGAGTATCATCCCCAATCCCAAACAACGACGAAGTATGAAGTCGGTGGCGCTCCAAATGGGCTCCTTGTTTATGACGATTTTACCCTGTATTTTTGTGATTCAAAACAACACGCCATCCGTGCTCTTGATTTAAAGACTTTGCAAACTAAAACCTTAGCTAGTCAGATCCATGGTGTTCCACTTCGGGCACCTAATGATTTGATTAAAGATTCGAATGGCAATATTCTTTTCACATGCCCGGGTGGGTCGCAACATCAAGGGATTGGCTATCTTTGTGCGCTTACTCCTAATCAAGAAGTGAAACTCCTAGCAGAACACATGTATTTCCCTAATGGCTTGTTACTGATTAATGAGGAAAAGAACATTCTCATTAACGAGACGTGGCAACACCGAATCTTAATCGGAGATTACGACAAAGAATCATTAAAAATTACTAATTTACGACCTTTTTATGTCATTGGTGGAACCGCAGAACCAGATGGCTTAACCTTGTCAAAAGATGGACTCATTTACGCAGCTGTTTTCGGTACAGGAAAAGTCTGGGTCTTTGATCGTTTTGGTTCCTTACAAAAACAAATTGCCCTTCCTGGTAACAAACCAACCAACGTCTGTTTTGATTTCACCGGAGAATTAGGATTACTGGTGACAGAAGCAGAAAATGGACAGTTGCTTTCGATTTTAGAATAACGTCACAATCTTCTGCTTTCGTTCTTTTTTGAAGTTACCATCCATGTAAGACGAGCGTAAAATCAGAAAAAGTCGTCCTTTCAGGTATGAAAAGATTCTTCAAAAAAGCCAATCTAGTGTATAATTTAACTAACCATTCTTTTTTAGTAAAGTGAGTCACTATGCAAAAAGTTCAAATGAGTACCAGTATCCCGACAAGAATCATCGGACCGATTCATTTCCAAGCGATGCATGGACTAAAGTATCAAATGCAAGACCTTGATATTGAAGTCCCACTAGCAACCTTTGAAACAACCTTGTTTCACTCCATCGCAAGAGGAGCGAAACTGACACGCTTGGTAAAAACCTTACAAACAGTTATCTTATCTGATTTGATGACTCGGTCTCTATTATTCGAAGCACCGAGTGCGCATAAAGCGCACCTTTTTGCGAGTTCTATTTCTGCTAGTGTTGTGTTATTTCAAGAGGAAGTCGTCTCGAAACAATCTCGTTATGCCAAATTAGTACGAATTGACTCCAAAGTCGTAGGATCGCTTGTGTATCTTCGAATGAGTTATGAAACCGGTCTAGCATCGGGTCATAACATGACCACTTTAGCGAGTGATGCCATCGCCAGTTACATTCAGAAACAATATCCTGAAGTTGTCTTTCTTTCAGTTTCAGGCAATTATTGCGTCGATAAAAAAGTCAGTGCAGTGAATAGCATTTTTGGTAGAGGCAAATCCGTCGTCGCAGAAATCACCATCCCTCGAGATATTCTATATCAAACTTTAAAAACCACGCCCGAAAAAATCGTGGAACTGAATATAAAAAAGAATTTAATTGGTTCGATTGCGGCAGGTAGTTTACTTAGTGCCAATGCCCATTATGCGAATATGTTGTTAGCTTTTTACTTAGCTACAGGTCAAGACGCAGCGAATATCGTAGAAGGTTCTCAAGGCATTACCACTTGTGAAGTAAAGCACGATCAATTGGTGTTCTCAGTCAGTCTTCCGAGTATTATTGTCGGCACCATTGGCCATGGAAAAGATACAGCGGATAGTAAAAAACATCTTGAAGTCCTTCAAGCAACCGGTCCGGATGGGAGTGAAAAACTAGCTCATATCGCCGCAGCGGTTGTTTTATGTGGGGAGCTATCGCTTTTAGCTGCGCTCACCAATCAAGGGGAGTTATCCCAGAGTCATGCAAAAATAGAGAGGCATAAAGTATGAATGTTGGTATCGATTTAATAAACTTTTACGTCCCAAAACATTATTTGTCCTTAGAAACCTTAGCTCAAGCTCGGGGAGTCGATGCACATAAGTTCACCGTCGGCTTAGGTCAAGAAAAAATGGCAATTGTCGCTCCTCACGAAGACATCGTCACGATGGCAGTCGAAGCTGCCTATGATATCGTTCAATCACACAAAGAGGAGATTGATTTACTCCTGTTTGCGACCGAATCAGCCATCGATTATTCCAAGTCAGCCGGAAACTATGTTCATCGATTATTGAATCTTCCTCCTCACGTACGCAGTCTTGAACTGAAACAAGCTTGTTATGCAGCGACAGGAGCATTACAACTAGCAATCAGTCATGTCACATTACATCCCGATAAAAAGGTATTAGTGATTGCGAGTGATATTGCTTGGTATGGTTTCCAAACCCCTGGAGAATCAACACAAGGTGCTGGTGCAGTAGCGATGTTAATTAGCCAGAATCCGCGCTTAGCAGTGGTTTCTCCTGGCGTGTTTGCGACGGAAGAACTTCCTGATTTTTATCGTCCCAGTTATCATGACGTTCCGATTGTAGATGGGAAGTTATCGATTCGTTGTTATTTAGATCTATTACGTAAAGTCGCACCCGCCCGGGCATATCCTTATATTTGTTACCATCTTCCTTTTGCGAATATGGCAAATAAAGCAAACAGTGCTTTGCCCTATCCCGTTTTGGAGAAACCTTTGGAAGTATCCAAAAAAGTAGGGAAGGTTGTAGGAAATATATATAACGGTTCTTTGTTTCTCAGTTTGTTATCCGTGTTGATGTATGCAAACGAACCTCTTGGTGGAATGGAAATTGGCATGTTCAGTTATGGTTCTGGAGCAATTTGTGAGTTCTTTACTGTTACGCTTCAACCCACTTATTTAAGTGCCTATCCAAGTCAACGGATGCATGCTTGTTTAGATGATAGAATTTCGCTTTCGATTGAACAATATGAAGCGTTTATGAATCAGTATCATGATCGGGAACATGGATTAGATTATCAACCAACAACAGAGTTTCTTACCAAAGAAAGATTCTATCTTAAAAATATGGTGAATGGACATCGGTTCTACGAAACCATTTAAATGATAAGAGGCTGTAAGTCGATGAAGATTTGATGTCTTCATCGACTTACAGCCTCTTTTTTTTATTAAAAATATCATTCATATCCCCCCAACTCCACT
>CAZABW010000027.1:0-23774 GCA_964483655.1 uncultured Candidatus Izemoplasmatales bacterium
TCAACCGAAGATGCTTATCTAAGAAGTGTACTCGATACATTTGCGAATGATCCTACCTATATCGCTTTTACAACCGAAGTCTTAAGTCAAAATCTCGCTTACGCGAATACCTCTACCTTAGCTGTTTGGGGTGCTTCCGTCATCCGGGATTATATGCAAGTGGATGTTGGGATTTTAAATAGTGGAGGGTTCCGGAAAGCCATTCCAGTAGGACCCATCACGATGGGATTTTTAGTCGAAGTCTATCCGTTTGATAACTACATGAAGATCGTTGACTTAACTGGGGCACAACTCATCTATCTCGCGCAAAGTTCCTCGCTTATCTTTGATGATTCCTTTGACGTGGAAGCAATCAACCCAGAACAAGTTTATCGCGTTGCGACCGTTGATTATGTCTTCGATCAAGACCGTTATCCTTTCCTAACAGGAGACAATATCGAGTTAACGGATCTTTTACTACGAAACTTGTTAATTCAAGACTTACGCAATTCCAACAATCAGTTTAATGCTTTTTCTGGCACCAGTTATTAAAAAAAATCCTTCGCTCACTTAGAGTAGAAGGATTTTTATTTTGCTGGATCGATATTAAATTGAGCTAATTCAAAACGTTTCGTAAAGGGATCATACCAAATTTCATGAATCGAAGCGTTTTTCAAATAGGACCGATAGGTAAATCCTTCTTTGATTCGGACAAACAAGGCTTTGATGACATGGGAATGACAGACAATCGCAATCGTTTGATGGGGATGTTTCATCGCGATATCATCCAGTGTTTTCAGAACTCGCTCTTCTAAAACATGATGCTTTTCCATGCCATGAATGGTTTCTTGGATGACATGATCAAAATAATCCGGTTGAATCGGTTTGCCATCATAATCCCCAAAATTGCGTTCAATGATCCCCTCATGAAGGTGGATGGCTTGAGAGTGATGAATGCCATCTTTCAGAATCGTTGCGGTTTCAAGTGCTCGTATCAACGGGCTGGAGTAAATCACATCGAAAGAAATCTGGTTTTTTTGAAACCAGGAAGCGACATCCCGAGCCTGTAGTTTCCCCGTTTCATTGAGGGGATTATCCATTCGACCTTGAATGATGTTTTGCTTATTTTGTTCGGTTTCGCCATGACGAATGAGAAAAATTCGGTTCATAAAAATCACCCATTAGTATTATACTACACGAAGTCCATTTCATGATATAATAGGTTTACGAGGTGAACGCTTTCATGAGAATGGTAGATATTATTGAACACAAACGAAATGGAATGGCAAATACCGAAGCAGAAATTCGGTTTGCAATTCAAGGATACGTGGATCAAATCATCCCTGATTATCAAATGTCCGCATGGTTAATGGCGATATATTTTGTCGGGATGAATGATGAAGAATCGTATTATTTAACGGACGCAATGTTACATAGTGGCGAAATCATTGATTTAACATCGATCCCAGGCATCAAAGTGGATAAACATTCCACTGGCGGTGTCGGTGATAAAACCACATTAATCTTGGGTCCCCTTGCGGCTTCTTGTGGGGTAAAAGTAGCGAAACTTTCCGGTCGAGGACTCGGGCATACAGGTGGAACGCTGGATAAATTAGAGTCGATTCCGGGCTGTCGCATTGATTTATCCGAAGAGCAATTTTTTAGACAAGTTCGCGATATCAATATCGCCATTGCAGGACAAACTCAAAATCTCGTCCCAGCAGATAAATTGTTATACGCTTTGCGAGATGTTACCGCATCCGTACCATCGATTCCTTTGATTGCCTCTTCGATTATGTCAAAGAAGTTAGCAAGTGGGGCAGATGTCATCTGCTTGGATGTGAAAATCGGGGATGGCGCTTTTATGAAGACGATTGAAGATGCTCGTATCTTAAGTCGTTTAATGGTTTCGATTGGGAAACAAGCGGGAAAAAAAGTGATTGCTTTTATCACTGATATGAACCAACCTTTAGGGTATGCCATTGGTAACCGTTTGGAAGTCAAAGAAGCAATTCAAACCTTAGCGAACCAAGGTCCTTCTGATTTAACGGATCTGTGTGTTGAGATTGGCGCATGGATGATTCACCAGGCCCATCAAGGAAGCACCTTAGAAGAAGCGAAGGAATTGGTCATCGATCAATTCAAAAATGGCAAAGCGTTAGCGAAATTTCATGAGCTCATCGCTTGTCAAGGGGGGCATGTTGGTGATTTGGATCAATTTATCTCCGTCGCCGAAATCGTTCCTTTCAAAGCGCTTAAAACGGGGTATCTCCATGCAATACAAGCCGAAGCAATTGGCTTGGTATCGATGAAGCTAGGTGGGGGAAGAGCTGTAAAAACGGATACCATTGATCCCATGGTTGGAATTGTTTTACATAAGAAAGTCGGCGATTTTGTCTCAGAGGGGGATGTTTTACTCGATTTATACACCAATAAACCGATTGAAAAAGAACTTTGGAGGGATCTCACTCATGCATTCGTTATCGAAGAGAAGAAGCCCCAAGAGACGCCGTTAATCTATGAAATTATCTCGTAAGTGAAATTGCTTGTATGTTACAGGGGTTTGTAGTATACTACAAGTAGAAAATAAGGGAGCTTGGAAGACCAGGCTGAGAGTACAACTGTGTTGTTGTTGACCTTTCCAGATCAGGGTAATGCCTGCGTTGGAGTATGAATGGGCTGAAGCGCCTCTTATTTTCAAGAATAAGAGGCGTTTTTATTTGGAGGTCAGTATGAATCAAAATCGTCAATTGACACGTCAAATCGTGGAAACAGCTTTATTTATCGCCATTGCGGTCGTACTAGATTTTCTCGCCGGACTTTACTCTCCGTTTCCTTACGGAGGGTCGATTAGTTTTGCGATGTTACCGATTATTTTGATTGCTTATCGGTATGGGCTCAAACAAGGTCTCATAGCAGGGTTTATCTTTGGGATTTTGCAATCCTTTGTCGCGATGGGTATCGGTCAATTTTGGTTTCTTAGTATCATACAATATACCATGGATTATCTCTTAGCGTTCGTTGTGTTAGGAGTGGTGGGCATCTTTCCGAAAGCATTGGAGCGCAAGAAGATTTATTTACTCGGTATTCTATTAGCGGGAGTGCTTCGTTATTTGGTTCATTCCTTCTCTGGGGTGATTTTCTGGGGGATGTATGCTCCTGAAGGGATGAATGTGTGGTTCTATTCCTTCATTGCATACAATCTACCTTACATGGCAGCTTCGATTGCCATTACACTCGTAGTGGGGTATTTGTTATTCGAACGCAAATTATTCCAAATCTACGACAAACAAGAATAAAGAAAACGTCCTGGAAACGGGACGTTTTGATTTTGTTATTGATGGAGAGAAGGAATCTTTGGAGATTCTGTTAAGGTAAAATTGGATGAATTGATTTTATACGTATTCGTCCCATTACCTTCGATTTGCTCGGGGTTGGTAAAATAAAGTTCACTCACCCCTTTGGTTTCAACACCCAATAAAGAAGTCATCGTCATAAAAATCTTAATTTTGGAGAATGAATTGACAATCGAGGAAATGAAAAACGCGGATTCTTTGGTGGTGATGACGTTGATGATGACATTATTTCGTTTCGTGTTTTCATTGTAGAGAATATGAGCTCGTGTTAATTGTCCAGGGTTTGGAGAGATGAATACGAAATGAGCATTGTTTCGTTCAAACGTGACTTTTTCTAAATGCACACTCGAAACGACTTTGCCCTCAATGACTCGAAAGGGAATTTTAATTGAGGTGAATTGAAATAATTCGGGATGGGCATACACATCTTCTTTGATAAGGTTGGATTCGATTAGATGAAATCCAAAATCAGGTCGGAGAAGAAACTTATCAATATACCGTGTGGATTCATCATACAGCAACATTCGATCCATAAAATCGATGATGGAGTAGTTGCTCGAGGCGAATTGTAACTCGCGAAACAATTCCGCTCTTCGGTTGGTATCATCATTGATCTTTGAAACAGTACGGTTGTGACGATAGATTAAAAGACTAAAGAGCATACTCGAAATAAAGGACGCAAAAGCAACAATCAAAGTCGCGATTCGAATGCCGATGACATCGTACATTTCGGCTAAGGTATCGCCAAAAATCAATGCTAAAATGACAGATAAAAAGACGATTGATATCGCAATTAACAGCGTTTTAACAGGAATCTGGATTTGATTATTGGACATGTTTATTCACCCGCTTTTGGAGTCTTTCGAGAGGTAAATGTATCATATCATATTCCTATTTAAAGAACAAGTCGGGATATCACTTGTCAAAAAGATTATGATATGATACAATTAGATTGTATACAATATAAATAGGAGGAAACCTGTATGAGTCTCTATGAGTTGAGTGTCAAACGTACTAATCAAGAAGAAGTTTCGTTATCGAATTACAAAGGAAAAGTATTACTAATCGTCAATACTGCCACGGGGTGTGGCTTCACTCCCCAGTATGAAGGGTTAGAAACGCTGTATCAAGAATTTAAAACACAAGGCTTCGAAGTTCTCGATTTTCCTTGTAACCAATTTTTAAACCAAGCACCAGGAACGGATGAAGAAGTATCACAATTTTGTAAGTTGAATTATGGCACGACGTTCGAGACATTTGCGAAAATCAACGTTAACGGCAAAGAAGCTCATCCACTGTATCAATTTTTACGAAACAACGCTCCGGAAGATAATCAAGATGAAGGGTTAAACAAATTCCAACAAGTCTTGCAAAAACTAAAACAAACGGTATCGGGCAACTCCATCAAATGGAATTTTACCAAGTTCTTAATCGATCGGGAAGGGAACATCCTCGCACGATACAACCCCACAGTCAAACCAACCTCCCTGCGAGAAGCGATTCAAAAAGCACTGGGGTAATATGTCACTTAAACTCGATCATCAACTCTGTTTTGCCCTTTATAGCGCTTCTCGTCAAGTAATTCAACGGTATACCCCGCTATTAAAACCACTCCAATTGACTTACACACAATACATTACAATGCTCGCTTTGTGGGAAGAACATCCTCAAACTGTCAAAGCTTTAGGTAATAAGTTAGCTCTGGATAGTGGGACGTTAACTCCCTTATTAAAGAAACTCGCTTCCCTTGGTTACATTACCCGGGAACGAGGGGTGGATGATGAACGACTGGTTCTGATTGAACTCACACCAAAAGGGTTGTCCCTTCGCGAACAAGCGAAGGAGATTCCAAAGAAAATCGCTTCTTGCTTTCCCCTTTCTTTAGAAGCCGCCACAGAACTATCTCGTCTCTTAACGCTAATACGCCAAGAAGAACAAACACAAACGTGTCTAAAGTAGTAGTTTTCTACTACTTTTTTTCTTATGCTTAGCACTCAATACTTGACTGTGCTAACATGTTTCGATATAATAGATGCGGACAAGAAATTTGGAGGGACTATAATGAAAGAAAAACGCGAATTTAAAACCGAATCAAAACGTTTACTACACTTAATGATTAACTCAATCTACACCAACAAAGAAATCTTCTTACGGGAGTTAATTTCCAACGCGAGTGATGCGATTGATAAATACCACTTAACATCACTCACAGATGAGAAGTTGGAAAAAACCAATGATTATGAAATCGCACTGGACTTCAATAAGAAGAAACGATTTATCACAATCACCGATAATGGCATCGGGATGACGTATGATGAACTCATTGATAACCTTGGAACCATTGCGAAGAGTGGTACTTTAGAGTTCTTACAAAATCTCAAAGGAAAAGACAAAGAACTCGATTTAATCGGACAATTCGGGGTGGGGTTCTATTCCGCCTTCATGGTCGCCAGCAAAGTCGAAGTCCGGACCCGTTCCGCGTACAGCGACAAAGGGTATTTATGGGTTTCTGAAGGGGAAGATTCCTTCAGTATCGAAGAAATCAAACGCGAAGAACGGGGAACCGAAATCAAGTTATTCTTACGCTCCAATGAAGAGGAAGAAAACTTTGATGTCTTCTTAGATGAATACAAGCTCGAAAGCCTTGTGAAAAAATATTCAGATTATGTGAAATATCCGATTACTTTGGAAAAAGAAGTGGAAAGCCCTAAACTAGATAAAGAAGGCAATCCCATCGAAGGCGAATACACCACCAAAAAGAGTCGTGAAACGATCAATTCTCGCATCCCAATTTGGAATAAAAACAAAAGTGAAGTCACTACGGAAGAACTCAATGAGTTTTACAAGAATCAATATTTCGACTATACGGATCCTTTATTCCATGTTTGGACCGATGTCGAAGGGGCATTAACCTATAAGGCAATTGTATTTGTCCCCGGGAAGGCTCCTTATAATCTCTATTCCGAAAAATATGAAAAAGGCCTTCAACTCTACACGAAAGGCGTCTTCATCATGGATAAGTGCAAAGAGTTGGTTCCTGATTATTTGCGCTTTATCAAAGGGTTGGTTGTCTCTTCTGATTTAAGTTTGAATATTTCTCGGGAAATGTTACAACATAACCGTCAATTACAAAAAATCGCTCAAAACTTAGAAAAGAAGATTGTCAACGAATTAGAAAAACTATTAAAAAATGACCGGGAGAAATATCTTACCTTTTATAAAGAGTTTGGCGTGAATTTGAAATATGGAGTGTATGATGGTTTTGGAGAGAAAAAAGACCTTTTACAAGATCTCTTAGTATTTAAAACAGTGAATCAAGATCAATACCTCACGTTAAAAGAATACATCGAAGCGATGCCTGAAGGGCAAAAAGACATCTACTATGGATCTGCTTCCTCGAAAGAAGCCATTCTAGCTATGCCTCAAATGGACCTTTTGAAAAAGAAAAACTACGACGTGTTAGTCTTCTCGGATGAAATCGATGAGTTCATGGTGAATATCTTAAGAGAATATGATAAACACACGTTTAAATCGATTAATCAAGGCGATTTAGATTTATTAGATGAATCGGAAAAAGAACAAATCAAAGGCCAAGAAACGGAAAATAAAGACTTGTTAACGACGCTTGCGACGATACTAGCAAGTGAAGTGAAAGAAGTGAAATTATCCACACGTCTGACTGATAGCCCAGTATGTTTGGTTTCCGGTGATGGACTAAGTTTTGAGATGGAAAAAGTGATTTCCCATATGCCTGGTGATAAATCGGTGAAGGCGGAAAAGATTTTAGAAATTAACCCCAATCACCCCCTCTTCCATGCAATTCAGTCTTTATTCCAACGCAAGAAAGAAGAACTCGATGATTACGCTTGGGTCCTCTATAATCAAGCCTTATTAATTGAAGGACTTCCAGTGAAGGATCCCGTTGATTTCTCCAATAAAATGGTCAAATTAATGGTGAAATCACTACAATAATCGAGATAAAGCATGCAATCTTGATCAAACGAATCACGCTGACAAAGCGTGATTTTTCTTTTTTTTGAAGTACCTTGACAGATAGAGTACTAATTTGATATAGTATTATGTGTGATAGAGTACTTAATGATCACAGGAGGATAATATAATGAAAATTGCCGTTATCACGGATTCCGCTGCTAATCTGCTTCCAGAAGTTGTTAAGAAGCATAAAAACCTATTTGTATTACCATTAATGATTCTTGTGGATGGGAAGCATTACCGCGACCAAGTAGAAATCTCTGCTAAAGAAGTCTATGAGCAACTCGATACAACCAAAATCTCCACGAGTTTACCTTCCATGGGGGAACTGAACGATTTGATTGAACGATTGAAAAAGGAAGGATACACGGACATTCTTGCGATTAATCTATCCAGTGGATTAAGTGGGACCTTTAATGCTTTTCGTTTAGCCTTTCAAGACATCAGTGGGATTAACATCACCCATTATGATTCCAAGACCTTAGCAGGGGGACTAGGCTACCTAGTAGAACTTGCACTGGAATTAATCAAACAAAACACCCCCATCACTACCATTTTGGAAAAGTTGAATCAGTGTCGTTTTGAAGATACCTTAGCTATTTATACGATTAATACCCTCAAATATCTCAAACGTGGTGGACGGATTGGGAAAGTAGAAGGGACGATTGGCGATATTCTTCATGTCAAGCCTGTGATTACGGTAAATCCGGAAGGGGTATATATTACCTTAAGTAAAGCGTTTGGGTTACAACGGTCTCTCCTTTCCATGAAAAACCTCATGATTGATAAGTTTGGCAAAGATCTCATTGATTTTACTGTCCACTATGGGACAGACAAGGAAAAAGCTATCGAATTAGCAAACAAGTTAAAGGGAGACTTAACTATCCGCAATTTAACGATTTCACCTTTAACACCTGTTCTGGGCATTCATACCGGCCCTGAGATGTTTGCCTATATTGCTAGACGAGTCTAATCAAAAAAAAGAAGTCGACAGGACTTCTTTTTGATTGCGAAAATGGGTTCTTAAGGTGCTTGAAAATAAACGAGGTCGACGATGGATAAGTAGTCGAGCCGTAATGCATACGATTCTTTGATAACATATCCAAACTCTTCAAACTCCGATAATGAAATCGAACGACGTTGTCCACTATTCTCGAGATAGCGTTGATAAAACCGACTCACATGACGACTATCGAGCAAAAAGACTTTTCCAATCGATTTGAATTGAACCAGGATAAAGCCAATCCCTCCATGATTGGTAATATGTTCCAAATGTTTGACTTGGTGTTCATGGATATTTTTTAAAGGAAACGATGTTTTGGAAATCGTTTCTTTCGCTTCGAAATCCAAATAACGGCCTCGATAGATGCCATTATAATCGGTTGTGGAAGGGATTTTATAGTAGGCTTCCGTTATTTTAGCAGCACTTCGTTTTTCATATTGAACACTGACGACTTGTATCGGAATCGGCTTTTTATAGATATAAGCCCGATCGCGATCAATATAAACTTGGTTCGTGAGATTGATCGCTTCTTCTAAATCCATCCCGCGATTGGAAACGGTAGATTGTTTCCCTTCATGACTGACTTTCTTAATTGGATATTTCATGGTATCACCGTATTCATTGTATCATGGATTTCCGATCTAGCCAATCAAAAGGTCAAAAAGAATCTTGAGAAATTCACGCAATTTAGCAGGTAGATTCGATGAATCGATGGTATAATATTTGTGATATGACTTCACCCAGAAAGGATTTTTATTATGAGCCAAATCAAGTTTTATGCACTGGGGGGTCTTGGCGAAAACGGAAAGAACTTATATTGCCTTGAAATTGAAAAGAAAATCATGGTAATCGACGCAGGATTAAAACATCCTTCTGGAGAATTACTTGGCGTTGACATGATTGTTCCAGACATTTCTTACTTGGAAATGCGCAAACATGACATTTTGGGCATCTTTATGTCCCATGCGCATGACAAACACATTGGGGCGATTCCGTTGATTCTTAGTTCCCTATCCATTCCTGTTTACGGCACCGCTTACGCGATTGCCATTTTATCCGATTTATTGAAAGAAAATCGGATGGACCCTCAAAAATACCAACTTCGAGTCATTGATTATCAAACAGGGGTTGCTTTTGAACATTTCCATGTTGATTATTTCACAACCTCCCATTCGATTCCAGAATCCTGTGGCATCGGAATTCGTACCAAAGATGGTACGATTGTGTATCTAACCGACTTTACGTTTGACCAAAACGGTGGGAAATATTATCAAACCGACTTTGCAAAATTGTCTAAGTATCGTGAAGAAGGAGTCTTGGCATTGCTTGCGGAGTCGAGTGGGGTGTTAACACCGGGACATGCGACCAGTGATCAAAAGTTACTACACCTCATCCGCGACACCTTATCAAAAACATCCAAACGATTAATCGTAGCGATGTATTCCACCGAACTACTTCATATTCAACGAGTCATTAATGAAGCGATTAAAGCTGGGAAATCCATCTCCATTATCGGTCGAAAAGCCCAACGGATGGTTGATATTGGAGAAGCCATGGGATATATTTCCATTCCCAGTGATCGATTAGTTAGTTTGAAATACCTGGATGAAGAAAATGACAATCAACTTGATGATGTTGTCTTCTTGGTTACCGGAGAGCGTCATGAACCCTTCTTTATGTTACAACGAATGGCCAAGGGATTTGACCGTTTATTGAAGTTGAATCCAACCGATACGATCTTAATGCTTTGCCCTCCCATTATCGGGACAGAAAAAATCGCTGCGAAAACCTATGATGTGTTAGAACGAATCAATCTTTCTCTGATTCGTGTGGATAAGAAGTTAATGCCACCCTCCCATGCAGCACAAGAGGATTTAAAACTCGTGTATTCGTTATTAAAACCACAATACATCGTTCCAATTACAGGGGAATATCGCTATCAAATAGGTCACGCTGATTTAGCTCTAGAATATGGCTATTCCAAAGATCAAATCGCTTTAATTGATAATGGCGAAGTGATTACTTTCCAAGATGGCGAACTCTTGTTACAACATGATACCGTTATGAATGGATCGATTCTAGTCGATGGAAATTTCGATGCGGATGTCAATGACACGGTTTTAAAAGAACGCGAGTTATTGAGTCAAGATGGCTTCTTAATGATCTTAGCGAATATTGATGCGAGAGAACGCATTATGCTCAATAAACCAGAAATTGTCTCCCGTGGATTTATGTACATGAAAGACAATGAGGAAGTCATTAAGCGGATTGAAGAAATCTATTCTGAAGTCACAGAGAAACAATTCCGTGCGAAATATATTGATTGGCGCGTGTATAAAGAATCCATCGCTTATGAAGTACAGAAGTATTTATATCGTGAAACCAAACGCAAGCCGATTGTTATTCCTGTCATCATCGATACACAAAGTGATAAGGTTTGTAAAGTCATCTAAAACAAAAAGAGCCGATTGGCTCTTTTTTACTTGGAACGTTTGGTTTGAGGAGCAAGATCTAGAAGTGCTTTAAGGATGTCTTCATACTGATCCGCAAACGCTTTTTCCATTTTTGTGTGAGTTTGAGGAATGTAATACCTTGTTCCTTCGAGTTCCTTTGGAAGATACTTTTGACCGACGATATGACCTGGGAAATCATGCGCATAGAGGTAGTGATATTGATCATCGTAAGTAGGGTTATTGATTAAATAAGTGGGAATCGGGTACGTTTTCCCTGCTTCGACATCCGCTATCGCTTTTGAGATGGCAAGGTGAGCACTATTCGATTTTGGGGAGAGACATAATTCAATCGTAATCGCTCCTAAGGCGTTGATGGCTTCGGGAAAACCAATGTGGCGACATATGTCACATGCGCTCGCTACTTTCGATCCCATGGATGGATTTGCTAATCCGATGTCTTCATAGACAAGGGCACTCAGACGTCTAAGAATACTTTCTAAATCGCCACTAACAATCAGTCTTGCAAGATAATGCAATGCGGCATTGACATCGGATCCTCGAATCGACTTGTGGAATGCGGATAAAATATCATAGTAATTTCCAGCGTTTTTATCTAGGGATAACTGCGGTTTTCCAAGGATGGTTACTGCATCTTCAACATCGATGGTTTGGTCTTCGGTTGATTGAATTACAAGCAACTCAACCATGTTAATGGCACTCCGGATTTCACCATTTGAAATCTGGGCTAAATAATCAAATACTGCTGGCTTGATTTGTCGTTTTTCTGGGAGTGGCATTGTTTTCAGATAGGAGGCAATCGCCTCAGTTGTGAGCACTTCTAAACGAAAAATCGAAACGCGACTACGGATGGCTTTATTGACAGCGACGTACGGATTTTCAGTCGTTAGTCCCACAAGAATGACGATTCCTTTTTCAACGAACGGAAGCAAGTAATCTTGGACATCACGGTTCATGCGATGGATTTCATCGATGATGAGCAAGACATTGCCATAGAGTTTCGAAGCATCGATGATGTCTTTTAAAGTTTGTTTCGAATCGGTTGAGGCATTGAAGGTAAAATGGTTCAAAGGAAAATAACTAGCAAGGATCATCGCAATCGTTGTTTTTCCAACCCCCGTCGGACCATATAAAATCATCGAGATGACATGATCGGTTTCCACCATGCGTTTTAGTAATTGAATGACACGGTCTTGACCTAAGACTTGATCAAACGTTTTAGGACGAAGAAGTGAAGCTAAGGGTTCGTGCATAAGCTCCTCCTGAAAAGAGACATCGCAATCATTATAGCATATTCTTTGCAAAAACGCGCTGAAGCCTTATAATAGAGGTAGAATCGATTGAGAAAGTAAGTTCTCCAATCGTGAACAGGAAAAAGATGCCTATGAATATCAGCCACTCGATGATGAAAAATAATTACCATACACACATGTATTTGTGTAAACACGCAACGGGACATGTGAAAGATTATGTCAAGCAAGCAATCGATTTAAAGTTCCATTCAATTGGGATGTCGGACCACGCTCCTTTTCCCATTTTACGAGATCGGTCTGTACGGATGTTTCCCGAGGAGCTTTCCGAGTATTTTAAAGAACTAGAAGAAGCCACCATCAAATACGAATCGCAAATCAAAATTTGGCGAGGACTTGAAATTGAGTATTTTCGTCACTCCCCAGAGTACTACTCGAAACTCCTCGAGCAACTAGACTATTTAGCACTGGGTCAACATTACATTGAAGAAGAAGGATCACGAGATGGACTTCGTAGTTCCTATTCGTTGAATAAGCCAGAGCACTTACGGACTTATGCAAAGACCGTGATTGATGCGATGTCCACGAAGTCCTTTGCGTTCTTGTGTCATCCTGATTTAATGCTCTACGGATATCCCCGGTTTGATGAGGTAGCACAAGAAGTATCGAGAGATATCATCCGCGCCGCAGTGGAATATGAGATTCCTCTCGAAATCAATGCCAATGGAATTCGCAAGGGAATCCGCCAACTCGAAGAGGGTCAACGCTACCTGTATCCACGAAAAGAATTCTGGCAGATTGCGAAAGAAATGAATGCGAAAGTCATCATCTCCTCAGATGCCCATCATGTGGACCAGTTGATGGATGGGGCCGTTTTACTCGCTTACGAATTTGCCACAGACATTGGAATCGTAGTAGAAGAAGCCATCGATTTGAAACGTTAAACACCGAAGATAACGGTGTTTTTCTTTTTTTTAAATTAGGCTGTGTCACGAATTTTAACGTGTAACCCTAGTAATATGTATGGTGCTTCAAGAAAACACGAAATTTCGAGCGATTTTTCATTTGAATTCTAAAAGTCGAAAAATTCAAGCCATGAGATAAAATTATCATACTCATCGAGTCAAAATGATGCTAATTAAAACAGTAGAAGACCCTTACTTACCCGACTTTATCGTGTCATATCGTTCATTCTAACTACTTCTGGGGATAAATACCCCAGTCTATTCATACCCTTATTAACTACCTATAATATATATTATGTTAACATATTTTAAACGTCTATATTTAGAGCTCCGTTGACACTATGTGGAAAATGTGGAAAGTTACTAATCCTTATACTTCACCAAAATCACTCTTAGATTTTGGCAATAATCAAAAACGAGTTTAAAGTTGCCTGTCGGAATACGATTTTTCCTTATCCGGAATGGCAAAAAATGAGTCGGTTATGATATAATGATGTCGTGTCACTTTAGGGAGGATTTTCGATGCATAAAATAGTCATGATTTTTACTGGTGGAACCATTTCAATGAAATTCAGTGAAGGCGATCATTCGGTTGTTCCTGCTTTCTCCGCACAAGAAATTATGATGAATCTCTTCAATTCTGACCTGTACCAGGATTTAGAGACGATTGAGTACTCTGAGATACCAAGTCCGTCGATCACGCCATTGATGATGCTAGAGATCGCTAAGATCGTCAAAAGAGAGTTATCTCGTGACGATGTTTATGGTGCTGTTGTTGTTCATGGGACAGATACTTTAGAAGAGACCGCATTCTTTTTAGATGTTGTCTTAGACACGGACAAACCTGTTGTTATCACTGGTTCCATGAAATCCTCTTCTGAACTGGGCTTTGATGGAATCAATAATTTAGTCTCTTCCATCTTAGTAGCGAAGTCACCGAAGTCGCTTCAAAAGGGTGTCTTAGTTGTCATGAATGATCAGATTAACGCAGCGAGTGAAGTCACCAAATCGAATACTCTTTCGTTAGATACGTTTAAATCGATGGACTTTGGACCAATAGGAATTGTGGATAATCGTGAGGTTATTTACTATCGTCGTGTCAATTATCAAAAAAAGCGTTTAACCCTTCAATCGTTCGAGCCAAACGTTCATTTAGTCAAAATGGTCTCGGGGATGGATCCGCGCATTCTTGATTACTTAATCGATCAGCTTGAAGCGAAAGGGTTAGTCCTAGAAGCTTTAGGGCGAGGAAATGTTCCACCTGTAATTGTCCCTTGTATTGAAAAGGCGATTGCGAAAGGCATTCCTGTTGTCATTACCTCGCGTTGCCCATCTGGTCGTGTCTTGGATACGTACGGTTATCCAGGGGGTGGAAAAAACCTGTCGAATCTCGGTTGTATCTTCGCACCTAATCTCAATGGACAAAAAGCAAGAATCCTATTAATGGTCGCCTTGTCGGAATCCAATGAACGTGCATTTCTAAAAAAAGTCTTTGAATAACAAAAAATCAAAAATAAACAAGCCCATCGCATGATGGGCTTGTATTCTTTTATATCGAGTTGATTTTTTCGATTTTTACTTCAGCATGAACTTTAATGCGTCTTTGATCAAAGTTGATGTCGGTTTGGAAGCATCCAATTTCGGTAGGATTTTTTTAATTTCTTTGGCGTTGTAGCCCAAAGCTTGTAGGGCTAAGTCCACTTCATTCAAATGATCATCGAGTGCTAAGGAAGAACTTAAATCGATTTTTCCTTGTAAGTCCAAGATAATTTGCTGACTGGCTTTGGGACCGATCCCGGGAAATTTTTGAAGGTATTTGGCATTTCCAGATTCAATCGCTTGTTGGATGGAGGAAACACTTCCCGCGGCTAAGATTGCCTTTGCGCTTTTGGGGCCAATTCCATTCACACTTATCAGTTGTAAGAATAATTCTTTTTGTTCGAGACTCTCAAAGCCATATAGTGAGATTTCGTCTTCGGTAACCTTTTGATAGAGATAAACGGTTGTGTTGTCCCCTAATGAATAATAATAAGGATTTGGCACATATAATTGATATCCAATACTGTTTGCTTCCATGGTTATGTAATTGGCTTTGATTTCAGTAACGATTCCTTTGATATAACTATACATCCAAATCACCCAACTAATATTATATCATGAAGTGCCTTTTTTGCATTGAATCAGTGAAAAAAACAGCTTCTTCTCTTGTTTTTTGATAAAAATAAAGAAAAAATCAAAAAATTAAGCAAATATAAATATTATATAAGAATAAATGCTAAGGGAAATAAAATATGAAATTGCGTTAAATATTGATACAAATACATAATAAAGATATAAATAAGACAAAATATAGATAAAATATATCATATATAAAACAATAAAGAAACATAAAAAATACGAATAAAACAAATAAAATGAACAATATAACAACGAAAAAACATCACAATGATTTTTTGAAATATTTACAAGAAAAAGAGGGGATGATCCCCCTCTAGTTACTAGTCAATGAACTCAAATTCAAAGTCCGCTATTTGAACCAAATCTTGATCTTTCGCTCCTGCTTCACGGAGTGCATCATCGACGCCTAAGACACGCAGTTGACGAATAAAACGTGAAACGGCTTCATCCGTTTGGAAGTTACTCTTTGCCATGAGTTGATCAATTCGTGGCCCACTCACCACAAACAAATGATCCTTTTCATGTCTGACTTCAAATCCAGTCCCTTCGCCCTCGAACGTAAACAACGCTGTGTCTTGAAGTTCTTCTTCATAGATATTAAAGAATGGGGTCTCATCAACGGCTTGAGAAATGACATGGAATAACTCTTGTAAATGAAGTCGGTTCTTCGCCGAGATGGCAAACAGTTTCGTTCCTTCAGGTAGTTGCTTTTGAAATGTTTCGAACCGTTCCCAAGCCCCTGGCATATCAATCTTATTCGCTACGACAATCTCAGGTCGTTTTAACAATTGCAATTTATAACTTTCTAATTCTTTCCGAATCACTTGATAGTCATGGAATGGATCACGTAAGCTCTCAACAGAAACATCAACCACATGAACCAAAACCCTGGTCCGCTCGATATGGCGTAAGAATTGTAACCCCAAGCCAACTCCTTGATGAGCCCCTTCAATAATCCCTGGTAAATCGGCTAAAACAAAGCTTTTAACACCGGGTAAGTCCACAACCCCTAAATGAGGAATTAACGTGGTAAACGGGTAATCTGCGATTTTAGGACGGGATTGACTCACTGCGGTGATTAGGGTGGACTTACCAACTGAAGGGAATCCAATTAATCCCACATCGGCTAGTAATTTCAATTCGACTTGAATCGCCAACTCAACCCCGGGTTCCCCATTTTCTTGAATGTAGGGAGCTTTATTCCGTGGGGATGCAAAGGATTCATTTCCACGTCCTCCTCTTCCCCCTGGCGCAATCACAGCTCGTTGTCCATGATGATTAAGATCACAAATCAAACGTCTCGTGGGTTCTTCGAAAACGAGACTACCAACAGGGACTTTAATAATCGTGTCTTCTGCGTCTTTCCCACGCATACTTTTGGTTTTTCCGTTTTCCCCATGCTTCGCACGGATGTGTTTTTGATATCGTAAGTCCACGAGCGTAGACATACCTTCATCCGCCTCAAAAATAACACTGCCACCTTTTCCCCCATCGCCTCCAGAAGGACCGCCATTGGGGACATATTTCTCACGACGAAATGCGATGATTCCATCGCCACCTTTTCCTGATTTTACTACTAATGTCACTAAATCAACGAACAAAGTACCACTCCTCTTTCATAACACAACAATTATACCACAAAAGTAGATAAATCCAATCAAAAACAGGCGAGATCATCGCCTGTTAGAGTGCATGTTCGTATCCGAATCGATGGATGGATGGCATATAACCTACATATCGAAAACCAGATTTTTCTAAGAAGGAACGCATCCGAAAATTATCGGGATGGGTATCGATTTTCATCCATTCGGCTCCCTGCTTTTTCGCATAATCAAAGGCGAAGCTAAAGAGTTGTTTGCCGATTTGTTGGCGCATCAAATCTGGACGGACCATAATCCGATGAATCACATACGATTTCCCTTCTGAAAAAGGAATCGTTAGATAAGGAGGGTCATGTTCAGGAAGTAAAGCCATCGCCCCTAGAATCACGCCCTCTTCTTCATAGACAAAGAGTCCAGATTGATTCAAGTCTTTTTCGAAATGACTGCGTAAGGGATAACTAGCGCTCCATTGATCAATCCCGAGAGAATGAAGGTTTTCCGTGACCAAACGGCCTAGTTGATGAATATCATCTAAATCAGTTACCGTTGCGTGTCGTATCATATTGGACTCCACGAATTTGTAAATCAGATTCGTAATTGAGAATCGTAATCGATTCATAGGGGTATTGACTTTGTCCATTCGAAAAATAGACTTGGCTGCGGAATACTTCAAGTAAAGCCGTCTTGGGATAACTTTCGATGAGTTGTAAGGAACTATCCCATATTTGCATCTCGAGATTCGCAATCGTGCTTTGAAACATCAAGACTTCAGAATCATTCCAAGCATTCATTGCAAGGGTTTCATCAATGACACGCAAGCGACCATTAAAATAACTATGATTTAGTGTAATATCTAACGATGTAATCCGATCGATTTGGATGGTAGCCCTTGAGTATTCTGCGTGTAGCGAAAGCGAGTTCGCTAAGAAACCGGTTTGATTCCTAACATGAATTTCACTATGCTTTGCACTGAGGTTGAGATTTTGGAAATGGATATAGTCCAAGCGAATGACTCCGCCAAATTCTAATATGACAGTAATCGTTCCTAGTTTTAACCATTCCGGAAGATAGAATTCTAAAGATGGAATCACAGCATCAACATATTTTTCATAATTCGATTGGGTCTCATTCACAACCGCGGTGATGGTTTTTGCAGTATAGTCGATGTCAAACTGGTAGTTGTCTTTGACTTGGATTTCATCATATAACAAATAAAACTTCGCTTGAGAGGATTCTTTGATTTGATATAAGTGGATATTTGCCATCCCGGCCTGAACCGTAATATCAAATACATCGTCTTCATTGATTGAGGAGGTAAAATCAACGATTTCTTCTTCGCTATGTAGATTGATGGTTTTCATCGTTCGATAGACCAACGACTCTTGATTCTTCAAGACCGCATTCCCAACGACTCCTGATAAAAACATAAGCGCTACGACAATGACGTAAGTAATAATCCCCCGTTTTGGAGTATTGATTTTAATGGCCTTATAGAATCCTAAGGTAGAAATCTTATTCACTCGAGTACGCCACTTGGTCATTTCGACCCCTTGGAACTTTTCATATCCTTTGATCACTGCTTTTCCAGCACTTCGAATCATGTAAAGCATCGCTTCGATTGCAAGATAGATAAAAATCACATATTGTAATGCTTGCGAAAACACCACGAGGAATAACCAAAAGGTTTCCATTCCACTGGTGTATTGGAGTAACCCAAAATCATTCCAAACAACAGCATTGCTTGAAGCATATCCAAAGGTAATGAAAACCACAATACCAAAGACGAGTAAAAGGAATAATTCAAAGATAAAAGCGGTTAATAAAGGCCAGATGGATCGTTTCATAATAACATCTCCTTTGCGCCATCTTGTGGGGTTGCGAGGTAGCATTCACATGTTTGGTGGAACGTTGCTTGGTAAGCGGCTGTGAGGGTTTGAATGAATGAATCGACCTTTTGATTCGGCACAATCGCCACAACACATCCCCCAAAGCCAGCACCTGTCATTCGCGCGCCAATGGCTCCTTCTTGTAAAGCGGCATCGACGAGAAAATCCAAGGCTGGTATCGAGACTTCAAAGTCATCGCGTAAGGAAAGATGGGTTTGCGTCATCAACGCACCAAACGCTAGTAAATCATTGTTTCTCAAGCATTCAGATGCTTGGAGAGTGCGTTCGTTTTCGGAGATGGCATGACGTGCCCGTTTCACAACAACAGCGTCTAAGTCGGTTTTTCGAGATTCAAACTCGGCAAGCGTTAAATCGCACAGGGCAGTCATGGAAAACTCTTGGCTCAGTGCGTAGAAAGCATTCGCACAATCATTCCGGCGTTGATTGTATTCACTATCAACCAACCCTCGTTTCATCTTCGAATTGATGATTACAACTTGATAATCTTCTAATAAAAAGGGGACATGTTGATAGACGAGGGTGGTGGTATTCAGTAATAACGCATGGTCTTTTTTGGCACAGGCAATGACGAACTGATCCATAATGCCACAATTGACACCAATGTATTGATTTTCGACTTCTTGACATAGAAGGGCTAACTCAACAGGACTGTACCCTAGTTGATAGATGGTATTCAACATGGTCGCCATCAATACTTCCACCGAAGCGCTCGATGAAAGCCCTGAACTATGAGGTAAATCTCCGTATAGGAGCACATCAAATCCTTTGGGGAAATGATGCCCTTTGTTGATGAATGCTTGAATGACCCCTTTGAGGTAATTCATCCACCCATCCTCTTGTTGAAATTCGAGGTGATTCATTTCAAAACAATGAACCCCCATTTCTTCAAAATTCGCAGAATAGAGTTGAATCAACGAATCATCTCGCAAGGCAATCCATCCATAGGTTCCTATCGATAAAGCCATCGGAAAGACAAAACCGCCATTATAATCAATGTGTTCGCCCATTAAATTGACTCGTCCAGGGGAGAAAAACTGGCGTGGTGAATGTTGATTGGGGTATAGTTTGTTCCACAAATCGTGAAGTTTTTGATTCATCGCTCATCCCGTACTATTGATTCGTGGAGAAACAATAGCCGATCCCTTTCTTGAATGTTTTTTACTGAGTCAAATTATACTCCAAAATCACGATATTCACAAGTAAAAACGGACGATTGCTCGTCCGTTTGGGTTATCCTAAATTGACAATCACTTGATCGATTTCTCGATTTCTGATTTGTTTCGAATAAGGTTCTGGAATTTGTTGGCTATTGATGGTATCTAAAATATGTCCTTCTTTCTTTAATACATAGCAAGTCGGCTTCAAGAGATAACTATCTTGATTATTTGGATTTTGGAAGATAATATCGACGCCGTGGAACTTCGCTTTTAAGATGCCATCTTTAAAGTATTCCTTTGGTACACTGGGAGCCAGCTTGAGTTGAAGACTGCCATTGGCAACGGAATAGAGTTGTTTTCCAAAAATCATCATATGCGCCATGGATAACATCTCCGCTGTCGATCCCGATAACCGCGAAACAAATCCTTGTCCATGAACCATCGGGTTGGGATTATTGGAGGTGGCGATAAACGAGGAGTTTTCTAAGGTGGAACGTCCATAGACTTCAGGGTCCATAAAACAGACAAAGTTATCTTTGGCTTCTTCATAGAACAGATCATATTGACCCGATTTCAGAAGACCGAGGAGATATTTATACGTCATATGGAGAAAATTGGCTTCCCGTTCTAACCAGCCTTTGGTAAAGGCACGAATCCGACCAATCTCATAGCCATATTCATCTAAATCATCGCTGGTCTTATACATCTTCAACGCTGCATCATAGACCCCGCTTTGTTTGATTTTTTGCGCCATGTGACGAACTAAAGTTTCATCTTTGGTATATTTAAATAATCGAGCTGGGGCTTCCAAAAAGGCAGGTAGTGCTTTGACAGTAAAGGAATGAACTTCTACGGCAGGTAACCCATAATGTGTTTTTATTGATTGCCCATTGGCATCTTGCAAGACTTGATATTCTTTCGCTTCGTAGGTTAAGTATGTTGGGATAATGCCATTTCCTAATGTGATTGCTTTTTGAATGCCTTGGTCAAGAATGGCTTTTGCTTTGGGGTAAAAGGCGCGAATGGCTGCGTCAGATATGGTATGTTGTCCCTTTGATCCAAAGCGAATGGCTTCGCGGTATTCTTCTCTAGCCTTCGCAAGGGCAAGATGAGCGTGGTACGCATCTTGATAATCAATCGCTTGGATTCGTTCTAAGAAAGTTAAGAATTCCACGGGTAGTGTCAATACGGCTTGGTTAGAGTGGTGGTTTTGTAAGAAATCGATCAAACGAGCTAATTCGATGGTTTCAGACACCCCAGAGGCAAATAATCCCGGTAATCCATTCATAGCATCGTTCCAACCCGGTTTATTCGCTTCCATTTCAATCCCCATGCATTCTGGATCGAGCAAAGCAAACTTATTCATCGCAAGTAAGACTAACTTACTATAAAGGGTTGTTTGGAGAATTCGCCCATGAGAGTCTTTCAACCAGTTTGTCCCGTGCTCTTTCAACTGTAAGCGACTGATTTTTTCACGGTCTGGGTGACGTAGAGAACCATATTGACGAACATGTCCCGCTTGATCTAGAACGGTTTTCTCGCTTCGAGGAAAGACGGTTACTGGGCTTTCAAAAGTGAGGATGGATGCCTCTTCAAATAAGAAGGCTTGTTCTTGGTCAGGGAATATTTTTAAGTAGTTTTCCACCAAATCTAAAATATAAGTCCAGTGGTCAATCCAATAACCTTCACCATGAGACGCTTCAATGTTTTGTTTGGCGTGCGAGAAGATTTCTGAAAGTAATGCGTCATCCGATAAAGGAGTTGGAATATTTTGGTTCGCGAGGGTATTGATGATACTTCCGGGCGTAAACTTGCCTTTGAGAAGAGCGCTCATTTGCGCTTGATGGGTAGGGAATAGTTGTTTTGCTAAAGCATCCGCTTGTTGAGGATCGTTTAGCTCAAAGGTTGCGCCATTGATGGAAAGGGGATTGTAACCATCTGCTTGAATGAGTGAAGCGAATACTTTCACCGAGTAATCTTGACTTTCTGGATGGATTAACACATCATTGCGGCGGTTTTGACAAACGTCACGGAAGTTTCCATTTCCTTGGGAGTAAAATTCTGGCGCAATCGAAAAGAAATTGTAATCTCGTTCTAAGTCTCCATGTTTACGACTATAGAGGTAATAAACGAAGGGTTTGTTTTTCGTCGGGATGATAAATGGATATCCCCCACGAAGGAAGTTATCTAAGTAACTTTGACGAACATATTCATCAAAAATGGGAATATTCGTTTCTAGTTCCACATCAACTAATAAATCATCAATCAACTGTCTTGCTTGAAGCCGTTTCGCTTCGAAAAACTCATGGGACAATTTTTCTGCGAACTGATTGATTAACGCTAAGTCAGAACCATATCCTATCAACGTATCGATGACTTTGGTTTCACCCCCGAGAATATGGGTAGAAAGGGGACTAAAACCACAAGGCACTTTATTCGCGGTATATTGAGGTGATTCACTGATTTGTTTTACACTATGGCTGGAAAAGTGGCTTGCGTGATTGAGAGCGGTATCCATCCCAAATACGAGATCTTGATCGACGATGGGTTTGACGCGCTTGCCATCGACGATACTGACATAGAAATTCCCATCCTTAAACTCTTTGGTTTCTGCTTCATCTCCTGTGGAAGAACGGAGTTTATAAAATGGAACATGGACATCTAGATTGTCGACATCCATCCAACTACGAAGGAGGTTTGAGATTGCTTTATAGCCGCCGTATTCAATCCCAGATGGTAGGATTTGACTAATCCCATCCAAGATTTCAAACGATTTTGCATGTTTGGTGATATTTTTGATTTCCACGTGGCGTACTAAAGCAGCAATCGGTTCTTCTGGTAATCCAAAATAGGTAACACGGATTTCTAATCCTAAATCATGGTTTTCTTCCACGATGGAGAATTCGCTTTGACGAATATGCATTTGCCGGGAGTGGGGTGTTTTTTCAGGTTGAAATACCTCGTGAACCACACCTGAAGATTTAATAAAGGTGCGGAAGCCAATTTTAGAGTTATATAAGTAGGCAAGATTCGCAGGATAAAACTCCATAATCGCGCCGTTTTTGTCTCGGATTCCAAAGGATGAAATGCCTTGACCGCGGTTGACATAAAAGGCCCACAGGGGAATCCCTCGTTTCCCTGCGAGTCCGGGTAAGAAACTAGCAAATGTTTTTTGTTTGTCGTAGTGGTCTATTTGAAAGGTTTGGTCTTGAAAGCGATATTGATTGCTCATGGGCTCCTCCTATATGTAACGCGTTTCATTCCATTATTATATCGAAAATCAGTTGATAATTCAATCGTTTTCCTCAAGAAAAAAAAAACGACAATTGTCGTTTTCTAAGAAATCGTAATAGCGAGAGAATAAGTCAGGAATCCGATCACCCAAATCACGATGAATAGGAGATAAGTATAGGAAAAATATAGTTTACGATTGAGGGAGCGATGGATCAATGAAACAACGATTTGAACAGCAAATCCAAGCAAGAACAAATAGATTTCGTCGTAGGCTTGGCTTTGAAACCGGGTCAAACGATAGACAATCGAGAAAAAACAAAGAACTTCAAATAAATAGAACAAATTCATCGGTGTGTAAAATAATCGACCCCGTTCGAGAAAGGGCATTGACCCGAGCGTGACGTAGAAAGCGAGCAGGAGTGGAAGCGCGAGCCAAAGCAGAAAATCGATCCACACCGTTTGAAAAAGTAGGGTATTGAGTAGCCAAAAGAGTAACCCTAATAAGATTCCAATCTGAATCCATCCCCAGCGTTCTTTCTTCATCAGAGAAGCTTTTATTTGACCAGGGTATTGCGTCAAGAATAACCAAAGTGAGGTAAACATGAAATCCTCCTATGAGAACAATGGGTGAATATTTCACCCCCAGCGAATCATTGATTCGCCTTATTGTAGACGATTAC
>CAZABW010000028.1:0-4134 GCA_964483655.1 uncultured Candidatus Izemoplasmatales bacterium
TTTGTCGGCCACAACGATAATATCACGAAGTTTGCACATTGGTTAAATAAGTAAATACAATCAAAAAACAAAGGGTTTGGCGACTGCCAAACCCTTTTGATTTTATCCAACAATGATTCGTTCGGTTGCATATTCCACACTTGATACTTGTGGATGACCCCAATTTCGGTTTAAAATTCCAAAAATTGTAATGGGCCCTAAGCGACCAATAAACATTAAAACAGTTAGTGTTATTTTGGAACCATCAAGGAGATGCGGAGTCGCCCCAAGCGATAAGCCAACGGTTCCGAATGCAGATACAGTTTCAAACAACAAGTTGAGATAAGACATATCAAACAAAGGATTTTCATCTTCGATTCGCGTTACAAGTAAAAAGGCAATAAAGATAGAAACAAAAGATAAAATGACGATCGTGAATGCTTTGACACGTGAAATTTCATCAATCCGACGGTTTTTAACAACAGGTTGCTTTCCTTGTAAAAAACAAGTAATGGAACGGAAAATAGTGTAAAAGGTTGTCGTTTTTATCCCCCCACCGGTGGAGTTTGGAGATGCCCCAATGAACATCAGAGCCATGATGAAGGTTAATGTCGAACGATGTAAAATGGAAATGTCAATGGTTGAAAAACCTGCTGTACGCGATGTAACGCTCGTAAATATGGCTTGTAACCAAGTGATTTGATCGAAATCAGATAACTTGATTAGAATGGTTCCCGCTACAATTAAAAACAAACTAGTTTTAATAACAATATGGGAGAATAAATTCAAATGTTTCCAAGATCTTTTTTTGTAAATATCTTGGATGACGATAAATCCGAGTCCTCCTAAGATAATCATCACCATCGTGGAAATATTGAACAAAATATTATTGTGGTATTGTTGAATCGAAGTGGAACCTAATATGTCAAAGCCCGCGTTATTGAACGCAGAAATTGCATGGAATACACTGTAACCTAATGCTTCCCAAAATGGATAATCTTGGATAAAAACAATAAAGTTTAGCACAACTCCAACAGACTCAATCATGATGGTGGTTAGAATAATCGCTTTGATTAAACGAACTAATCCTCCCATTGACGACTGGTTCAAAGCCTCTTTAATGATATATCGTTCGGTTACCCCAATTTTTATTCCGAAAATAACCAAAACGTAAATGGCAATTGTAACAATCCCTAACCCCCCAATTTGGATGAGAAAAGCAAGGACGATTTTTCCGAATAGGGTTAGTGTATCCGCTATGGAAAATACTGGAGATAATCCCGTAACACACACAGCAGATGTTGCGGTAAATAAGGCATCTACAAAGGAAAAACGTGCTCCTTCAACGGTAGAGATAGGTAATAAGAACAGAATCGTTCCAACCATAATGGCGCCTAAAAAACTAAAAAAGACGACAATAAGTGGTGAAAAATGGTTATGTTTCATCGTCGTGGCCACAAAATTGGCACCCCTTTCTGATGAATTCGATATTGATTATACTATTTTTGTCTCATTCTCGCAAATTAAACCGTACTAAAATGAGAAAAGGGACCAATCCAATTCCTTCTTTTGAACAACTAGTCCGTCTAGATAAGCTAATGGATGGGTGGAATCAGGGATTACAAAGCGTAATTTAGACATGATTAATTGTTGCGTCTTAATGGGGAATTGCCGATTCTTCACTAAGTTTCCGTAAAGGGGATCTCCCACTAAAGGATACCCAACGGATGCTAGATGCGCTCGGATTTGGTGGGTCTTACCAGAAAGTAACTCGACTTCCAATAAGGACAAACCATTCTTCTCTTTTACGACGGTATATTTTGTCTGGATGGGCATGGTGTTTTCGATTTCCGTCGATGAAATTCTGACTACCGCGCTCGTCTCATCTTTTAGTAAGTATCCGCGTAACACATCTGCTGGTTTTGGTAAATAACCAAATACCACGCACTGATAGACTTTCTTGACCCATTCTTGATCTTGAGCGAATTGGAGATTCTTTTGGGTTGCTTTGTATTTGGAAAGTAGGCATAACCCAGCAGTATTAAAATCCAAACGAGTAATCACTTGTAAATCAAGGGTAGCTAATTTAGGATACATACGTTTGACTTGTGTAAGCAAATCCGGAGCTTTTAGTTTTTTGTCTGGATGGGAAAGCATATGGTCTGGTTTATCGACAACCAGTAATTGATCATCTTCATAAAGAATCGGGATGAGTGGGTTGATGGACTTCATAAGGAACCTCATTTCTAATGACAAGTTATTATACTCGATGAATGACAATTTTTCAATCTAACCCAATCGGAATCTTCTATGAAACTCCAAAATTCAACTAGCAGGATGAGTCCTTGTATGGTATAATAAAGCATCGATTTCAGGAGGAATACCATGCTAATCCTATTAGGGCCAAGTGCTTCTGGAAAAACCGAATCGGCGAAAATCATGATTAATCGCTATCCGATTTCACGGGTTGTAACATGTACGACAAGACCGATGCGAGTCAACGAAATCGATGGATTTGATTATCAATTTTTAAGCATTGAGGAATTTATCAAACTCAAACAAGCGAATTACTTCGTTGAGACCGCAGAGTATAATGGATACTGGTACGGGACACCAATCAAAGAAATTCGTGATGATAAACTCATCATTTTAGAACCTCAAGGTTTGAAATCCTTTCTGACCTATCGACAACCTGAGATTGTCGCCATCTATTTACAGACAACAGAACAAACTCGTCGTGAACGGATGCGTTATCGGCACGACAGCGAAGAACAAATCGAAAAACGAATTCAATCCGATCGCATTGCCTTTGACATCAATCGCATTGAAGGACTGGATTTGGTCATTGAAACATCCAATTTGAAACTTGCAGACCTAGCAGATATCATCTATGAAAACTATCTCAAACTGATGACAATAAAGAAACATCGATACCATCAAATCTCGATTTTCGAGACAGAATAGGAGACACTATGAATCCTTCTTATCAAATTCGTCCTATAAAAGAAGAAGAATGTTCCATCTTGTTATCTTTAATCAAAGAGTTGGCAGTTTATGAACGCATGTTACCTCAAGTCATCGCGACTGAACAATCCCTCTACCAGGCTGTTTTCAAAGATCAACATGCTCATGTACTTTTTGTGGAAGTTGGTTCAACAATAGTTGGATTTGCGTTATATTTCTATAACTTTTCAACCTTTATTGGAAAAAAGGGCCTTTACTTAGAAGACCTATATATAAAGTCAGATTTCCGTCATCAAGGTTTAGGGAAAGCGTTGTTTCAAACCCTAATAGAGATTGCCAAAAAGGAGCAATGTGGCCGTATGGAATGGTCAGTCCTTGATTGGAATGAAAGCGCTATTCGTTTTTATGAACGCTTAGGAGCGAAACCGATGTCTGATTGGACAGTATATCGCCTAACCGAAGAACAGATTCAATCGATGTAAGCAAAAAGATAGATTTCTTGATGCCAATTTGTTAATATAGAATCGGTGAATTATATCAAAATCATAGGAGGAGTCATTTTATGCCAATTACCCTAACAAATGCGAATTTTAAAAAAGAAGTTCTTGAATCACCCATCCCAGTCATCGTTGACTTTTGGGCTCCTTGGTGCCGTCCTTGCCAAATGCTTGGACCCATCATCGAACAAATTTCCAATGAACAAGCAGGTGTTGTAAAAGTCGGAAAAATCAATGTCGATGAAGAAGGTTTCTTAGCGAATGAATACCGGATTTCTTCGATTCCAACTGTGATGATTTTCCGCAATGGAAAACCAGCTGGCCAAGTGGTTGGATTACTCCGTAAGGAAGATTTACTCAAACGTTTAGGCTTATAAAGAATGATTGATGTGTTAATCGTCGGTGGAGGTCCCGCAGGGATTTCCGCCGCCGTTTACTTAAAGCGGTTCAAACTCAATATTTTAGTCTTAATGAAAGACTACGGCACCTTGGCTAAAACCGATCATATCGAGAATTATTATGGGTTTATAGAACCAATTACTGGAACGAAGTTAGTGGAAAATGGAATCAAACAAGCCATCCGGATGGGCATTGAAGTGAAGGAAGAAGAAGTCATTCACATTGAATCATTTGACGACTTTACGGTTCGGACGACGAAGGGGGAGTACACCGCAAAAGCGGTTTTACTTGCTAC
>CAZABW010000028.1:4234-6573 GCA_964483655.1 uncultured Candidatus Izemoplasmatales bacterium
AAAACAAAAAATGGTATCTATGAAACAGATGCTTTGTTTGTCGCAATCGGGACACCTTCTGCATCTGATTTTGCTTTACGGATGGGAGCTTTTTTGAGTAAGAACAATGAAATTGAAGTCGATGAATCCTTTATGACCAATATTCCCGGTCTCTTCGCAGCTGGAGATTGTATTGGCGGGTTTTATCAAATCGCTAAAGCCGTTTCAGATGGGGCTCATGCAAGTGTTGCTATTCAAAAGTATGTCAAGCAAAAAAATAGTCAATCTAGTATATAATCCGAGATAGTTTTTACAAAGAACGTGGTCAACGTTCTTTTTTTTTGTTATAATGTCATGGTAGGCAAAGATGTTATACATCTTATTGGAGGGAGTATGGACGAACTAAAAGAATTGCGAAATGAAATTGACCACATCGATGAGACGATTCGCAAAGCATTTTTAGAACGGATGCGACTCGTAGAACGAATTGCAACGGTGAAGATGAATCAAGACGTTCCAGTATATGATGCCTCAAGAGAACAAGCCATCATGCATACCAATCTAGAATTCGTGCAAGATGAGGAAATGAAGCATTATTATGAGCAGGTTTTAGAAAAAATTATGCAGGTTTCAAAAGAATATCAAAAAGCTTTGATACTAAGGAGTACCTATGACCAAGTGGATTGATTTGCGGAGTGATACAGTCACCACTCCCACACCAGCAATGCGCCAAGCAATGATGGATGCGATGGTTGGTGATGATGTTTTTTCAGATGACCCCACCATCAATGAGTTGGAAGCATTATGCGCCAAGATGTTAGGGAAAGACGCAGCGGTGTTTTGTCCATCGGGAACATTTTCGAATCAGTTAGCCTTATATACTCATTGTACGCGTGGTGATGAAGTTATTTTAGATCAGTTTTCCCATATCGTCCAACATGAATCGGGTGCCAGTGCGGTGATTTCTGGGGTTCAACTTTATACTTTACGAGGTAAAAATGGGGTCTGGAATCTCGATGAGTTAAAACAGGCAATCAAAGTAAAAACCATTTCCACAACGAAAACCAAGTTGGTATGTATCGAAAACTCGTTTAATGGCGCAGTATTACCACTTTCCTATATGAAACAGGTTCATGAAATTGCGAAAAGCCATCACTTATCGGTACATTTAGATGGCGCACGTATTTTTAACGCCGCTACTGCTTTAGGGGTCGATGTTTCAAAACTTGCCCAATATGCTGACTCGATTAGTGTGTGTTTATCGAAAGGCCTTGCATCTCCAGTAGGTACACTTCTCGTTGGAAGTCATGCTTTTGTCCAAGAAGCACGATGGAAACGCAAACAGATGGGTGGGGGCATGAGACAAGTTGGGATTTTAGGGGCTTGTGGGATACTATCTCTAACTGAAATGACCAAACGGCTTCATGAAGATCACCAATTAGCAACCTACTTAGCTACACGGTTACAAGAAGTCAAAGGGGTGACTATTGATTTCTCGCAACGAGATATCAATATGGTTTTCTTTGATATCGATAATGAGAAAAAACATGAACTTGAATCCTATTTCTTAACTAAGAACATTAAGATATTACCATATGAACAAGGATTTCGATTTGTAACCCACTATCAAGTGAACCAAAACGATATTGATATCGTTATCAACTATATGAAGGAGTTTTTCAATTATGCGTAATCTCTACACAGTCTATCGGGATGAAACAGTTCCCCAAACCGGCACCTTTTATCTTCGTGCTGCTTGCCGAGCAATCATTAAAAAAGATGGGTTATTCTTATTTATTCGAAGCCAACGACATGGCGAATGTAAGTTTCCTGGTGGGGGACTAGAGGGTGAAGAATCCCACGAAAGTTGTATTGCACGGGAAGTACTAGAAGAAACCGGCCGTAAAGTGATTAATCAGCCACGGGAATATGGTAAGGTCTTAGAAATCGGGAAAGATCATAAAATGTCAACGGATCTTTTCTTACATGAATCCTATTATTACTGTTGTGAAGTTTCAGATGATTTCGTAAAACCAACATATGATGGATATGAAATTGAATTCGGGTATCGTCCTTTGTGGCTAACATTAGAAGAAGCCATTGAAATTAACATGTCGGTTCCTGATCATCCTGAAATCCCTTGGAAGACGCGTGATACGATTGTCATGCAACGGTTAAAACGCGAAGAAGATCAACGTGCGGATTAATGTATATATCAGTTCTACAGGGTATTGTTCAAGGCGACAAGCGGATCGTTTGATTCAGGAAAAGCGTGTCACAATCAATGGCAAAATGGCTCAAATTGGTCAAGAAATCACTGAAGCGGATACCCTAACGATTGATGGGCGTCCGCTTCAAAG
>CAZABW010000028.1:6673-14539 GCA_964483655.1 uncultured Candidatus Izemoplasmatales bacterium
CATGAAAAGACAACGACGCTTCCAACCAAGATATCGGTTATCAATCAAACAATGTTTCAAATTATTTTAACGCAGGGGTTGAACCTACAAATTCGACGGATGTGTGAGGCCTTAGGAAATAAAGTAGTGACCTTAAAACGAGTTCGGATCATGCACTTAGAGCTTGGAACCCTTGCTGTAGGGAAGTATCGTGAATTAACAGAAAACGAACGTAAAGTATTGCTCGAATCTTTAAAACAAACACCAAAAAACACATAAAAAAGGTTGTTTGTGTTTCAATATATTATGGTATAATATCATTTGGTTTTTTTACAGGAGAGAATACAGGGTCAAAGGAGGATAGCCCATGATTTTACAAAAGGCCAAAGGGATTCGCATTGACGGTCGCAAAGCGATGTCAAAAGAATTGCCTTTGCAAGAAATCCTCAATCCAAAATTTGTCTATATTCACTTATTACGTCAAACTGAAACATTAAAACGTTTGGTTGAAGTTGGCGAAACCGTTAAAATCGGACAAGTTATTGCTTTGAGAGAAGGGTGGGGACCACTACCCATCCATGCGTCGGTGAGTGGTAAAGTAACAGCAATAAAAAAAGTGTGGCATTCGTCAGGGAAAATGGTTGACGCCATTGAAATTGAAAATGACTTGCTAAACACAATGGATGATTCGGTTCATACCGAACAACATCCTGAATCATTAACAAAAGAACAATTGGTTGAAAAAATGAAGATGGCTGGCTTATCTGGATTAGGAGGAGCTGGTTTTCCGACGTTTGTAAAATACCAATCCAAACTACCGATTGATACTGTCATTATTAACGCTGTAGAATGTGAACCTTACATCACGAGTGACTATATGATGATTCATTTGTATCCAGAGAAACTCTTAAAAGGGTTGTCCTACATGATGAAAGCGGTTGGAGCGACAAAGGGTGTTGTTGCTTACAAAAAATACAACCAACACATCGCTGATGATTTACAACCTTTCTTACATCAATATCCGATGATTTCTTTGTATCCGACAGAGGATGTGTATCCCGCTGGTTGGGAAAAATATCTCGTCCAACAAATTACAAAGAAAACTTATGCTTCCTTACCATCCGAAGCAAACACAATCGTCAATAATGCTCAAACGGCTATTTTCTATACCGATATGGTCGAAGAAAATATTCCTTTGATTCGTCGTGGGATTACCATTACAGGGGAAGGAATCCAAAAACCACAAAACTTTCTCGTTCCGATTGGCACTGCTGTAAAGGATTTGATTGCTTTGTGTGGTGGCTATACCGAAGGACTCGATCCATCGAAGGCACATTATATCGCTGGCGGTCCCATGACTGGAAGAGCGATTTTAATCGATGACCTTATTGTCAATGATACGCTCGGTGCTGTCATTGTGAAACCTATGCCTAACAATCTTCCCGCTGTCGAATGTATGGGTTGTGGGAAATGCGCGGATGCTTGTCCGGTGTATTTGACCCCAACTGAAATATGGCATGCGTCGGAACGCGGTGACGTAGAAGCTGTGAAAAAGTTAAAAGCAAATAAATGTATTGGTTGTGGACTTTGCAGTTATGTATGTCCATCCCGAATTGAAATAACCGATTTTGTCGATAAAGCTAAGGCTTTATTACGGAAAGGAGTCTAATTATGGCCCGTTTTGCTGCTGGAAAAGCTCCTTTTCTACGTACAACAGATCATCCTTCTCAAGGAACGCGCATCATCATGCGCGACTTCATGATTGGCTTAAGTCCGATTATTTTGTTTGCTTGGTATAAGAATGGAATCCAAGTGTGGTTAGATGGAAACAATACCTTCTTAGAAATGTTGTATCCATTAATCTTTATCTTATTAGGTGGATTCATTTCGATGATTATGGAAGGAATCTTCTTCTATATCACGGATCCCCAAGTTAGAACACTAAAAGCATTAATGCCCAAATTAAGTAGTTCATTTGCTTTAATTCCAGGGCTTTTACTCGCGATGGTGCTTCCATTATATACCCCAATCTGGGTATTAATCTTCGGTTGTTTTGTGGGAACAATTGTCGGTAAAATGTTATTTGGTGGATTTGGTCATAATATCTTCAACCCTGCTTTACTAGGCTATGTTGCGGTTGGATTTACTCTTCTTGGTGTGATTAACGCCGCTGGAGGGGTTTTCAATCAAAGTGAAGTCTTAGTGGATGCCTATGCCGGCGCAACCCCTCTTTCTTCCCTTTTAGTCAACCGGGTGATTGGGTATGAGCAATTAGTTACACCGTATGGATCGTTATGGAATTTCTTCTTTGGAACGATTCCGGGAGCACTCGCTGAAACAAGCGCTTTTGCGATTCTACTTGCTTATGCATGGTTTGTTTATCGTAAAGTGATTAAATGGTTCACTCCCGTGATTTATGTTGGTACCGTATTTGTGGTTTCATGGGTATTAGGCATGGTGTTAGGAGATGGTGGACTCTGGTTCCCAACTTATAGCATTTTAACTGGTGGACTCTTCTTTGGAGCGGTGCTAATGGCTACTGAACCCGTAACATCACCGAAGAATCCTTTGGGAAAAGTGTTTAATGCTTTGTTTCTAGGAGTTCTTACTGTTTTATTCCGTTATGTAGGAAACTTCCCCGAAGGGGTTGGAACGTCGATTATCGTGATGAACCTTTTTGCGATGCCACTCGATCGTTTCACAGCGATTATTCGGATTGATGGACTCAAAAAGAGTTCTATCATTAAGTTAGCAATTCTCATTGTGTTTATCATTTTAATTGCCGTTTACGCAATAGTGAAAGCAAATGGAATGTATACGATTGGAGGAAGTCTCTAATGAAATCATTCTTCCAAAAAAATCATTTAATTTTGATTTTTTCGTCTTTATTGGTGCTCATTTTTGTGATTGGTGGAATGTATTCACGATTCATGACTCGTCAAATTACCTTCCATCAATTCAAAGATATGGTTCCAGACATGACGCAATTAGTGGAGTTTACTCCAAGTGAAGCAGTTGATTCAGAGATTCTTGGGGAGGATACGTTCCTAGTTGCCAGTTATGAAGTCTATCAAGGAAAAGATTTAGTCAGTTATGTTTTCGTCATCGAAACTGTAGGGAAAATGAAGGAACTTCAAATAGCTTACGCGATTGATGTGGAAACAGATCAAGTCATTCGTGTCAAGGTTGTGCAAACCAAAGAAACACCAGAATATTTTGCGCGTTTGACGACAACATTTTATGACCAATTTACCAATTACTCGCTAGATCGTTTAAACATTACGGTAGATGCGATTAGTGGGGCGACGATGTCATCGGATGCGTTCAAAGTGGCTTTGACATACGCAAGACTTCAATATGCTTTACTCACTGACTTTGTCATTCCTAGCGCTTTAGTCTTAGTGGAGTCTGTACGTTATAATACTGATTTCGCGACTTTAAATGGAAAACCGTTGATCGCGACGATTTATGATGTCGCTCAAGATCAAACCATGGATGTTTATTTAACAGGGGGCTTTGATTTCGTCGAAGTTTTAACTCCGGGAGCTAGTGCTCCATCTGTCGCTGCGATTGCGGAGTTGAAAGCATCTGCCGCAAGAGACTTTGCTTCATTTGGCCGGGTGTTTGCGACGAGTTTTAACGACGATACGAATACATTAGTCGTTCGGACTCGTGGGTTTACTGGTTTTATTACTGTCACGATGCGAATCAAGTCCGATTACTCTGCTGTGACATCGCTCACAGAAATTATCTCCTTTGAATCATATTACGACGGGGGATATCAATCCCAAGGAGAAGCACCTGGATTAGAAACGTACTTATTCAACCGTTACTTCAATGAACAATCCATTGACGCCACTGCAGGCGCGACGTACACGTATCAAGGAATGACGGCGTTATTTGATTACTTAACCTTGTTATTCACTAGTTCGAATGGAGGCGAGTAAAATGAAAAAAGGTCTTATCTCTGGATTAGTCCTCCTCGTCATTGGATTAGTGTGTGGAGCTGTGCTAGCAGGTGTGAACGCATTTACCAGACCCGTCATCCTAGAAAATGAGTTACGGGCAAAATTAGCGATTCTAAGTGAATTCTATAATGTGAACGATTATGAAGTAGAATTGATTGAAATTCAAGGTCCGATTGACACGGTATTCTTACTTCGCAATAAAACCAATAATACTGTCATCGAAAAAGCAGTTTATAGTGTTCGTGCAAGAGGGTATCAATCGGATATCGTGATGCTCATCGCAGTTAATAGTAATTTAACTATCGACCAATACAAAGTAGTTAGCCAAGCGGAGACTACAGGAATTGGAGATGTCATCGTCGGGTTTGATTTTGGCATGACAGGACAGAATGTTCAAAATTTGGATGCTTTCTCAGGCCCTACTGCTCGGGTATCCTCGGATGCAGTTTACCAATGCTTCGAATTCGTACGTGACCGCGTCGCCATCGACTTTGCTGGTAGCGTTCCTACCTTAGATTATACTTTTGATGGAATTGTTTATAATCTCGATGAAGCAACTCTACTGACAAAACCCTTTATCGCCACGATTACAGTGGGCGAAAACGCTCCGATTGAATTGTATTTAGCGCTTGATTTCAGTTTCGTTGAACTTGTGAATGGGACGGATCCCGTACCAAGTAATGAGATTTTAGCAGATGTCAAACTCCAAGCGTCTCAAGCAACGAATGTGTCGCGGAGAACGTACATTTCTGCCTTCGACGCTGTCTCTAAATCACTCGTTGTAAAAACGATGGGATACAACTTTGACGCTGCGATTACCATATCGATCACCTTGAGTGATAACCTCGATGAGATTGTGTCCTTCACGATTACCTCTGCAGAATCGTATGCGGACGGGGGATACGATACGCATGGAAATGCCCCTGGCTTAGAAAACTTCATGATGAATCGATATCTTTCTGAACAAAGTGTTGATTCTGTTGCTGGAGCGACCTTCAGTGCAAACGCAATGATTCGTGCAACTCAATTGATTGAACTCTTTTTAAACCGTGAAAATGGAGGTGCCTAAGATGAACCAAAAAGAAAATTTCTTAAAAGGATTCATTAAGGAAAACCCCTTATTCGTTACTGTCTTAGGAACCTGCCCTGCATTAGCGATTACAACGACCGTTGAAAACGCATTAGGGATGGGGATTGCCGTGTTCTTTGTGTTAGTATTATCCAACTTGATTATTTCCTTATTAATGGTCAATCCGAAAATGCAAGAATGGATTAAGCCGGTTCGGATTCCTGTTTTTATCGTTGTCATCGCGACGTTAGTTACCGTTGTGGAAATGGTCATGCATGCTTTTTTAACGAATCTTTACGAAAGTCTAGGCGTATTCATTCCCTTAATTGTCGTAAACTGTATCATCTTAGGTCGCGCTGAAGCGTTCGCTTCCAGTAATAAACCCCTCGATTCCATTGTTGATGGAGCGGGAATGGCACTGGGTTATACATTCGCTTTATTCTTAATCAGTTTTTTCCGGGAATTCTTAGGAAATGGTTCGATTACGATTTGGGGCGATTTAAAGGTGAATTTGATTGGCTTGTTTGATTTCTTGCAAATCACACCAATCGATTTATTTGCTAAACCAGTAGGGGCTTTCTTAACCTTTGGGTTTATTTTAGCGGTGATTGCGGCGATTACGAATAAAAAACAAGAGAAAGCTAAAGCGGGGGTGAAGTAAAGTGGCAGAACTCATCACATTAGCATTTGCGGCTTTTGTAACAGAAAACGTCATCTTAACCCAGTTCTTAGGCATTTGTCCATTCTTGGGAGTATCCAAAAAACGGTCTTCTGCACTTGGAATGGGGCTCGCGGTTTTATTTGTAATCTTACTTAGTTCGATTGTCACTTGGACGATGTATCAATACGTATTAGTCGCATTAGAACTGCAATACTTACGGACCATTGTATTTATCTTAGTCATTGCAGCTTTGGTTCAAATGGTGGAGTTAATTGTCAAAAAGGTTTCTCCTTCCTTATACAAGGCACTTGGTATTTATCTTCCTTTAATTACCACAAACTGTGCTGTCCTTGGGGTTGCGATTCTAAACATTGATAAAAACCATACCTTTATCCAAATGGTCGTGTATTCAGGCTTTATTGCCCTTGGATTTATGTTTGTGATGTATCTATTTTCCATGATTCGGGAAAAACTAGATTACAGTCCCGTGCCCAAAGCGTTTAAAGGGGTTCCTATCGCCTTAATCGTAGCGGCAATCTTAGCGATGATCTTTGCCCGTTTCGGAGGAATCGTCTAATGAATATTTTGATTCCTGCTCTCGTCTTAGGTGCGACTGGTTTTGTACTAGGACTGCTCATCTTTTTAGTGAGTAAATACTTTCACGTGGAAGAAGATCAACGCTTAGAAAAAATAATTGAATTACTCCCTCGTTATAACTGTGGTGCTTGTGGGTACCCAGGATGTCAAGGAATGGCGGAAGCGTTGTTAGCGGGAAAAGTTAAACCTGCTCAATGCAAACCCATCAAAAAAGAAGACTTAGCGATTCTTGAAGCTCATATGAAAGAAATCCTTGCTCAAAAATAGTCAATAATATTCACAAGACGTTCTATTCATAGAGCGTCTTGTTCTTTTTTGTGCTTTTTATGAAAATAAAAGTGCTTTCATCACACTTTTCTAGTGTTGCTTTTTCATTGATTATATACTATAATATCTAACTGTAGGAACAAAATAAAACAGGAGGAAAAAATGAAAAAATTAAGTCTAATTGCTTTACTCGTTTTGGCTGCCTTTGCTCTCGTTGGATGCCAAACAACAACCACAACCGCTGAAAAAGAATTCAAAGTTGACGGTGAATTCACAGCGTTTGTAACTAGCGTACACTCAAACAACGCACAACAAGTTACCATGGTTACCGTTACCATCGAAGATGGTGAAATCAAAGGTTATAAAATTGATGCTCGTCAAGCGACAAGAACCGTTGATAACAAAGGTACAGAAGACACTGCTGATGACACATACGCCTTTGCATGGAACGCATCCACCAAAGTTGAACTTGGCTTCAACTACAAAATGCACTACAATACTTACAAAGCATCTTTAACAGATCCAGCTACCGCAACACTAGAAGGATACCAAGCATGGTTAACTGCTAATAGCAAAAACGAATGGCATACCCAAGCTGCTTTAATTGAAGCGTATTGGTTAGCAAACGGCGTTGATGCTATGGAATACAACGCTGAAACCAAAGTTATCAGCAATATCGCTGGTGTAACTGTGAAAAACAGTGGTTACTCTGATTTAGCAAAAGAAGCGATTGCACTTGCAAAAGCTGGCAAATTCCAAGCGATTAAATGTACAGGAACGGACCTCTACATCGCTACCATGACAGTTGCTGCTGATGGAACGAAATCAGAATTAAAATTAGACGTTCTTCAACTAAACAGCCAAAGAACAGATAAATCCAAATTCGAATGGAATACAGAAACCAAACAAGAAAAAGGATTTAACTACAAAATGCATTACAATACATACAGTGCATCTTTGACAGATCCAGCTACTGCAACATTAGAAGGATACCAAGCATGGTTAACCGCTAATAGCAAATTAGAATGGTTCCAACAAGCAAACATCATTACTGATTATGTGATGGCAAATGGTTGGAATGCGGAATACAAAGCAAATGCAGGTGGTGTTGGTATGACGACAGATGGTACTAACGCTTTAGCTGGAACAGCTGGAGTTTCCATTAAGTCTCAATCTTACTTTGATGTTCTTTCTTATCTTTTCGCAAAAGTTAAATAATCACGAGAACTCCAATTAAAAGTTGCCTCTAGGCAACTTTTTTTGTTATAATAGGGTCATCGAGGAGGGATCTGCTTGGAATACATCGTGCCAATCCTTATAGTACT
>CAZABW010000028.1:14639-18755 GCA_964483655.1 uncultured Candidatus Izemoplasmatales bacterium
TGGTGTAAAAATGCCAACTTAAAGGGTTGGAAACGTTCTACAAATCCAGATTTAGTGGATGGAGTTCGTGAATTTCGTCAATTTTCGCTGGTTCAAACCAAGCGATTGATTCGTCTGGGCATCGTTTATCCTGGAGCTCACAACATCACAGTTTACTTAAATGAAGCGGATGTAGAAATTGTGAAGGTCGGGATGAAAGCCTATGGCGTTTATCTCATCCGATACGAAGATATGGCCCAATTTTTTCGTTTAATCGAGCAAAAACAGTTTACAAAAGAATGAATTTGCAGTAATATATTACTGCACGATTTTCTGCGCTATTAGCTCAGTTGGTAGAGCAAATGACTCTTAATCATTGGGTCCTGGGTTCGAGTCCCCGATGGCGCACCAGTTGCGAATAACTATACTTGCAAAAGTATAGTTTTTTTATTCCCGCCGAATACAAACATACGTATTTATTAAAACATATGGTATAATTAATTATCGAGGAGTGATGATATGAAACTATTTATTGACAGTGCAAATATTCATGAAATTCAAGAAGTAAGTACATTTGGCATCATTGAAGGGGTAACCACTAATCCATCCCTGATTGCTAGAGAAGGCCGTAAAATAGAAGAGGTGATTCAAGAAATTACTAATTTAATCGATGGTCCTATCAGTGCTGAAGTGAAGGAAGCTAGTGCTGAAGAAATGGTGAGTGAAGCCTTTATTTTCGCAAGGATGCACCCCAATATTACTATTAAATTACCGATGACATTGGAAGGAATCAAAGCCACAAAAGTGCTATCTTCTTACAATATTAAGACGAATGTGACACTTGTCTTTAGTGTACCCCAAGCCTTAATGGCTGCTAAAGCGGGAGCGACATTTGTCAGTCCGTTCTTAGGACGTTTGGATGACTTAACGAAAGACCCAGAGGCAGGATACCGACTATTAGAAGATATCCGTTATGCTTTTGATAATTATGGCATTGAAACAGAGATTATCGCCGCATCCATTCGCCATCCTGAGCATGTGCGTCAAGCGGCTCTAGCTGGTGCTGATATCGCTACGATTCCCTATAAAGTGATTCATGCAATGGTCAAACATGAGTTAACAGATAAAGGGTTAGAAATCTTTCGCAACGCCCAAAAATAGCATAAAAACGCCAGACAACTGGCGTTTTTCTTTTGTGAACAAGGCGTGATGACTTTGTAAAAAGGACGTAATGTCAAGCCATAATCCTTGACTATGACAGGATGTCATACTATAATAAATGAACATAAGAACGAGGTGAGTTTATGCCATCCAATACCTTTTTCAATTTACATCCTGAAAAACAAGAGGCGATATTGAGTGCCGCAAAAAACGAGTTTTCCAGCGTTCCCTTTGCGGAAGTGAGTATTAATCGCATTGTCAAGGATGCGAATATTGCCAGGGGAAGTTTTTACATGTACTTTCGCGATATTTATGATTTAGTGGATTATCTCATGCGTCAATTTCGAGATGATTTATTTCAAAAAATGCGCTTACAACTCATCATTCGTCAAGGGGACTTATTTGAAGCCATGCTTGACTTACATGATGATTTATATAAACAATACGAAGATCAAAAAGAACGTTTATTTTTTATGAACCTCGCTTCTCACTTTCATTCTGATCTATCTGCCCATATGCAGCGAACAGAAGAAATGATGGAGCGATTTAATACCATTGAAAGTTTAGTTCGGTTAATTGATCGTGACAAATATGAGTTTGAATCCAGCAGAGATGGATTACGTCTCATTGAAGTAACGTTTATCTTACTCCGCCATCAACTCTACCAATCAATGGTTCGATCGTATAATATGAAAGATGCACGCCAATCCTTAGCGAATCAGTACAAATTGCTTTTCTACGGCGTAGCAAAACAGAAAGCGAGTGAAACACCATGTTAACTCTTCAAAACATTGTTAAGACCTACACCGTAGGAGAATTTAAACAGACAGCACTAAATCAAGTCTCATTATCGTTTCGTCAAAGTGAGTTCGTCACGATTTTAGGACCATCCGGATGTGGAAAAACCACCATGCTAAATATCATTGGGGGATTAGACCACTATGATTCAGGCGATTTAGTCATCAGCGGAAAATCAACAAAGAACTTCACTGACTCGGAATGGGATGCTTACCGAAATAACTCGATTGGCTTTATTTTCCAAAGTCATAATTTAATTCCTCATTTAAGCATTTTGCAAAACGTTGAAATGGGTATGGCATTATCCGGCGTATCGCAATCAGAACGGACCGCTAGAGCCAAGGAAGTCTTAATCGAAGTTGGGTTGAAAGACCATATTCATAAACGTCCCAATCAGTTATCTGGGGGACAATCCCAACGGGTTGCGATTGCGAGAGCCATAGCGAACAATCCAGATATCATTCTCGCTGATGAACCAACGGGATCCTTAGATTCGGTAACTTCCATTCAAATCTTGGATATCATTAAACGAGTTGGGAAAGACAAACTAGTAATCATGGTTTCCCATAACCCAGAGTTCGCCGCTGCTTACTCCAACCGCATTATTAAGTTGAAAGATGGAGTCGTCGAAGATGACTCACGTCCAATAAAAGAAAACAATGAATTGGATAACACCTATCAATTAAAAAAGACAGCAATGAGTTTTAAAACGGCGATTATTTCTTCTCTTAATAATATCCGTACGAAGTTAGGCAGAACGTTGTTAACAGCGATTGCAGGGTCTATTGGTATCATTGGAATTGCCCTCGTTTTAGCGCTGTCCAATGGATTAAACAACGAAATTGCCCGCTTCGAGCAAGAGACGTTAGCGGGGTATCCGATTGCGGTTACATCCTCGAGATTTGATTTTGAGAGGTTGCGGACGTTAGGTCAAACAGACTTACCTACCTATCCTGATATAGATTACGCCTTAGTATATGACCAACAACGATTCCAAAATTATCTTTCTGTTCCGAATGTGATTACTCAAGACTATGTGGAATACGTTGAAAATTATGTGACGAATGTCGCTCCTGAGAAGATTGCTGGAATTAAGTATACAAGTAACGTGAATATGACGGTTTTAGTGAATGAAGGAACAACAGAGTCCCCTAGTTATAAGACTTTTTATACTGAAGTAAAAAATCCTATGACCCCCTCAAACCCTGGAGCACCCTTCTCTACCTCAAGATTTACATTACTTCCCCAAGGATCGGTGTTTGGAACGAATTATGATGTCATATATGGGACATTACCTGTAAAAAACACAACCGATAGCACAACCTTCGAGGTAATGTTGGTGGTAGATGAATACAACCGAATCTACAAAACAACCTTAGAACGATTGGGATATGTTATTCCGGATGAGGAAGTGGATACATTCCAAGTTCCCTTTGAGGAGATTTTAGGAAAAGAAGTACGCTTGTTTGTCGGAAACTATGTAGCTGGGGCGAGTGATGTATCGAATGCCATCACCCTAAAAATAACTGCGATTGTCCGAGCGAAGGAAACATCGAATGTAACGATATTCAATAATGGGATTGGCTATCAAGAAGATTTAGTGGACTATATCGCAGAAAATCATCCTGATGAAATTGGCTCTATCAATAGCATCTTTATTTATGCTAATAATTTTAAAGATAAAGAAGCGGTGAAAGCGTACTTAGACCAATACAATGTTGGATTAGAAGAAGCGCAAAAGATTGAATATGTTGACCAAGCACAAACATTTACGAACCTGGTTAAGGGAGTTATTGAGACGATTTCGATTGTCTTAATCGGCTTTGCGGCTATCTCGCTCGTTGTTTCCTCCATTATGATCGCGATTATTACCTATATCTCTGTCATCGAACGAACCAAGGAAATTGGGGTTTTACGTGCTCTTGGGGCGAGAAAGAAAGACGTTGCTCGAGTATTCAATACCGAAAACTTATTGATTGGTTTCGCAGCAGGAAGCGTTGGGGTTATTGTTTCATTACTCCTGATTATCCCGATTAACCGTGTTATTTTAATGCAATCGGAGATTCCCAACGTTGCCAAGTTGACAGTTACGCACATCGTAGTTCTCATTGCTATTAGTATTGTATTAGCTTTTATCTCTGGGCTCATTCCAGCTCGTATCGCTGCGAAAAAAGATCC
>CAZABW010000028.1:18855-22703 GCA_964483655.1 uncultured Candidatus Izemoplasmatales bacterium
CATGAACATCATCACCATCATGAAGGATTCACCTATCCAGTTGATGCACTCAATCAAGCGCAGGAATTGATTTTCTTACAAGCGGAATATCAATTAGAACCACTCTTATTTAATGAAGCTTTCTATGAACTACTCGCTTTAGAGAAAGACGAATTACCCTATTTACAAGATGCATTAGAAAAGTTTGTTGTAGAAGATGATTTCGTGATTTATCACGGTAACATTATTGAAGAAAACGAAGAGGAATAATGGAGAGATACGATGGATCTATTTAAAAAGTGTGATGAATTTACAATTGTTGATGAATATAAAGCTTTGGGAGTATACCCTTACTTTCATGCATTAGAGACCAAACAAGATATTGAAGTGACCATGGAAGGTCACCGTAAAATCATGATTGGTTCAAATAACTATTTAGGCTTAACAGGACATCCACGGGTCATGGAAGCTGGAGTCAAAGCGATTCAGGAGTTTGGCTCTGGCGTATCCGGATCACGGTTCTTAAACGGAACATTAACGACTCATATCGAGTTAGAAAAAGAGTTAGCTAAGTTTCTCAATAAAGAAGCTTGTGTTACCTTTTCAACAGGATTCCAAAGTAACTTAGGGATTCTCTCCGCCATTGCTGGTCGGAATGATTTGGTGTTTTCTGATCGTGAAAATCATGCGTCCATTTATGACGGCATTCGGTTAAGTTATGCGACCATGGTTCGTTATAAACATAATGATATGGAAGATTTAGAAAAAGAACTAGCAAAATCGGATCCTGAAAAGGGCAAATTGATTGTGACTGACGGCGTCTTCTCCATGTCTGGTGACATTTGTAATCTTCCTGAAATCGTTCGGTTAGCGAAGAAATACGGTGCACGCGTCATGGTGGATGATGCTCATGGATTTGGTGTATTAGGGAAGCATGGACGTGGAACTGCCGAGTATTTCAATTTAGAAGATGATGTCGATATTATTATGGGAACCTTCTCTAAATCCCTCGCTTCTTTGGGTGGATATATGGTTGCGAATCGGAGTGTTGTTGAGTATGTGAAACATAAGAGTCGTCCTTTTATTTTCTGTGCTGCGATTACTCCAGCGAACGCTGCTTGTGCCTTAGAAGCTTTGCGCGTTCTTCAAGATGAACCACAGCGTCCAAAAGCATTGCTTGAAATTTCTGCTTATATGCGAAACAAACTTATTTCCTATGGACTAAAAATTATGGATAATTCAATCGCCCCGATTATTCCAATTTATACCTATACATTAGCGAGAACGCTTGTGGCTTGTAAGTTGTTATTCGAACGTGGTGTTTATGTCAATCCAGTCTTACCACCAGCAACTCCAGAAGGGGAATGTTTAATCCGGACGAGCTATACTTCCACTCATACCAAAGCATTAATGGATGAAGCAGCCCAAATCATTTATGAAGTATTATCTTCCTTGCCGGAATCGGATGAAGAATTAATGGCAATGTTACACAAAGGCCATGAATAAAACCGTTTTAATCACTGGCGCATCCTCGGGAATTGGTCTAGCGACTGCCAAGTACTTATCCACCAAAGGATACGATGTTTTGGGCTGTTCACGGAAGATTAGTACCGAGCCTTGTTTTTCCAAATACTTTGCCTGTGATATCAGCAATCCAGCTAGTGTCCAGTCATTATTTGAAGCGATACAAAAAGACTATCCAAGCCTATATGCCTTGATTAATTGCGCTGGCATGGGAATCAGTGGAGCGGTGGAATATACGACATTAGAAGAAGTGCAAACGATTCTCGATGTGAATCTTGTGGGTCAGTTTCTTATTACGAAAGCGGCGATTCCACTTCTGCGTAAGGAACAAAAAAGTCGGGTTATTAATATCTCTTCAGTTGCTGGAGAACTCATTATTCCCTTCCAAACCTTTTACTCGATGACGAAATCGGCGATGAACGCTTTTACCGAAGGATTAAAAAACGAACTACGCCCGTTTGGAATTGGAGTCGTCTCGGTTCTTCCGGGAGACACTAAAACAGACTTTACGAAAAATCGACAAAAGTCAGCCATCGAAACCGATGCATTATATCTTGATCGAATCGCTCGTTCGGTTCAGAAGATGGAACATGATGAAGAACATGGAGTCGAACCTGAAGTGGTCTCAAAAGTCATCCACAAAGCTCTAAAAAAGAAGACTTTACCGGTGATGATGACGGTAGGCTTTAGTTATCAATTCTTCGTGTTCTTAAAACGCTTCTTACCCAGACGATTGGTAAGTTGGCTATTATATCAAATGTATGGAAAGTAAAAAGGGTGCGTCCTGAGGACGCGCCCTTTTAGTTTGCAAAATCGATTCGAACAGTGGCTTGATTGTTTTCGATTGAGATGATTGTGATGGTAAAGGAAATACTTTTTGGATTGATGGTATTCCATTCGTAGTTGGGATAAATCGTTTGTTTAAAGCCATCCCCAGTTTGGAATAAATCGCTATTTTCGGCGATTCCATAATCTTCGATTTCGTTACCCATATCAGCTTCGATTATTTTTAATAACTTGTGAACAGTATCAGTATTATTGTATTGATAGATTGAGGGATAATAGGAATCTTCATCCATTGTTTCTGCGATTTGAGCAGTAACGTGGTAAATCAGGACTCCAGGAATTGTAAAAATTCCATCTTTATCGGCTTCATTTAAACCGGTTGGAGTATAAAAGGAGACAAGAACATATTCATCAAAAATAGTGTTATTCCAAACATTTTTAATAAGCAGTACATCACCCGATGATTCAAAAGGATTGATAACGACCGTCATTGATTCTGTCACAACAAGAGGGGTAATCCACCCAAGCGTCAACTTTGAAAACGGATTGTGGTCCCCAATGGTATTATCCATCATATCCGCTCCACCAAGACCGCCAAAATTCATTTCCCCTTCTGTATCATAATCATAGTAATCCTCTAATCCAAGAAGATGACCGGTTTCATGAATAATCGTCCGAGCATTTAAGGCATCACTTCCTTCGAAAAAGAAGTCGACCCCAGCCCACATAAAGAAGTAGGGTTCTACGCCATCAAAGATATCTCCTTCATAAATATAGATATCTTGATACGCCCACCATAAATCGCTACCTTCATCAAAACTAACGGGAGCGGTATAAATCACATAAACAGCATCAATAAAGCCATCGTTATTCGCATCATAATCAGAGTAATCAATTTGATTGTCATAATGAAGGAGCAATTCATAAATTAAATCTGAGTCAGGATATGTGATTTCATCATCACCGTAGATGTAGTCACCAAACTCATCCACCGCATAGAGTTTTTCATACTCGTTTTCATAATAACTGGAGGGTTCATCGGCACGATAGAAGCCAAATACATCGGCGGTCAGATTTAACTTTCCATAGGAACTTTTGAAATAGTAGCTTGAAACTGATTCAAAATCCATGGAACTGGATGTCCCATTAAATGCAGTCTGAATTTGATTGATGGTAATTCCAGATTGATTCGCAGGGTAATCAGAGAAATCAACTGCGAAAACTAAAATGCGAAGATCTCCAACAGAAGGAATCCCAACGACATCCATGTGGTCTTGGATGGTTTGAAACGACGTGGGACGGAATGGTTCTTTCAAATCCGAGGTCGTCGTTGTGGTTGTACTAGTGGACTGTGTTGTTGGAGTCGTTGTTGTTTGGGTGGTTGTTTGAGTTGTTGATGTTGTGGAGTTTGTTTGACTCGTGGAAGTGCTTTGGGTTGTTGTTTGACTAGATGTCGTGGAAGTGGTTGTTTGGGTGGTTTGGCAAGCGATACTTGTTAGTAAAAACAGAAAGGTAATCAAGAATAGAGTAAGGCGTTTCATAAATCCTCCAAAAAAGAT
>CAZABW010000029.1:0-22495 GCA_964483655.1 uncultured Candidatus Izemoplasmatales bacterium
AAAGAAAAAGCGAATCCAATGGGACTCGCTTTTTTCAATTCATTAGAATTTTACTTTTACTGCTTGACGTTCTTCTGGTGCGTCAACTTCAAAGTATTTTGCTAATTGGAACTTAAAGAGTTTCGCAACGATGTTGGTTGGGAAGACTTCTGCTTTGTTATTAAACGCCATTGCGGTGTCATTATAGAATTGGCGGTTGAACATAATTTTGTCTTCCGTGTCTTTTAGTTGTGCCATCAATTCTTTAAAGTTTTCATTGGCTTTTAATTCTGGATAAGCTTCTTGAACCATGATTAACCGGCTTAATGCTCCAGCAACCCCACGTTCTGCTTGCGCAGCCATCGCGACGTCTCCTGTTTGTTGCGCTTGTTGATACAACCCACGTGCTTTCCCAAATTGTTCGAAAATATCTTTTTCATGGGAAGCATACCCTTTGACGGTTTCCACAAGGTTGGGAATCATATCAAACCGACGTTTTAATTGCACATCAATTTGACTCCATCCATTGCGTACTTTATTGCGGGCTTGAACCAATCCGTTATACACGGAGATAACATAAAAAGCGATTACAACTACAACAACTCCAATAATAATCCAGGGCATTCTTTTTCCTCCTTCTATATTAACGGCTTCTGCCGCCGCCTCCACCGCCACCAAATGAACTTCCGCCACCAAACCCGCCACCACGACCACCAGAAGCTTTTGCGTGATGTGCAGATATGGTTTGGAGTGAATTGGAGCGGGCTGTGGAAATGGATTGTGATACACGGCCAAGAGCATATCCGTAATAGAATCCTCTGCGGCCATAACCGAGCCCCATATAGGTAGCTCCTGATGTTTCAGTTAATTCTGGGGGTAGTTTTACCCGTAATTGATCCATGACTTTATCGGCAATTTTAAACGATGTTGCGTAAGTGATGTAGTGCTCCCAAACAATGACAGAGGGCATTGGATAGTCGGGCATGTTTCCAAAATCAAGTAAGAAATTCTTAAAGGCATTCCATTTTGCGAATAGTTCATTCCCATTGACAGAACGCTTCTTGATTTGACCAACATAAACAATATAACCAAATGAGATGGAGATACTCACGATTAAGGGAATGGTAAATTCAACAACCATCATGCTTCCAACTAAGAAGGATAGTATGCCAAAGATGACCGGAATCGCAACAAAGGAAGCTGCTTTACTTTTTCCTGCTGATAAGGTTTTTTCAAAATAGTCATGTTTTGAAGCAGTCGTTTTTGCTTTTTGAACAAACTCGCGCGCTTCTTTTTGGAACCGTTCTGCCTGAGTAATCCCTTTTTTCCCAAACGCTTCAATCTGTTTGGTTGTAACCATATTCCCATTTCCAACGACTTGGAAGAACCAGCGAAGCAAATGAAGTTCATGGGGAAGTAGTTCTTTTGTGTCTTTCGAGGTATCCCATCTCAAAGTAAAATCAGCATCTTTGGAAGTGGTATCTTGACCAAAGTATTCGATTGTCGCAAATTTCCGACGGATTAAATCTAACAAGGTAGCAGTAACATCTTCATCGTTAATCTTTTGCATGTGGAACAGATACGAGACTTCTGCTGGTGTTTCTGTACTTGGTAAATCACGGAAATACTTGGCTTGAAAAGCAGGAGTATATTCTTTGTCGTATTTTTTATAAACGTAATAGGTAATATACGCCATCAACAAAGCAACGACAACCGCCCCACCTAAGAGAACTTGAGCCATTAAAATACGGAAGTTGGTTTCATTGGCTAATTGTTGCTCATAAGCCACAAGGGCTTCTAGATTCATGGAATCTTCTATTACAATATTAGCATTGCGAATGTTGGGGAACAAATCCTTAGGTGTTAACACTCGGAACTCAAGAAAATCAGTGGTTTTGATTTCTTCGGTCAAAATTTGAACTTGATTATTACTAATCATGTTGATGGTCCCTTTGGATAAACCATGACCATACACATAGAAGTCTTCGACATCGAATGAATTGCTTGGAAAGTGAATATTTACTTCCGAGGACTCGACAGTCGCTTCCATGTAATCAAACAAACGCCAGTTTAACTCAGCAACATCCGAGTAAGAGGTAATGACGCCTTGAAGGGTATATTGATACTCAAACGAGATATTGCCACGTAATCCACCTACTGAAGTGAAATCGACAAATAACGACTCACATTCACTTCGATTGGGGTAGCAGGTAATCAAATCTCCATATTCATCACGATCGTTTTCGAAAGAATATCCGATTCGGACTTGATTGGTGATTTCTACGTTATCACGGTAAACTCGAACTTGAGCATTCGTCTCATCAAAGGTAGCCCGGTTTTGATTCGACACATAGAGGGGATAGCCTTCCCCATACTTATTAAAAGCAATGTCGCGAAAGCGGACAAAGTAATCGCCATCGTATTGCATATCAAATCGTTCTGATACAGTCATATCACCACTTGAATTAATCACGATGTTTGCTGTGTACTTTTCAATTTGGATATCACTTGAATTGAGGAATGCTGCGAATGTGGAAATCACAACAAAAAAGAGGATAAACACAATGAATGGCGCAAATCGTTTTAGTACATCTTTGGACATAGTTTCCTCCTTGATTCATAAATACATTTCTTTAGTATTCTATCACAAATTCAATGGTTTGAAAACCGCACTATCCCAAAATCAAACAAAAAAGCCACATTATGTTGTGGCTTCTTGGACTTGGTTCCTAGGTACGCTTTGTTTTGTAAGGATACGTTGATAGATGGAAATCCCAATTGCCATCAACAGGCACATGAGTAAGGCAATCACATAAGCATTTAAGAAAGGTGCTTCCGCTAGTGGGGGATGAGATAGGAACATAGCATTGGGATCATAAAGGCCAAAAAGTTCAAACAACCCATTCACAAAAAGGCCAATCGCCCCATAAAAGAGTAATCCGTAAAAGTACGTCAGAACGTTCTTCATCTCCACGACAAAGTACGAGTTGACTAATAACCATACTCCACCAATCAACATCGTTGAATGGCTGAGCATGCTTTTAAAAACGCCCCACTCAAAGATACTCGCTGCGCCAATATAATATTGGGGATAAAACAACGAGATTAATGAACCAAAAATCCCACCGTATGCGGCCATAATCGCAAAGAATCGAAATGATTTGGTTTTTTGATTCTTCGAAAGAGAAACAAAAAATAAGACATACATAGAAAGATTGCAAAAATAGATGGGAAACAAAACATTATCTGGAACTCCTGCTTGTCCGTTTCGTAAGAAGTCTACCCATAAGACACTGATGTGCAATGCAAAGGTTAAAAACGCGAAAATGAACAAGAACTGGTCTTTTTGTTTTGGTGTTTTACAAACACGTTTTCCAAAATAAATCAATCCAGCTGAAACGGATAAAGAAATCAAAATGTATAAAATGTGTGTCAAATCAAATAAACTACCCAAAAATCTCGCCCCCAATGGCATCGATTATAAATCAAAAACAAAAAAATATCAAGATAAAACCAAAGAATAACCTTCAAGCAATTTGCTAGCACAATGTTGAAAATCGCGTTATAATACAAACAGGTGAGATGTATGAAAAAACTATTTCTTTTGATTCTAATGGCTGTCTTTATTTTCGTGTTGATTGGCTGTCAAAATACAACAACTTCATCCCTCAATACTTCGAATCGATTGCCCACGAGTACCCCAGAGGTAACCACGACAACAACCATGATAACGACAACGACAAGAAAACAAGCTATCCTGATTAACGCAACCGTAGGAAAAAGCATGTTAGATGAAAATCCATCCATCATTTTAGTTGATGTTCGAACCGAAGAAGAATTTCGAGAGTTCCGGATTCCTGGCGCAATTAACATTCCCTTAAATGAGTTTCTTTTGATTGTTGATATGCTCATACCTGATAAACAAGCAATCTACATCGTTTATTGTCGGACTGGCAACAAAAGTGCGGTTGCTGCTGCTGAAATGATTGAATTGGGCTATGAGTTTGTTTATGACATGGGTGGCATCTACTTTTGGCCATACGAAATCATTTCTGATTAAAAAAGTTCACTTTGCAGTGAACTTTTTTCTTATTTAACACAAACAGCTTTGGGATACGTATGTCCGAATGTTTCTACCCGGATTGAGGTAATCACTACATTCTGAACGGGACGATCGCCAACACTAGTTTGAACGATAGCGATACGATCTAAGACATCATACCCTTCAATTACTTTCCCAAATCCAGCATAAGATCCGTCTAAATGCGAACTTGTTTTATGAACAATAAAAAACTGACTTGTTGCGGAATCCATCACCGAAGTTCTTGCCATCGAAATGACTCCTCTTTCATGCTTTAACGGATTATTCACGCCATTTTTCGTAAATTCTCCTTTAATTGCACAGGAAGGTGTTTGTGATCCTCCCCCTTGAATCATAAAATCTTTAATGATTCGATGGAAAATCAACCCATCGTAATACTCTTTTTGTGCTAAATCGATAAAATTATGGACGGTATTCGGTGCGAACTCAGGATAAAGCTCCACTTTCATGGTTCCAAAGCCGGCTACTTCAATCGTCGCAACGGGATTTTGTGGCATGGTCGTCTCCTTTTGGCATGACAAGAAGTTGAAAACTAGTAGTCCAATAACAAAGAGTAATAACTTCTTCTTCATACATTCTCCTTTTTAATCGTGATAGAAATATTATACCGATTCACCGATGTTTTTGCAAGGATAGTTAAAATCCTTTTTTTTGTCCCTCATAGGGGGGTTGTTTCTGATTCAAGAACTCATCGACACTCGGGCCTTGTAAAGTTCTTAATTTTTGAATTCCTAAAATATACCCAACGACTAACACAAGGATAAGAAGGGGGGTTCCAGATAAGGTGGAAATTAAGCCAAGCGCATTGGGATTGTCCCCCTCAAAGAGGTAGAATAATACAATCAAACGAACCCCAAAATAACCCGTTATCAAGAGACTGACCAAACGATATGCGGGAGAAACATCCTTTCTTCGATACCAAGAAAGAGGCCAATTCCTTGTTAAATGACTCATCCAAATGGCAATGGGTGAGGTTGTAAAAACAGAAACAAAACTGATGAGAAACAACAGACCAGTGGATATCAAATCAGGGAAAAAGAAATTTGTTGCGGATTCAGATAGTAATGAAAATAATCCTGCTACCACAACGGACATAAAACCAAACAAAGCATAAGCCCAGGCTCTTTTTTGAATCAAACGTAAAATGAAAAAACATAGAGACAGAAAGATGGCTACTAAAGCGGCAATCCATACCTGCACCCAAGGTTGAATGATGAGGAATACAAGAATTGGGAAAATAGCGTCGAGTGTCGTACCGGTAACGATTTTTTTTAGTTCATCGAAGACATCATGTAAGATGGATTTCATGCTTTAGCTCTTTCTTACTTTTTCTGCTTTTTTCGCTCCCATGAAAAAGACCACCCAGTCGCCTTTCGCTTGATGAAGGGTGATGAACACGTAGAGTGCACCTGTAAAGAACCCAAGAACCATCATCAAAATCACCCAAATGACGCTAACGATCCAATTTTGTTCACGGAAAACAATCCATAAAGAAAACAAGATAAACCCGACATATAAATCAACGAGTGATACAATTCCCCATGGGTTTTGTAAAATCAAAGCTCCATCAGCGGAAAAATCTCCCCCAACAAATCCTTGAATTAACGCGATACTCATCGCTATAACGCCTAACAACGCTATGATTTTTGCTATTTTCATATAATTCTCCTTTTGAAAAGAGCGCTGATGCGCTCTTAGAGTTCTACATAAACTTTATTGTCTTCAATTCCTGTTTGATAGGTTTTAATCGAGCGATCATATTCACTCATTTTTAAATAATCCGCTTTGGCTTCATCATGAACAAGTCCAGTCTTCAAATCAATTTCAAGACCATGCTCTTTGCATTCGATGACACCATTACGAATTCGACCAGTTGACAGAGGATAAGATTCGTGAGGACACTTATCATGGACTGCATAAGGTTGGTCATCGATCCAAACGACCAATACCGGTTTGTTATTCACAAACACTCGCACTTTACCTTTTTGTTTTAATGTTGCTACTTCACATACAAATTGCTTCATCGTATCACCACCTTCTTTATCGTATCGCAAAACCAACGATTTTGCAAGGTGGGTGAGATTTATTTACGATAACATCGGTCGCCCACACAATAGGTCGTTTGATCTTTTTCTTCAGGCAAACGATCTTGATGCGACTCTTTCCGAATGGATTTCATCACATTCAAATAATGTTGTGTTGTTTGAAGCCCGATGATGGAGTACTTCCGATTCACGATGAGGTAAGGAACTCCTTGAATGTGATAATGCTCCGCTTCTTTTTGATGGCGAATGATTTTTTGAGATAGACTTGGTTCATCCCAAATAGATATATCATTATTCTCTAAAAGCCCATAAGACTTCGCAATCGATTGTAAAAAATCTCTATTAGCGACGTTCTTTCCTTCGAGAAAATACGCTTGAAACAACGCAAGGACAACTTCGGTTGCTCGTTCTTTCGTTTGCGCCAACTGAACCAGCAAATGGGCATCGAAGGTATTTGTTAAATGAGCGTGTTCCCAATCAAAATTCAAATCACATTCAAGAGCGATTTTAGTAACAGAAGCCAAAGCCGCTTGAACCTGAGCAATGTTTAAATGGTGAATCCTTGCGAAATCATGAAGGTAATCTTCAGGGGATTCTTTTGGTAAATCAACTTGGAGTTGATAGGCTTTATAAATAATGGAAACCTCTTCATCGGGAAACAATGAAATTGCTTCTAACAATCGTTGATGCGCAATAAAACAAAACGGACATGATACATCAAACCAATATTCAAACCTCATCATCATCCCCCCTATCCATAAGGTATTATCCTATTTGAAGGAGGAGTTTGCAAGTTATTTGCTTGTTAACGCATTTCGCTACTGACGAAACGCATATCCAAATGGCCATAGGCTTTTACATGGAAATAAAATAAGATAACCAAAATTAAACTCAATATCGCTGTTCCTGTATTTGAAATAAACATCACATACCCTAAAGAGATGGGGCCTGTTTGTAATGCGATAAAGAGAAACAATGCTGGAATCCGAAAGATATAAACTCGGATTAGATTCATAATTAGGGTTACCTTTGTAATTTTAAATCCAATGAAAAGCGCTGCGACAATCCCAATTGTTGCTCCAGATACCGCTGAGAAACGCTCAAATAAGAAAATGGCCTTCACGAGTTCAATGAATTCATTCTGGGCATTCGTACTAAACCAAGGAATCATCTGATCGACATAATGACTAACAAGAAATAACCCAATAAACCCAATGATTGCCGCATAAAGATTGGCAATTCCATACGCTTGAAAAGCCCGTTTCATATTTCGAGCCCCAATGTTTTGGCTGGCGATACTAGCGGTAGATTCTTCAAAGATAAGCGCTACTGCACCAGGTCCACCCACAAGTTTTGAAGCCAATCCAAACGCCGCAATCGCTACTGTTCCATAGACAGCCGCTAATCCATTCACAATCACACGGCCTAAACTGAAGAAAAACTTACCGGCAATCACAGGAAGTGCTAAGATAAAAATTTGACGCATCACACTGCGATCGATGTGCAGGTCTTGCATTCGAATTCCGATTACGCTTTTTTTTGAGAACAAAACGATGATTCCTAACCCCATCAAGAATAATTGGGCAATCAGGGTTGCTAAGGCGATTTCGAATGTTCCTCCATTGAGAACTAAGACAAAGAGTGCAGATAAGGACAGTTTAATCACCATCGCAACCAAATTTAAATTCATAACCGTTTTGGTATTCCCTTTGGATCGTTCAATCGCCATATACACACTATTAATCCCAACCACAAAGGTTGAGGCCATTTGGACGAGATAATAGCCCATCCCTTTTTCAATCACTTCAGCAGGAGCGTTGAACAATTGCAAAATGGGATGAGCAAAGAGGACCATAAAAAGCGCTACAAGTCCCGTGACAATCACAGTTAAAAGTAGGGTTTGAGCAGCGTGCTTCCGTGCTTCTTCAAACTGACCGGCGCCATAATGCCGAGCGACATAGACTGCTCCCCCGATGGCTAATCCCCCGCCAATCGCGATAATTGCGCCACGAATATCATCAATGAAAAAGACTGATGCCACTTCATCAGTACCAATTAAGGATACAAGTAAAAAGTCGATAAACGAATATAAGTAATTAAATAGGGCGTATATCGCAAGAGGAGTGGTCATCCAAAAGACCACTTTCCAGAGATTGCCTTGCAAAATTGCGTTTCTTCGCTTTTCTTCTTTCGAAGAGATAACTAATTGCTCCATCAGGGACTCCTCAAATAAACGTCAACGCATCCATTGTAGATGAAATGACCTGCTTTTTCAATGGAATTGTTTTATCATTTTATAAAAGAAAGAATCGCTTGATAAAGCGACTCATTCTACTTTCCGATTCGTTTCAATAATTCCTGCAATTGCATTTCTTCTTCTGGGGTCAATCGATCTAATCGTTTCCTCATATTCGCTTCATGCATCGGATAAATCGTGGTGATTTGGTGGAGACCTTTTGGTAGAAGGGTGATTTGGAACGCACGTTTGTCTTGTGAATCCTGCGTTCGTAAAATCCATTCTTTTCGACTCATTTGGTCTAACACATAGCTCATAGAGGAAGGAGCTATCAGTACTTTCTCGACTAATTCAGTAACGGTAAGAACTTGCTTATGGTAGAGTGCTTCTAATACCGCAAATTCTGAGACGCTCATTCCATACTGTTTAATATCAGCCTTTATCAGTGATTCGATTGCACTCTGAGCTCGAAAAAGAATTGTAATTGTTTTTAATGGCGATTTCATAGGTATTCCTTTTCAAATGTCAAATGACTTCTTTTCGTATCAATGTGGCGAACTAGTGATTCTATTTTTGCTCGTTGAGATCGGAATTTTGGCGGAAGCGCTAAGGTTTCTCCTAAGGTTTCATAGGATTCTTCATCATCAATAAACCCCGGACCTTCTGTCGCAAATTCAAATAATACCGGTCGATAGAGTCTTGTGTAAAGAGATTGAAAATAAAAACGATCCACAAAGCCAGAATGAGGAGCTCTCATTTTAGTGAAATAAGCGATCCATTCGTTCAGTTCCTCTCGAGAAGCTACGCGGAAAGCAACATGATGAATCGATCCAAATCCTTGACTTGCTAAAGGTGAAGTAGAGTCAGTAATGGTAATCATCATTCCACCATTTCCACCCTCTCCCATATCAAAACGAGTGTAGATTCCTTCAGTTTCTTTTTTCGTCATGAATAACAAGTCGGTCAAAATTCTGCCAAACGTTTTAGATTCAGAAACACGCACAAACATCGGTCCTAAACCAGTAATTGCAAACTCCAGTGGAATCGGCCCTTTTTGCCAAGGGGTTCCACTACTAATTCCTTGGTTATTTTCATCTGAAACTAGGGCATATTCTTGGCCGTCGAAGTCGGTAAAGAAAAGCATCTTACGAGAAAATAAGGTTTGAATCTCATGGTGATTGATATTGTACTTTTCGAAACGCTTTTTCCAATATTCAATAGCTGCATCATCAGGAACACGAAAACCGGTGATTGCTAACTCATCGCGTCCTTTATGTCCTTTCACACTTCCAGGGAAATCAAAAAAGGTCATATCCGTCCCAGCATTGCCTCGATCATCTGCGAAAAACAAATGGTAAGTCTGAATGTCATCTTGGTTAATCGTTTTCTTTACTAACCGTAATCCAAGAACATAGGTGAAAAATTGGTAAATCTTTTCAGCACTGCTTGTAATTGCAGTGACGTGGTGAATTCCTCTTAATGGGTTCATAGTATCACTCCTCGCCATCATTATATTTCGAATTCGAAATAATTGCAAATCATATGCTCCGACATGTAAGCATATGATTTGCATTTCAATCTTAGAATTGATATAAATAGCGTAAGGAATATTTCCTTAGTGCAATGATTGTGAAGCCCGATGAGTCGGGCTTTCTTTGCATTATTCAGTGAAAGGGGTTCTACTTATGTTTCTAAAACGATTCGCTACATTCATCCTCTCTTTAGGTGTAATAAGCTTCCTTTTTTCGATCCAAATCCCTTTACTTGCTAGTGGAGCTATTTTGGACACAACCGATCAAGACCAAGCAAATGTGGTCATTGCCTTAATTGACTTAATCCCGAATCCTCTCACCCTAGATGATGAGGATTCTGTATATGCTGCCAGAGACGCCTATGAGGCATTAACTGAAGATCAAAAAGCGCTCGTCACAAATCATGCAATCTTAGTGGATGCAATGGATCAAATTGATCGGCAATACAGTAAAGTTCAAACCATGATTATTATGATTGACACCATAACTTGTCCTGTATCTTTACTTGACAAAGATGATGTCATCGCTGCTCGAGCTGTTTATGAATTATTAGACAGTGCTCAGAAGGCAAGGGTTACCAATTATTCTACTTTGGTAGATGCAGAAGATCGAATTGTCTATCTAGAAAGTTTTGCGTATGCAGTCGTTGATTTGATTGATGCATTTCCAGAAACGGTCACCCTAGCCCAAAAGGATTTGGTTGTGGCAGCACGAGAAGCATACGACAAGCTTAATAAGCGTCAAAAACTCTTGGTTTCAAACTTTCAAGAATTACTAGATGCAGAACAAAAAGTGTTGGATTGTGAGGCAGCGTTAGTGGTTACTACCATCATCGATGAACTACCAGAAATGATTACTTTTGATTTGATTGAAGATGTGCAATTCGCTCAACAATCAATGGAATCCTTGACTCCGCCCCAATATGAAAAGTTAGACCACCGTTTAGTCGCTAAACTAGAACAATTATTACTTGTCGTCGAACAACTTAAAAATGCTCAAGATGTCATCGATCTCATTGAAACCCTCCCCAGTGAAATCACTCTTTCGAATCGCGAGGTAGTCTTTGACACAAAAGACTCTTTCGATGCCTTGACCGAAGACGAACAAGCCCTTATCCCAAGTGAACTTGTTCAATCCCTACAAAGTGCCTTCTCACAAGCCACAGAACTTCAAGAACCACTTGCCAATCCCCTTTGGTTGATCATTAGCAGTGCTGTGTTATTTTTCTCCAGCCTACTCGTTTTTGTCTTCCGGAAACAACTGGGCGGCATCTTCAAACGTTAACGTACTCCAATACATTGTGATAAGTAACCCGTTACTAATAAAGAAAACGTGATATAATGATACCAAAGGGAGGAATCAATATGCGTATGTTAACAGAAACTTTTACACTTTCCAATGGCGTCAAATTACCCAAAATCGGCTTAGGTACATGGCAAGTCAAAGATGGCGATGAATGCTATCAATCCGTCCTCTGGGCTTTGAAACATGGTTACCGCCATATCGACACCGCTGCGGCTTATCGCAATGAAGAATCGGTTGGAAGAGCAGTGAAAGATAGTCTCATTCCCCGTGAAGAAATCTTCATCACATCGAAATTAGAATCCCATATTAAGAACTATGAAGAAGCATTGCAAGCGTTTGACCAAACGTTGGCAAAACTGGGCTTGGAGTATTTAGATTTATATCTCATTCATGCGCCTTGGCCATGGTCCCAAATCGGTAAAGATTGTAAAGAAGGAAACGTTCTTGCCTATAAGGCTTTGGAAGAACGATTCCGCCAAGGGAAGATTCGGTCGATTGGAGTAAGTAATTTTTCTCCATCTGATTTACAAAACATTTTAGACCACTGTGAAATCGTCCCCCATGTCAATCAAATTGCTTACTTTATTGGACTTGATCAAAAAGCAACACTTGCTTTTTGTAAGGCTCATAACATTGTTGTGGAAGCCTATTCTCCACTTGGAATTGGATTCTTGTTAAGTAATCCCACGATTCTAGAAGTTGCGAAAAAATATGATGTGTCTCCAGCACAAATTTGCATTCGCTATTGTTTACAAAAAGAGACCGCTCCCCTTCCTAAATCGGTTCATGAAGAGCGAATTATCCAAAATGCCCAAGTTGATTTTGAAATCAAACAAGAAGATATGGCAATCCTTGACCAAATCAAAGGGGACCCACGTCGCTGGAACTAAACAAAAAGCACATCCTCGCTAAATGAGAATGTGCTCTTTTTTATTTTGCTAATTGGATGGGGTCAATATCGGCTTCATAATCAACATGATCAAAACCAAATCCATTCAATTGATAAAATTCTTGGATGAACAATTCTGTACCCGGTAAGATTTTAAACGCTTCTTCAGAAGTGTTTTTCATTAAAGATAGTGCTTCTTCTTGAATCTGTGGTTCCATTTCGATATGATCCAAACGAATCCGTTTTTGATCGTCTGTAATTCGATTCGAACCATAGACCATATCTTGAAAGAGTCGATATTTGTGTTGTAAAATGGTTTCCTGTTTCCCTTTACGCAATAAGACATCATAAATACAACTAACATAAATTGGCATTTGTGGAATAAAGACAGAAGCTTTTGTTACTACGGCTTTTGAAGAGGAGATAAGGGCTTCTCCTTGAAGCGCATCTTGCAATAATTGATTGAGTGAAACAGCGGTCGCTTCTAAATGTTCTTTGGCTTTTCCTAAGGTTCCATGCCGGTAAATACTGGAAGTGGAGGGGCCACCAATGTAGGTATATGCAATCGTTTTTACCCCTTTTGATAATAAAGATGCTTGGAATAACGCATGAATCCAGTTTGCCCAGTCGCCTCCCCCCATCACGAATACCGTGTCAGCCGTTTCTTGATCACTCGCAACATCAACCGTAATTGGAAAAATCTTGCGGGTGGTTACATCCATGGTATTCCCGACGACTGGTTCAGTGCGACTTTTAATCGCAGAGCGAACTGTTTCATTTGTTTCTTCATTGATTCGTGCCGGAGAGGCAAGGGAGTAGACCACTAAATCAATGGATCCAAAATGTTGTTTGATCGTATGGATGACTTCTTCCTTCGTCTCTTTCCGAAACGCATCCAGGACAAGATCGAGATGAATATGATTGGTTTCTTTGGCTAGTTCACGGAAATAGTAATTATTCCACCACCCTGCTGAGCCGGTTCGTTTCTCACTAGGGGGGGATTCAAAAGACACATTCAAGGTGTTAGCATTAGCACCAAATGCTAATGCAATCCGGCTGGATAACCCATACCCCGAAGAGCCCCCAATGATGAGGACATTCTTCGGCCCTTGAAAAGGAGTTTGTTGTTTGGCTTCTGCAATTTGTCTTGCAACATATTCTTTGCAGCCAAGAGGATGCGCATTTAAACAAATATTGGCACGGATAGCGGGTTCGATTTTCATAAGGTCTCCTTTTTGTTTTGATCCCTATCTAGAAACCAATTCAGTGTATCCTGAATGGTTTCTTCTAGTGGTCTTGGATGAACGTCTAGTTCTCGTATCATTTTTTTGTTGCTGTAGTGATAATTGTCTTCTATCGCATGTATCATCGTCATGGAATAGTTTTTGTATAACATAACGAATCCTTTTGCGATGACATTCGGAATCGAGATTACTCGTTTTTTTGATTTTAAATTCATCCGAATCATGTGATAGAGTTCTTGAATGGTTGCTTCGTGAGCCGTCAATAAAAAGGAACCCTTTTTCTTATAGAGAGCGATTTTGACAAGTCCTTTAGCAACATCGCGAACATCAATGAAGTTATATCCCCCGCGAAGGGCAAACAACACTTTTGAATGGATAATTTTCTTAATCTCCTTCCCAATGAGAGATGGTTTGTAATCCCTTGGACCCACAACGGCTGAGGGATACACAATCGCTCCTTTTAATTGATTGCTTTGAAGCAAAGAATACACCCACTCTGCACTTTTGGCTTTTACATAGGTATAATGATTGGGCCATTTGGGAAATATAAAATCAGTGGGCTCGAAAATCGTGGAAGTCGAATCTGATTTATAGATGGCATCGACGGAAGAAACAAAGACAAGGAAGACTCCCAGTTCTTCACAAATCGAGGTCATTATTTTAGTTCCTTCCATATTGACGAGATCCGACTGCTGTTTTTGAGAATGAAATACATCAATGACTCCGGCGCAATGGATGATGACATCATCTTGTTTCAAAAAGGAACGTAAAAAAGACTCATCCATGAAGGATCCCACATGGACCTTGACTTCTAAGTCCCATTCGATTGGAAGTGGATTCCGCGAGATGGCTTCACAAGGAATATGTTCTTCAATGAAGGAACGAATCGTGTTACTGCCGATAAAGCCACTCGCACCAGTTACATAAATCATCATAAACCTCTTTCGTTTTTCGTCTATTTTATCATAGAAATGGTTTTCTTATTTGATTATTGATAAACTCCTTCTATGATAAACACAACTTTACGAATGACAGACTACTTATGTCCTTCTTTGGGGACAATACAAATGAATTTAAAAGGAGTCTTTCCTTCGTTACGAAATTGGTGTAACACATTTCCAGGGACAAAAGCATAGGACCCCGCTTTGACTGGAGTCAATTCCCCATTCATCATTAAACTGCCTTCCCCTTCAATCATATAATTAATGTGCGGCCAGGGGTGAGCATGTTTGGGCGTGTACCCATTTTCCTCCACTGTAACCACGCGCATGACATGATCACTCCACCCTTCTGTTTGAGAAACTAGCACTTGCATAAATGCGTGATCACTTTCCGGGTGAATAATCGGTTTTTTTTCTAAATGTTCGAGATGTCCTATCATCATAATCCTCCTTGAAATACTACTTTCATTATACTGATTTATCCTGAAAAAATCGAGTTAGATACATGGATTTCGTTATAGAACCAGTGAAATATTCTCTTGAATATCTTTGAAATGCTTGAATTTAGCCATTTTCTATGATACTGTAAAAATAGTGTTCGGCAACAACGAGTTACTCCATGAGATTTTCACCATGAGGAGGCAACATATGAAACACAAATTACACCTTGTTCAATCTGTTATTCTATTTCTTTTCATTTTCGTCTTAAGTGCTTGTCAAAGCGGAGTTCGTTTCATCGATTTACAAATGTCAAAAGGCATTGATAAAAACATGAATCCATTAGAAATTACGACGGAGTTTGATGTCGATTCTCCTGTTTTCTACCTAACTGGAGAAGTCCGGAATGCGACTGTTGATTCTGTCCTAAAGGCAGAATGGTACTGGGTAGAATCAGACCCCGATACTTTGATTTTGGACGCGGAACTGACGTTAGAAGACGCGAATTCTACATTCCAGTTTAATCTGACCAAACCCACCAGTGGATGGCCAGTAGGTGAGTATGAAGTTTGGTTATATTTCGATGGCGAATATATGGAGAAAGTAGCTTTTTCAGTCACTGAAGATACTCCCGCAGTCGATACCAATTTCACCCAAGTTGTTTCAAAAATGGAAACAGGTGGCTATTCCTTCACTCCGAGAGATGAAGAGTCCATGGCTTACTATACCACGAACACCTTAGTTGGCAAGTATAGTCTTTCTGTTGATCTTGTTCAATATTATCTCGGTTATGTCAATCAAGTAGAACGTTGGGCTGAAGTATTCCAATTCGCAACTGCACAAGATGCAACCCTGTTCTATAACGCTCTAGTAGCAGAAGGAGTCCAAGATCGTCTCCATTTCCGTCAACAAACCGTTGTCGTCATCACGTTCTCACAAACAACCATTGATTTGTTGAATTAATCAATCTAAAAAAAATAGAATCTTCATAGAGGGATTCCCATGAAAAAATTTTCACTGTTATTATTGAGTCTTGTTTTCATTCTTTGTTCTTCTTCTATCGTCATTCACGGATGGTTTACCCTTCGACATAGTATTTACATTAATGTTTCAGAGATCAATGAACCCTATTTAGTTGATTTGCTCTATCTTAAAGAGAGTATCATGCCACTATCCACAGAAGAAATCAATGCTGTGATTCCATCCACGTTCGCTTCTTTCTATGAAAGCCAATTAAACGGCGTAAAAGATGAAGATGGATATGTCTCTGCTAGACTCTATCCAAGTGACTCCTATTTATTTAGCACCAACACAAGTAATGGAGAAACCCTCATCAGTATTATTAACAGTGGAACATCGAATTATAAGATTATTGTTGTTCTAGAAAGCGAAATCCATCAAAAAACACCCATTTTAACCCAAGAAAAAGCGAATGTAACCATTGAGTTAGGGGGAACAGATTACACATTCTTCCAGTTTGATCCCATCGGAATTACGATTGAAGTTCCTTTTGGTTCTGCTCTTGAACCCTTACCTAAATTCGTCATTTTACTCCTTTTTATCGTTTTGATTCTCTTATTCCGAATCGGATTATTTCTCTTGTTTCGCTATCATTTCTCAAAATTATCGTTACGTTCCTTTATCGTTCAACTCTTCTATTCCTCTCTATTTGCCGGCATCATTTTATACACAGACACTTTCTCTTCAACGATTAACATGATTTTATTCTTCTTGTTATTCGCTACTTTTGTTTTCGTTGATTTACTACTATCGATTCCATGGTTAAAAAACCGGCCGCCATTCTTCTCAACAACTTATTCCTTTTTAACAAGTGTGGGCATGTATATTGGTTTATTATTTCTCATTCCCTATAATTAAAAAAGACCGCGAGGTCTTTTTTTTAGCCATGAAATACTCTTGAAACTCAACTTTCATTTTTGGTAGTTGCTTGACATTATTCGCGTTTGATTTTATTATTGGAGTGATGCTGAATGAGATTCTTATTTTCCATTTTCATTTTGTTCTTCCAATCAAGTTCCTATTATCATAAGAACTAAAATGATTGATTACTTCCATAATAATGAGTTCCTCGATGTGGAAGTGTTTATATAGTCGATGAGTTAAAAGTAGATTCTCACAAAGTAATCCATTCGTCATATATCAAAAAATAGGAGTCCCGTAATGAACAAAAGAAATGCTGCTCGCATCATCTTTGAAGCCAGGGTGTTACAAGAAAAAACAGTGGAAGATATGGTCTTGGTGCTTCACATCAGTGAAGGACTTTACCTAAACTACGAAGAAGGAAAGCGACGAATTCCAAAAACGATTCTTAAAGAAATCGTCGCTTTTTTAGAACTCGATCCAAGTACCTTCCTTTTGGATACTCCCGTCTCACACCCAAAAGGAAGAAACATTGTTGATATATTTCGTTTTCCAGATGCTAGTTTTAAGATCAGTCTTTTTAGTCTTTTCTTTCGTCCCGTTCAGTTTGCAAAACAATACTCAGAATCTTCGAACGAAGCACAATTTAAACATGTTTTGTTCGAGCCTGCTAAAGTGGAAACCCACAAACCGCGATTGTTTTGGCAAACATTCCTCTTTTTCATTTTTGTTGCTATTCTTGGGTTTAGTATTGAAGATATTGTCTTAACCAATTTTGCATTATCCTTCTCTGTCCCTTTCTCATTATTAGTTTTTATGTTAGAAATCCACATTCCAAAGAATATGAAAGGAACGACGCTGTTTCTGGTGTTTCTCATTGGGGGTGTCGCTTCGATTTTCTTAGTTTACGCCTTACGGTTTGTAATTGGTTATCCCGAAATCCTATTTGTTAGTGATCTCATTACAGGAACGATAGAGGAAGTTTTAAAGATTATTGTCGTTGTCTTGGCTTTAAAATTATTCGCAATTAAAGATGTCTTGACGGGAATCCTGATTGGATTCGCGGTAGGTTGTGGTTTTGATGTGTTTGAGACTAGTTCCTATGGGATGGGATCATTCTTAGAAGTTTCTTTTTTTGAAATGATCTTGAGTTTAGGATTTCGTAGTTTATATGCTGTTTTAGGGATTGGCCACCACTTCTGGACAGGAATGCTAGCCGGAGTTTTCGTGATGGTTAATCCCTCCACCCAAGTGAAATGGAGATACTTCTTCTCTCCCCTATTCTTACAAATGTTAGTCCTTGTGATTTTGATTCACGCCTTGTGGAACTTCACTTCAATGAATCTTTGGGTTGTAGATTGGTTAGTATTAGCCGTTAGTTTGTTCTTATTCTCACGGTTTTATATGGTTCAGTACGTCAAACACATAAGGAAAAACCTCCCGGCATCGCCTGAAGTGATTTTGGAAAGCCCACAAGAATCAATAGCGGAGAATTTGGTCGTATGAAACGAGTTGACGAAATCATCCGCGCGTTTGAACAACAGTTTGATAGCATTGGAATCATTCAATCCAGTCGTTTTTTCGCCGAAAGCAAAAGACGCCATTCCGATGCAAAAATGCCTCCTTACCCCACAACCCTTGTGTGTTCTTTGGCTTATCCGAAACGAGTTATCAAACCAATCGATGGTTTTGTTGTCCCATCCTTTTATACCTTTGGTCAGGATTATCATCATGTTTTAAAGACACGGATTCATCAAGCAATGGCTCCCTTCTCAGTCGCATACGAAGTTGGGGTTGATAATCATCCCTATGATGAGCGCTTAGCCGCAGTGCTTGCGGGAGTTGGTTTTTTCGGACGAAACCAACTCATTATCCATCCCACTCTTGGAACGTATCATTTCCTTGGTTTAGCGTTTCTTGATATCACGATTCAAGAAGAATATACCCACCCCATTGACGACTCCTGTGGAACTTGTGAAGCATGTATAAAAGCCTGCCCAGCAAAAGCATTATCTCTGGATGGCTATGAGATCCAGAAGTGCATCAGTGCCTTTAACCAGAGCAAACGCCTCTTAACGCTCTCCGAAGCTCAGTTAAACTACTGTCTGTTTGGTTGTGATCTTTGTCAATTAGCTTGTCCGAAAAATAAGAATGTCGTTTCTCCAACTTATCCAGAATGGGAACTAAGTGGGAAAGAACTTCTTGCGATTGAGGATCTGTTCACTCTAACTGAGAAAGCTTTCAAAGCGAAATACAGTGGGATGGCTTATCTATGGAAGGGGAAAACGATTCTCATGCGAAATACCATTGCCTTACTACTAAAGCAGAAAAATCCCACTTATAATTCCTTCATTCAGAACAGCATCAAGCCAGATTCGGCTCATTGGTACCGCGAGTTTGCCCTTGGAGCTCTATCCATACTAACTAACCAAAACAAAAGCATCCCAGAGTGACGGGATGCTTTTTAAAATGTTAGGACGGATTGGATGGATTCCCAGTCGTTGATGCCTTCATTTTGGAGAAGGATCAACATGTTATGTTCGAAATTTGTATGAGCGATCACTCGAAAAGCACGAGCAATGACGTCTATGTAATCGATTATCGTTGTGCGATTGAACATAAAACTCATCGTTAAGTAACGTAAAAAGAGATAAAGTCCAACAAGAGCGTAATAGTGTTCCGTTAGGCTGAGTTTGTCGTAAGTAAAAGGAAACTGGCGATAGAAAAGATGATTCACTAGGGCTTTTTCCATAAAAATGTCATGGTCTGGAACCACTGCATAAAGATGTTGTAATTTTCGCTGATATCGATCCATAACAGAATCCGCTTCTGTTTGAGTCAGTTCTTGTCGAAATTCTTCAATACTTCGATTACGTTCCACAAACCATAATGCAATGGATTGAATAAATGCAAAAGTCTTTTCTACTTGACATAAGGGCAGGTCGGATTGAAAATCATAGGATTTCCAATCCTTCTGTTCGTTTTTGTCAAGCGATGATAATACTTGTCCCACCTTATAGAGTCGTAGCGGAAAACGATCTTCTCGATTGGATAATAATGAGATGCATAGAGCTCTTATTGAAAGTTGGTACTGTTGTTTTCGAAGGATTTCATTGGATGGGACTGGTTCCTCCTGCACTTCAAGATTTAGCGGTACAAATGCTAGAGAATTTGTGGACTCAAATAGCATCTCGAGGGTTCTTTCACAGCTATTGACACAACTAGCTTGATTGCCCTGATTAGATAGAATACTTCTTGGATATAACCTACAGACATCTGGAAGGGCTTCTGCTCCACAAGCCGAATGGAGCCCACAATAGCCATTTTCTAATAGTAATGGACAATACCCTTCATACGTATGACGCAACTCAGCATATCGCTCGGGAGTTGGGTTTAATCGAGGGATAAACGCTCGTTCAATCTTTGTTTTAAAATTGGACTCACAGGGTAGATTTAATAATGTGAAGTACTGCTTCATGGAGATATGAACCCCCCATGAAGAACAACACGTATTGCGACAACTGCCTCCCTTGCATTGAAAGCTTGGGTAATAATCGGGAACCATAAAGGATTGTTTCAATTGGATTCTTGTGTACTCCTTGGTCACGAAACCGTGACATACCGAGTCGATATTATACACCTGTTTCTCTACTTCGTCAAGAGTTGTTCATTATTGAGGAACAACGTCTTCATCCCGTTTATGAATCCGAGAATGATCGATTCCTTTGAAACGTTCTTTATGTTTCAACCAAGAAGTGTTATCATAAAAGTGAGGTGATTCTATGCACCAATTCCCGATTTTTTCGCCACATGAAGTCCTCCAGATTGAAGCCGCTTATAAAGCAGAACACTGCTGTTCTGATCTTGACATGGTTGAAGTCGCAGCTTCATGTCTTCGTGAATCGTTATTCGAACACGATCTCATTTCTAAAGAAGATTCTCTTCTCTTTTTGGTCGGGCCCGGATTCAACGGGCTTGATGCCTTGGTTTTAGCGTTTCAGTTAAACGCCTTGGGTTTTTCCACGGATATCTATCTCCCCCTTGAAAAATCACTGTCTCATATTCTTCCTAAACCAATCCAAGTCTTTCTTAGCGAGCATCAAGTGCCAAACTTGGAACTGTCCAAGTACCCTGTTGTCATTGACGGGGTCTTTGGGCATCAACTACGAGGTGAATTAACTCAAAACATCGAGTCTCTATTTGATAAAGTCAATCAATCCAATCTCAAGGTGATTAGTATTGATCTCCCCTCAGGTTTATCCGCCACCAATGGAATAGCTTGTAACCATACTCTACAAGCAGACATCACACTGGTTTGTGACGTTTACAAGCCCGGTCATTTTCTTCAAGACGCCAAAGACTACTGTGGTACTTTATATGTGGTACCGATGGGGTTTATAAGTGATCATGTTTCTAAGAAACAAGTGGTCTTCTTATCAGAGGATGACGCCAAGTTACCGAAAAGATTAGAAAATACCCATAAATACAATCATGGGAATGTCTTCATAATTGGCGGTTCAGAAGGTTTATTAGGGGCTCCTGTATTATCTTCACACGCTGCTTTACGGAGTGGTGCGGGACTTGTTAGTATGGCAATTCCGCATTCGTTGATGAATCACCATACCAATTTAGTACCCGATGTGATGAAATGGGGCATTCTGAATGAAGCCCAGTTAGAAACTTTATGTGATAAGAAAGATGCTTTTTTATTTGGACCCGGACTGGGAAAGAACCCCAATATTACTGAAAAATCTTTGCTTCGAATCATTTTGAAACATAAACCAACTGTTATCGATGCCGATGGTCTTCTTCTTTTAAAACCGCTTTTGGATCAGGGTATCGACACCTCAAACATCATCATCACTCCTCACGCAAAAGAGTTCTGTCAATTATTTGATGTCTCGATGGAGGATGTCAGAAATCACCCTCTTGAAGTTCTTTCTTCGATTCAATCTTTTCATGGAATCTTATTATTAAAGGGTCCTACCACGCTCGTGAAATTTCAAGATAACATCTACTTTTTCCCGATCGGTCACGCTGGAATGGCGAAGGCGGGGTTTGGAGATGTTTTAGCCGGGATTATCCTTTCAATGATTACCAAATATCCGCTGTGGGAGGGTTTTATAAAAGCCCTTGCCCTATTCCACTTCAAGAGCCTTGAAGCGAAGATTGAATACGGCGAACATGCCATGATGGCTAGTGATCTCATTAATAAAATGAAAAACCTGTAAAGGCAGACTGCTCCTTTACAGGTTCAAAACATATTCCCCATATATACAAATACAAAACTTTTTGAATCTTTGATGCTGCATATTTAAGGACACATGAAACAAATCAATTTCAAACACATGAACAAAACAAAATTACAGAATCAGAAAACGGTCACAAAATCTTGTTTCAAAATCAGTGAATCTAAAACCGTAAAACCCAATACAATTTCAAACAAACATGATATTGCCGAAAATCTATATATGGGGAATACACTTATATTATGTACGAATCATTTGAATAAATCAACCCTTCTGCACAAAAAAATTGAAAATATGGTATTATTTTCACCAACTGACCACCTTATTACACCTTTTGAATTAGAGAGGAGATCCAAAATGTCCCCTTGGATATTATTTATAACTGTGTTTAGTTCGGTATTTCTTTCGATTTGGGCCGCATCTCTTCTTTGGAGAGAGTCTTCAATCAAACCCTTTTTCGGGTTTATCCCGATTCTATCAATGATGTTTATGGGTTTTATGATGATGTTACTCTTTTCTCTCTTGATTGATAGGGTTCAGTCACGAGACATACTTGTTTATCTCCTCTATTCTGGATGTGTGTTCTTCTTTCTCATCCAGCTAGGGATTGTATCTTCCATCACAAGGAGACTTCGACATGAAAAAAGGTAAGAT
>CAZABW010000030.1:0-7478 GCA_964483655.1 uncultured Candidatus Izemoplasmatales bacterium
CGACAAACTTGGACTAAATCTTCAAACCGTTCTGGTTTTAAGGATTGTTGGCCATCGGATAATGCTTTTTCTGGTTCGGGATGAACTTCGATGATTAAACCATCCGCACCAGCCGCAATCGCACCCTTCGCTAAGGATTCGACATATTCCCATCGGCCACTTGCGTGAGAAGGATCGATGATGATAGGCAGATGCGTTAATTTCTTCACAACAGGAATTGCGGAGATATCTAAGGTGTTTCGGGTTTGTGTTTCAAATGTACGAATGCCGCGTTCACACAAAATAACATTGGGATTTCCACCAGCTAGAATATATTCCGCTGACATTAACCACTCTTCAATCGTGTTGGCTAATCCGCGTTTTAAGAGAATTGGTTTATTGGTTTTTCCTAGTTCTTTCAAGAGTGCGAAGTTTTGCATATTTCGAGCACCGACTTGTAAAACATCGACGTACTCCAAAAACAAATCTAAGTCATCGACATCCATAATTTCACTTACAACAGGTAATCCGTATTTTTCTTTCATCTCTTTGAGGATTTCTAAGCCACTTTTTCCCATTCCTTGGAAGGAATAAGGCGATGTTCGTGGTTTAAACGCCCCAGCGCGAAGCATTGTCGCTCCTGCTTGTTTCACTGCTTGCGTGGTGATATCCATTTGTTCGTACGATTCCACCGCACAAGGTCCGCCAATGATGACGATATTATTTCCCCCAACCAACACCCCGCCACAATCGACAATGGTATCGGTGGGTTTGATTTTTCGGTTTACCTTTTTAAAGGGCTCTTGAATCCGAACAACATTATCGACATATTTAAAGGCATAGAGGCGATTAATATCATATTTTGTCGTGTCACCGACAACGCCAAATAATGTAATTGATTGCCCAATACTTTCATGAATTTCAAATCCTTGAGAGATTAAATATCCTCTCATTTCCTCGATTTCTTTCCGTAGGGTACCTTCTTTAAATTTAATAATCATGGTTATACAACGCTCCTTAATCGATCAATCGCTTCTAAGTAACTACCAATTCCTTTTCCACTAATTTGATCAATACAAGCATCGCGAATAACAGATATAGAACGAAATGCTTCGCGCTCATAAATATTGGATAAGTGAACTTCAATGGTGGGGAGAGGGATGGCTTTTAAACAATCGTATAGTGCATACGAATAATGGGTGAATGCGCCAGGGTTAATGATAATTCCGTGCGCATCTTGATAATGAGTTTGTAAGTAATCAAGCAAATCGCCTTCATGATTGGATTGGAAGAAGTCGGTTTCAATGCCAAAAGACTGTGCATATTGCTTGATTTGTTTGACTAATTCAGGATACGATAAGCGACCATAAATGTCGACTTCACGCATTCCTAAAAGATTTAAGTTGGGACCGTTAACGATTAATAACTTCATCAATATACGCCTCGATTTCATGGACGATTTGATTCACACTTAGATTCGCTGAAACAGTGAAGTCAGCAGCGGCTTCATAGAGAGGCAACCGTTTTTCTTCGCGCTTCATCATCGTTTCAGGAAATTTTAACAAAGGACGGCCAGTGATGTCAAGCCCTTTTATTGGAAGCGAAGCACGTTTCAAATAAATCAGTAAACTCGTATGCTTTAGGGTTTGGATAATCCTTGGATTTTCAATCATTCCCCCGCCTGTAGATAGTATGATACCACGACTTTGTGCTAACTCGTGGACACACGCTTCTTCTAATTGACGGAAGTAAGTTTCCCCATCAGTATCGAAGATGTTGTCAATGGATCGTTGTTCACGCGCTTCAATCCATTGATCAGTATCAATCCAAGGCAGATTTCGTTTTTGAGATAATGCTTTGCCAATGGTGGTCTTTCCAGATAAGGATAACCCAATGAGTACGATGTTGAGTTGTTTCAGATAAAGGGAGCGATAGACTTGGTAAACCAGACTCCAAGGAAAGGTTTTATGATCCGCAATCTCGCGTGCTCGTTTGGCTTGAACCACCAGTTGAAATAATCCATTGATTGCTTTCAGATGAAGGGATTTCGCTTCGATATACCAAGTTGGAAAGAGTGGATTATAAATCGTATCGATATAGGTTGTCGCCATAGGAAAAGATTTTAATGAAAAAGGCATACTGTCTTCTTCGTGAGGATACATTCCCAGTGGGGTTGCGTTAATGATGATGGTCGCTTCTTTGAGAAGGTTGATTTCTTCAAACAAAACATCTTGGGGATCTTTCTTTGTTCGAACCAGATGATAGATCGCTTTTGCGTTTCTTTGGTTCACAACATCATAAGCGGTTTTTGCCATTCCACCATGACCGATAATGACTACCATTTGGTCCTGACAATCCACTTGATAATGATTGAGTGACGCAAGAAAGCCGTCATAATCAGTATTATATCCTACCCATTTGGCGTTTTGATAAACAATCGTATTGACCGCTTGGACCCGCATAGCATAGGGATCTAGTTCATCTAAAAAAGGAAGCAGTGTTTCTTTATAAGGGATGGTAACGTTGACCATATGGATGGGATTGGTTTGTAAAAAAGAGATGGGGTCGGTGGTTTCATAGAGTTCATAATCCTCACATCCGAAGGCTTGATGAATCTCTTTCGAAAGACTGTGTTTTAATGATTTTCCGAGTAATCCGTTCATGGTAAGAACCAACTTTTGGGGTACGTATCCATCAATAAATCCATCAAGGCGAGATATAAAACCGCATTGACGACATGAATTCCTCGGTGGACGATTGCAGGATCGTGACGCCCTTTCACTTCTAAAGCAATCGCTTCATGACGGAGTAAATCGACGGATGGTTGAACGATACCAATCGAAGAAGTCGGTTTAAAAACGGTTTGAATTCGAATCGGCATACCGGTTGTAATACCTCCAAGAATTCCGCCGTTATGATTTCCAATGGTTTTGATGATGCCTTCTTCAAGAATATAACCATCGGAAGATTGACTTCCTGATTGCATTTGAAAATCAAATCCATCTCCAAAGGAGACCCCTTTGATTGCGGGAATGGAAAATAAGTATTGTGAGAATGTGGATTCAACGGAACGAAATAGCGGCTCTCCAATCCCGGGCATCACACCCTGAATCATACTTTCAATCGAACCGCCAACGGAATCATTTTGTTCTTTATGGAACCGAATTTGAGCTTTCATCATTTCTTCTGAAGCGAGATCATTAACCGGAAAATCCATCAATTGAAGTGCTTTTAAATGCTCAAGTGGTTCGCCCAGAGGGTTGAAAGGACGATCCACGGCTTGACCAATCCGTTTTAAGTGAGAAGCAATTTGAATTCCTTTTTGATTGAGGATTTGTTTGGCAATCGCACCAGCAATTACTAAAACTACCGTTAATCGACCTGAAAACATCCCTCCGCCTCTACGATCATGGAATCCTTGATATTTGACATACGCAGGATAGTCCGCATGCCCAGGACGAGGAATAAAGGTGGTCGCTTCATAGTCTTCAGATTTGGTATTCGAATTATAGACTAAAAAGACAACCGGACCACCGGTTGTGTGATTTTGATAGTATCCAGAAATGACTTCAAATTCGTCGTTTTCAACACGGGGAGTTGACACATCCCCTTTGGGACGACGCTTGGATAATTCTTGCTTGATTAAATCAAAATCAAGCGATAATCCGGCGGGTAACCCATCAATCACAATCCCAATTTTGTGATTGTGTGATTCACCAAAGACGGTAACTTGGAGGTGACGTCCAATACTATTCATGAGGGATTTCCTCCTTTAAAAAGGATTCAAGTGATATCGTTTTTGCTTGTCCAATCGATTGGAGGACAATCACATTGGTTTGTTTCGACGTTGCTTTCTTATCTAGCGAAACAAGGGGAAGTAAGGTTTCTAACGATACTTCATCTTCAATTGGTAAATGATAACGAATCAAGCAATGTTGGATTCGTTTTTGTAAAAGAGGATTTTTTGTAATCCGCATCATCCCAATCGCAACGGCTTCTCCATGCGTGTATTTTTGATAGTTGTAATACGCTTCAATCGCATGACCGAAGGTATGGCCAAAGTTGAGATGTTGGCGGATTCCTTGGTCGAACTCATCGGTTTCGACGTAATGCTTTTTATGAAGAATGCTCTGTATGATGACATCATCATCAAAGGTTTCTAGCGTCATTGATTCAAGTTTTTCAAATAGATGAATATCGCAGATTGCGGCCATTTTAATGATTTCAGCCATTCCGTTTGACCACTGTCTTTGCGGCAGGGTTTGTAATACCGAAGGGTCAATAAACACAGCCTTCGGTGGATAAAACTGACCAATGATGTTTTTCGCTTGTTGGTAATCAAGAGCGACTTTTCCCCCAACCGAGGAATCGACTTGGGATAATAAAGTCGTTGGAATTTGAATATAAGATACCCCGCGTAAATACGTTGCGGCTAAGAACCCAACAAAGTCACCAATCACGCCACCCCCAAACGCAAGCAAGACAACATCTTTTTTGATTCGATGGGTGATGAGTTGTTCGAGGACGTCTTGATAGGTCGATAATGTTTTGATTTGTTCCCCAGCTGGGAGGGTAATCAGTAGTTTGATGGATAGGGTGTCTAATAAGGGTTGATAATGCATTGTCGGAATCATCGAATCGGTAATCAAGACGTAGTCTTTTTGTGTGTCGAAAAAGACCTTTACTTGTTGTAAAAGTCCACGTTCGATGACAATCGGATAAGTGCTGTCTTTACTACGTACGAGGATGGGTTCCATATTAATTCTCCGTGATATGAATAATGCCTCCTAAGGCTTGATAATCTTCATAAAAACTAGGATACGATTTATTGATGGCTTCTGCTTGATTAATAATAACAACACTCTTCGCCCGAATCGCACCAATCGCAATCATCATTGCGATTCGGTGATCGCCAAACGATTCAAACACGCCGCCATTTAAGTAAGTATTTCCGCCTTGAATGGTTAAGGAGTCTTCATCCATGGTAACATCAACTCCAAACTGTTTTAACGTATCGTACGTCGTTTGAAGGCGATTCGATTCTTTCAACTTTAATCGAGACGCATTGATAATCTTGGTTTCGCCCAAGGACAAAGCCCCAAGTAGGGAAAGTATCGGCGCGATATCGGGACATTGACTAACATCAATCGTGATACCTTGTAATTTTGCTTTTTTGAATAGATATTCGGATTCGCGAAGGATCGAGTGCCCGCCCATTTGGTCTAAAAAATCAATCATCCGGCGATCGGGTTGAAGCGAATCCGTTTTAAACCGTTTGGCCTGAATGGGTCCAGATAACACCCCCGCTGCCGCAAAAAAAGCTAGTTGAGAATAATCCGATTCCACTTCAATCGTGGTGGCTTGATAGCATTGATTGCCAGGGATACTATATCCTCGTGCTGTTTTATGAATCACAATTTGAAATTGCTCCAAGGTTTGAATCGTTAAATCGACGTATTCAGCGGACTCGAGCGGTGTTGTGAGAATGATTTCAGAACGTTCTTTTAGAAGCGGGAGCGCAAACAATAAACCAGAAATAAATTGACTGGACAAATTTCCAGGAAGTTCAAATGTACCAGGTGCTAAAGAACCACTTAAGATAATCCCTTTTTCGGATTGTTGGTATAAAAACCCCATTTGTTTAAACATGTCTTCATAAACCGACATTGGTCGTTTGAGTAGGCCTGATTTTCCAGTGAACACCACTTTTTCTTTGGCTAATGCCATCACCGGCATTAAAAATCGTAAGGTGGATCCGGATTCTTTACAATCAATGAAGTTGTCATCACCAATCACGATTTTACCTTGTCCATAAACAATGAGTTGATAAGGGTTCTTGACAATCTTGACCCCTACTTTTTCCATCGCTTCTAACGTTGCTAAGACATCGTCAGAAAGAATGATGTTATTGATCACACTTTTTCCCTTTGCTAAAGAAGCCGCAATAATGGCTCGATGAGAGATACTTTTCGAAGGAGGAATTAAGAGGGATCCTTGTAAAGGTTTGGGATCAATAACAACTTTCATAGATTATTCCTTTTCTATTTTCAGACGTTTTTGTTTCGCTTCTTTCATTAAGGATTGTAAGGGTTCGATATCATTATTTTGAATCGCTTGTTCAAAAGTGGAAAGCGAAGCTTGAAAGGCATGAAGACGATTCAAAAGGGACTCTTTATTAGTGAGAAACAACTCACTCCATAACGGTTCATTGATCATCGCAATCCGTGTTAAGTCACGATAAGAATCCCCGATGAAGCGTGATACTTCATCGTTTTCACGTTCACTATGTACCAACGCTAAGGATAATAAATGGGTGAGTTGTGAAGTATAAGCTATCATATCATCGTGTTCTTTTGGTGATACATAAGTGATTTTACCAAACCCCATCTCGATTGCCAGATCTTCTGTCTGTTTCAGGGCAGAAGGGGTGTTTTTTTCATGGGGAGTGATGATATAATTGGCTTTGTGAAAAATGCTTGGTTTCGAAAATTCAACCCCAATTTTTTCTCTACCCGCAATCGGATGAGTGAAAACAAACTCGTGTTGAGGAGATAAAATTGGGAGGATAGAGTTGACAAGAATTTCTTTAATTCCAGCGATATCAATAAAGAGTGTTGGGTTCAAGAAATACTTCTGGTTTTCCAGCATAAAGGGAACAATTTGTGTGGGATATAAGCACAGGTAGACAACATCTAGTTCTTTAGCAAAGTCGGTGATATCGTTTGTACCTTCATGAATCCAATGATGCCGCTTGGCATAGTCAATGGCTTTGAGGTTGATATCATAAGCACGGATAAAATGATTGCTTAATAACCCTTGAGCAATCGAACCCCCCATTAACCCTAAACCAACGATTCCAACATTCATTCCTGCACTTCCCCTCTGCTATGAAAATATTGTAGCATAATACCGGCGTTTTGTTTGTAAAATTCGGTTATCTTTCCTAGGAAAGTTGCGTTGGTTTTTTTCCTTCGTCTTTGAAACGCTATGGGGTGTGGTATAATGACACTAGATAGGAGTGGATACTTGATGGAAGAGAAACATTGGTTAGAGATCGTTGAAGTGGTCTCTAGACAAATGAAAGAAGGAATTTTCTTAAATACCCGCTTACATGATCAAAATAACACCATGATTATTGGGTGGGGAGGGCTTCAGTTTTTATGGGGTCGACCAATCGTGATGATTTATGTTCGGGATCAACGATATACGCATTCGTTTTTAGCTGAAAATCCGGATTTTACCTTAAGTGTTCCCGCACCAGGAACCTTGAAAAAAGCAATTGGGATTTGTGGAACCGTATCTGGACGAAATCAAGATAAATTTCAGTTAGCAAACATCACTCCCATCCAAGCAAAACATGTCAATGCCCCGATTATTCAAGAATGTTCGACTCATTTAGAATGTCGCGTCATCTATCGCCAAATTTTAGACGCAAAGGATATTCCTCAAGACATTACCACTCGGTATTACGCTCCTGGAAATGATTCGATTCATACCGT
>CAZABW010000030.1:7578-21379 GCA_964483655.1 uncultured Candidatus Izemoplasmatales bacterium
CATCTGTCCATGGGATTTTATTACAACTCCCCATCCCTAAGCATTTGGATAGTGATAAAATCATTTCGTTAATCCGCTCCGATAAAGATGTGGATGGTTTTACCATGGAAAATGTGGCGAAACTAACCAACGGAAAAGCCGACTTAATTCCATGTACTCCCCTTGGGGTCATGAAGTTATTAGATTACTATCAAATTCCCATTACAGGAAAACAAGCGGTTGTGATTGGTAGAAGTCAAATCGTTGGAAAACCACTTGCATCCTTATTATTAAAAGAAAACGCAACAGTCACCATTTGTCACTCCAAAACGACAGATTTAAAGGGCGTTTGTCGCCAAGCGGATTTATTGTTTGCGGCGATTGGCGTTCCGAATATGATTACTTCGGAATATGTTAAACCAGGTGCCGTCGTCATTGACGTGGGCATTTCCAAGGTCGATGGACTCATTACTGGAGACGTTCACTTTGATTCGGTTCAAGAGGTTGCTTCGTACATAACCCCTGTTCCAGGTGGTGTTGGACCGATGACGATTGCTTGTTTATTAGAAAATACATTACGGTGTTATCAAAAATTAGTAGGAGTCTAACATGATTGAAAGATACCTTACAAAAGAAATGAAAGCAATTTGGACGGAAGAAGCGAAATTTAGCGCTTATTTGGCTGTCGAAATTGCAAACGCCGAAGCGTTACATGAACAAGGTATTGTTACATTGGAAGACTTGCGATTGATTCAAAAAAATGCTAGTTTTCAAATGAAACGCATCTATGAAATTGAAGCCCAAACCAAACATGATGTCATTGCCTTTACTCGCGCGGTTTCGGAAAGTCTCGGTCCAGAACGTCGGTTCATTCATTACGGATTGACGTCAACCGATGTCGTGGATACAGCCAATGGCTTATTACTCAAACAAGCCAATCAAGTGATCCGTAAGCGGCTCCTTGGTTTTATGGAAGTTTTAAAAGAAAAAGCGTTTCTTTACCAAGCAACCCCTTGTATCGGTAGAACCCATGGGATTCATGCGGATATTACCGTATTTGGATTAAAGTTTGCTTTATGGTATAGCGAAATGAAACGCCAACTTCGACGTTTCAATCAAGCTTGTGCAGACATTGAAGTGGGAAAACTATCGGGAGCAGTCGGCAATTATGCTTTTATCGATCCCAAGATTGAAACCTTTGTACTACAGCGTTTAGAATTAGGACGCGTCGAAATTTCGACACAGACGTTACAACGAGATCGACACGCTTACTACATCACAACGCTAGCTTTGATTGGTTCTACTTTAGAAAAAATCGCAACCGAAATCCGTCATTTAATGCGAACGGAAGTGGGCGAAGTGAGTGAACCCTTTGAAAGTAGTCAAAAAGGATCCTCCGCAATGCCGCATAAGAAAAACCCGATTTCAAGCGAAAATATTTGTGGATTAGCGCGATTATTACGTAGTTATATCACACCGAGTTTTGAAAATATCGCTTTGTGGCATGAGCGCGATATTTCACATTCTTCGGTTGAGCGAGTGATTTTACCTGATGCGACATCTTTAGTTGATTATATGTTACATCGTTATACCCAAACCATTGCAGGATTGAGTATTTTTCCAGAACGGATGATGGAAAACATCCATCTAACCCACGGGGTAATCTTCTCGCAACGGCTCTTATCGGATTTAATTGCAAAAGGGTTATCTCGTGAAGAAGCATATGATCAGGTTCAACGAATTGCTAAACAAGCGATGGAGACACAAGAACCCTTCGAGCATTTATTAACACAAGATTTGTTTATCCAAGGGTATTTATCCAAAACAGAAATTCAATCCTGTTTTGATGTATCGTTTTATATGCGTCATGTAAGCACGATTTACCACCAAGTATTCCATTCAGAGGGCTAATATGAAACAATACGATTTTGATACTGTCATCAACCGTCAAAACACCGCTAGTATCAAAAGCGATTATTTTCAGGACGATTGTATTCCACTATGGGTAGCGGATATGGATTTTCCAGTTGCGGATGAAATCGTGGAAGCCGCTCAAAAGCGGCTAAATCACCCGCTATTTGGATATACCATGATGAAAGATTCGTTGTTTGAAGCCTTGATTCAATGGTTCGAAACGCGACACCAAGTCTTGTTTCCAAAGGAAGGGATTATTCCTTACTATGGCGTTGTTTCCGCGATGCATCTCATCATCCAAGCTTTAACCAAAAAGAAGGACTCGATTGCCATTCTAAGTCCGGTTTACATGCGATTTCCAACATCTGTGTTTGATACCGGAAGATCTTTACGTCAAGGATACTGGGTCTGTCGGAATGGCAAACTTCAAATTCATTTTGAAAGTTTGGAAACCGCTATGAAAGAAAGCAAAATTTTACTTCTATGTAATCCTCATAACCCTTTAGGGCGAGTCCTAACCCATTCTGAATTACATCGGATTTACCAATTAGCAGAAAAATATCAATGTCTTGTCGTCAGTGATGAAATTCACTGTGATTTAATCATGCCAGGATTCAAACACATCCCCTTTTTAAATATACATCCCCAAGCGAAAGAGCGAACCATTACTTTAGTCTCCGCAACGAAAACCTTTAATCTCGCTCAAGCAGGGATGGCATTTATCATTTGTACAAATCCTGAGCATAAACTAGCGATTGAAAAAATAACGACTCAATATCATTTAGGACAAATGAATCTACTGGCCATGGAAATGGTCGAGGCTGCTTATCGAAAGGGTCATGACTGGCTCGATCAAGTCAATCAATACGTTTATCAAAACTATCTTTATGTCAAACAAACAATAGAAGCCACTATGCCACGAATTCGTGTTCACCCGTTAGAGGGGTCATATCTATTATGGCTTGACGCAAGAAGAATTCGTGAAGGTGTTCAAACCTTCTTTGAATCGATGGGTCATGTTCGTGGTATCGACGGCATCCATTTCGGAGAAGAAGGCGAAGGGCACTATCGCCTGAATTTAGCATCACCACGAGGGTTATTAACACAAGCAATGAATCAACTAATTCAAGCCTATCAAAAACTATACCAAAAAGAAGTCGGAGGTGTGAACCATGAAACGAATCATCCAAACACTACTTGTGATTAGTATGTTTCTTTTTGTATTGACTCCTTTGCACCTCTATGCGGAAATCGATAAAAGTGAGTTACAAGCAGTTTACGATGCCATCAAGCAAGCACAAGCAAACTCGGTGGATTACTATCCAGCTTCGTATCTTTCTGTGATTCAAGCTTATCAGGACTTAGGAGGCGACGCTGAGGCAGAGCGACTCTTACAAGATGAAGCGGCTTTGCAAGAAGACGTGGATACATTAGCAAATGCGATTCAAGAACTTTTGAATGATTTGACACTCTATAATACATTTCGAACGGCCCATGAATTATATGAGAGTAAAAACACCGCAGATTTAACCGCTTTTACTCAAAGAAGCATAGTCATTTATCAAACTGAATTATCGCGGATTCGCGCGATTTTAGACAATCCAAGGTCAGGGGAACAAGCCATTTTAACCGCTACAACGGATTTACACCAAAGTGACTTTCTCCTTCAATATTTAGGAGATAAATCCACCTTTCTGGTTTTGTGGACTCAACTTCAAGATATCCATCAAGGAACAGGAGAGTTGTATACACCAACAAGTTTTGCACTCTTTCAAACCCGTGTTCAATCCTTCGCAACGCTTGAAGTTTCTTCAGGACTGATTCTTGAAGATGTTGTCGATTATATAGACGCCTCTGTCGATGAAGTCCAACTCGCTACGCAACACATTCAAGATGCTTTATCATTACTTGTCAATCGAGCCAACAAAGATGCGTTAATCGAAGCATATAACCTTGCAAATGATCTTGATTTACAACCCTATACGCCAGCATCACGAACGCTTTATACGAATGCTTTAGTTCCGATTCATCAAGTCATTGCCAATCATGATGCGACTCAAGCTATGGTGGATGACGCACTTGTCAATCTTCAAAATGCAAGTACTCTTCTCGTGTTGATTGCGGATAAATCGAACTTAATGGTATTAAATAATCAAGCAATTGTGGCGTTTTATGAAGAACGTTCACGCTATACGGACCAATCCCATGAAGTTTTTCGTCAAGCAGTGATTCAGTATGGTCATTATTTGGAAGTCAATCGTATCATTGCGGATGATAATGCTTCTGTTTCTCAAGTGGCAGCGAAAGAACAAGCGATTCAAGCGGCGCTTGATTTACTAGTTGTGAAAGCAAATATTAGTTCTTTACAAGAAGCCTATCAAACCATCAAGCAACTTGATACATCCCCTTATACTCCGCAATCCATTCTACTCTTCCAAGATGCATTAGATGAAGTGGAAGCGATCATTTTAAGTCCGAATACAGACCAAATCTTAGCAGATCAAACCCGTGATTCCTTAAGTACACTCCTACAACTTTTGGTATTTCAAGCAGATAAAACACCACTTCAAAATACCTTACAAAAAGCATCTTCCTTGATGTTATCGAGGTATACAAGTTCTTCCCGTCAAACGCTTGAAATGTATGTTCAAACCGCACAAACCATACTCCATGATTTAAATGCTACCCAAGCAGATGTAGACCAAATCAATGACCATGTCGAAGCGATTCTAAGTCAAATGCTTTTCATCAAACCAGCCCCTTCCATCCGAGCAAATCAAGATTCTTTTGATTTAAAAGACGATCTCCTCATTTATGAAACAACGATTGTTTCGTTGGTTTCATCAGACGAGTCGATTGTCTTGGTTACTTCAGACGGAATTGTTACTGGAAAACAATTTGGGAAAGCGACCATTACAGTGCAGTTAGCAAATGGGATTGTGGAACATTTGGAAGTATGGGTCAAAGCAGAAGTGAAGCCTTTAACGATTTGGATGGCTGCTATCATCCCTCTTAGTAGTGCAACTCTTGGGTTTGTATTCCTGTTATTTAAACCGTCTCAACTGGCTTTTGTCAAACGGCTATTTACCAAACGATCCATGTAATCTCGTGTGTGCGCGCAGGCGCACGCACGTTTTTTTATGATATCATTTTTAATTTCGACTGGATTGTGCTACGATAAGGTTGGAGGCGAGTGAAATGATCACGATTCACGCAGATCAAAGCGTTTATGAAATAGGTAGTAAGTATCCAGAAATCAAACCCGTTTTAGCTGAAATGGGCTTCACGCAATTATTGAATCCGATTCAGTTTCAAACCGTTGCGCGAGTGATGACCCTACGGAAAGGGAGTATTTTACGACAAATTGATTTACAAGTCATCAAAGCCAAATTACTAGAACACGGATTCGAATTGGAGGTGTAATCCATGAGTGAATGGATAAATAATAGCGAAACACGAAAACGTAAATTGCAAGAACTGATTCAATCTTTACATGAAGGAAAAACGGTCGATGAGGTCAAAGCAGAGTTTCAGAAGCACTTTGGCGATGTCTCTACGACAGAAATATCTCAAATTGAACAAGCCCTAGTGAAAGAAGGACTCCCGATTGAAGAAGTCCAACGCCTTTGCGATGTCCATGCGAGTGTCTTTGATGGATCGATTAGCGAGATTCATCAAGAAAAAGATTTTTCCAAAATACCAGGCCATCCCACCCATGTCATGACATCCGAAAATCGGGCGATTGAAGCGTTGATTGACGAAGAGATTCAACCTTATCTTGATTCCTTTGTGTCCAAAAAAGACAATATGTCACATTTGATGCTTCGGATTGGTCTCGATCGCTTAAGCCAAATCGATCGTCATTATGGTCGCAAAGAATACTTGATGTTTCCTTACTTAGAAAAACATGGAATTACCGCCCCTCCCAAAGTGATGTGGGGAGTAGATGATGAAATTCGCAGTCAACTTAAACAATGTATTCACCAACTCAATCAAATTGATTTGAATCATGAAACATTGAAAGAAGAAATCAGTGCTCTTCTTCAAAAAGTAAAAGATATGATTTTTAAAGAAGATCAGATTTTAATCCCGTTAATGTTAGAAACATTTAGCTATTATGAATGGATTAAAATCGACCAAGCGATGCCAGAATATGGGTATACCTTAGTGGAGCCAACCCAGTCTTGGGCGAAGAAACCCATCGATTCGGAAGACGAACCAAAAGCGGAAATGATATCTTCTAATCAAGTGCGTTTTGACGCAGGGTCTTTAAACGCAACCCAAATCAATGCAATTCTCAATACCTTACCGTTTGATATGACATTTGTGGATGAACAAGACAATGTCGCTTATTTCACCCAAGGAAAAGAACGTATTTTTGAACGGCCTAAAACCATCATTGGTCGCAACGTATCGATGTGTCATCCACCTCACAGTGTCCATGTTGTTGAATCCATTTTAGCGGATTTTAAATCCGGTAAAAAAGATCATGAAGACTTTTGGATTCAAATGCGGGGGCAGTTTGTGCATATTCGCTACTTTGCCGTTCGGGATCAAGAGGGTCGTTATTTAGGAACGTTGGAAGTAACTCAAGATATCAAACCAATCAGAGATTTACAAGGAGAAAAACGTTTAGTCGAATAACACTTTCCTTTACGTAAACTTTACAAATCACTTACAGGAATGATACGATTCATTCCTTTTTTTTCGTTATAATACAAGCGAAATTAAAACGATAAGGAGATTATAATGAAAAAATTTGTTTTAGCATTTGTCGTACTCATGACATTAGGTCTTAGTGCTTGTGCCACAACGACCACCACAACCGCTGTTCAATTTGATGATACCAAGAATATTACCGTTTATACCCGTGATACCACTTCTGGAACCAGAACTGGATTTATGGAAGGAATTGGTTTTGCGGCAGCCGCAACCTCAGATTCTGTTTTAGTACAAGGATTCTTAATTAAAGACAACACCGCAATTTTAAGTTCTATGAAAATTGATGAATATGGTATTGGCTATGTCTCACTATCTAGCGTTAACGATGATGTCAAAGGTCTATACTTCAATGGCGTAGCGCCAACCGAAGCAAATGTATTAAATGACACCTATGGGTTAAAACGTCCTTTCATGTGGATGGTTCGGACTCCTGGAGATTATCCAAGTCAAACCGTAGAACAAATCGTGAATGCCTTCTTAGCCTTCTTAAGCACTTCAGATGGTGGCGACATCATCAACAATGCCGGGGCCATTGCTTTACCTAGCACGACCACTTGGGATTCCATTAAAGCAAACCATGCGGTTTGTAACCAAGATAACAGCAGCGTAACCGTCCGGATTGGTGGATCGGATTCAATTCAAAAAGTAGCAGAAGCATTAACCGCAGCATTTACTCCAAAATGTGGAAACTTCGACGCTGAACATGATCACACTGGTTCCAGTGATGCTTACAAACGGACTCAAGATCCAGCCATTAAAGATACTTCCGTTGGAAAAGACATCGGCTTCTCTTCTCGGTTCTTCCGCAGTGCTGAATTAACTGTTTCTGAAAACCTTCGCGGTCAACTCGCTTGGGATGCGATTGTAGCGATCGTTCATAAAAATAACCCTGTGAATGATGTAACAGCAGCAGATTTAAAGAGCATCTATGAAGGAACGTACCGTACTTGGGGACAACTAATCAATCGCTAAGAATCAACTATTGATGGGAAAGACCCTTCGGGGTCTTTTTTCCCGCTAAGAAAGGAGCCTTTATGCCAAGCAGTAATGTCTTGATTCACAAACAGAATACTTTACGTAAACGCCGTGTGGATCAAATCATGAAAACCATTTTTACCTTCACCGCCTTACTATCCGCTTCTTTTATTATCATTGTTGTTGGAATTATTCTCGTTCAAGGCGTTCGTCCTTTCATTACCGATAATGATGGCTTAGGAGCGGTCAATCTATGGCGGTTTGTAACGGGGGATGTATGGTTAATTGGGAACACGTTCGCTTCCAATCTGTATAGTATTGGTTATGCAATTGTTTCTACTTTGTTTATCGCTTTTCTCAGTTTATTACTCGCCTTCCCGATTGGGGTATTAACCGCCTTATTTATCGCAAAAATCGCCCCAAAAGCATTATCTAAAATATTAAGAACGGTTATTGAAACCTTAGCGAGCATTCCTTCGATTGTTTATGGATTGTTTGGTTCTGGGGTCATCTTACAAATTGTTTATGATTTAAGTGCCACATTTGGATACCAATCCAAAGGCGGAAACTCCATCTTGGCTGTTGTGTTGGTATTATCCTTAATGAGTATTCCAACGATTACAAGTATTTCTGAAGTTGCGATTCGGTCGGTGGATAAAGCCATCATTCATGGATCGTTAGCGCTAGGCGCAAGTCAAACGCAAACGCATTTCAAAGTGGTATTAGCGAGTGCAAAATCGGGGATTTTCACCGCAGCGATTTTAGGAATTGGACGAGCGTTAGGAGAAGCAACCGCGGTATCCTTAGTTGCAGGGGGACGACGTTCGGGAGTTAGTTTTCATCTCCTAGATATTACTTCAACCTTGACCTCCTTAATGTTGGAAGGAATCAAAGAAACAACGGGGTTGGATTATGATATTCGCTTTTCCGTAGGATTGATTTTGATGGTTGTCATTTTTCTGACGAATCTCACACTAAATGCGATCAAACGGAGGATTGGTACTGTCCATGTCAAATAGCCGAAGAATTACCAAAATCAAGGACTTTATCCTTCAAAGTATCACGTATCTTTCTTCTTTTGTCTCGTTAGGAGCCTTACTCATTATTGTAGGATTTCTCTTCTCAAAGGGGATTCATTTATTAAACATCAACTTAATCACAGAAAACTATCTTTCAACTGGGTTTGTGGCGGATGTGTTCCCAGATACGCCGTTATGTAACTGTGAACCAACCATTGAACTAGGTGAGAATGTGTATTACTCTCCGAAATGGGGAATTGCCCTCGTAGATAGTAAAGATTTACTCGGTAAAAACGTCATTGAAATTGAATATGTCCATGCGAATAGTCCCTTGCGTCAAGTCAATGACAAAGGAATAGGGATTGAACCGATTCGTTTAAGAACCGACTATGATATGATCCGAATTGCGTTTGATGCTTACCCGACGGCGTTATCACGGTTTGGCGCAGAGAATATGATCAACTCCTTAGAAGCCAATGACACCATCCGAGAAATGGAATTCCAAACCACAGGTGGAGGAATTCGAGGAAGTATCATTACGACCTTGTATTTAATCTTTTTTACGTTATTATTTGCGCTTCCGATTGGCATTGGTGCGGCGATTTATTTAAATGAGTTTGCCAAACCAAGTAAATGGACGCGGCTACTACGAACAGCCATTGAAACATTAACCGGCGTCCCCTCGATTATTTATGGGTTAATGGGACTAGCCATCTTCGTCCCCTTAACGGTTTCCCTCACTGATGCGACGGGAGGTAATATCTTATCTGGGGCGATGACGTTAGCCGTCATCTTACTCCCAATCATTATTCGAACCACAGAAGAAAGTTTGAAAGTCGTACCTGATGATTTCCGGCAAGCTTCTCTAGCTTTAGGAGCGAATGCGACACAAACGACATTCAAAGTCGTATTACCCAGTGCGTTCCCAGGAATTTTAAGTGCTACTTTACTTGCGATTGGACGGATTGTTGGAGAATCAGCAGCGCTGGTCTTCGCGATTGGAACGAGTATTAAAGATCATATTACGGTTACTGGGAAGTCGACTTCACTAGCCGTTCATATCTGGGCGATGATGACGGATGAACCAGCAAATATTGAACTATCCGCAACGATTGCCTTAATCATTGTCTTGATTACAGTAATCTTGAATTTATTGATTAAATTATTATCGACACGATATTTAAAAAAGAAATTAGGAGGAGCCCATGAATAGTTGTTCTGTAGAAGGGGTATTCCAAGTTGATAACCTGAATTTGTTTTATGGAGACCACCAAGCCTTAATCCAAGTGAATTTGCCGATTGAAAAAAATAAAGTTACTGCCCTAATCGGTCCATCCGGATGTGGAAAATCGACCTTTTTACGGACATTAAATCGGATGAATGATTTAATTCCCAATTGTAAAGTAGAAGGAACGATTTGTTACCGCGGGGAAAATATTTATGAAAAAACCACGGATGTCATTGATTTACGGCGTAAAGTAGGGATGGTATTCCAAAAACCTAATCCCTTTCCCATGAGTATTTTTGATAACGTTGCCTATGGTCCTCGCTGTCAAGGTGTGAAAGATAAAAGCACATTAAACCAGATTGTGAAACAAGCACTAATCGATGCGGCGTTATATGAAGAAGTCAAAGATCGACTCAAAGAAAATGCTCTTTCTTTATCAGGAGGGCAGCAACAACGTCTTTGTATCGCTCGTGCGATTGCGATGTCGCCAGAAGTGATTTTAATGGATGAACCGACTTCAGCGCTCGATCCGATTGCGACATCGAAGATTGAAGATTTGATTATCGAATTAAAAAAGCAATACTCGATTGTGATTGTAACGCACAATATGCAACAAGCACTTCGGATTTCCGATAAAACCGCATTCTTCTTATTAGGAGAATTGGTGGAATTCGGCGATACCGAAACACTCTTCACGCATCCGAAACATCCGAAAACCGAAGCGTATATTACTGGAAGATTTGGATGATACCCTATATGAAACAGATGATTAATTGTATAATGACAGTAGAGAAAGAGGGATCGATATGACCGCGAGAAGTCAGTTTGATCAAGAACTAGAACAATTAAAACGAACGGTGATTCAAATGGGAGACACCGTGATTCAAAACATTCGTTTAGGACTTTATTCTTTTTTAACATTGAATTCGGAGTTGGCGGAAGAAGTTGTCAAGAAAGATAAAGAAGTGAATGCCTTCGAACAAAAAATCGAAAAAGAATGTTTGCGAATTATTTTGAAAGAACAACCGGTTGCGAAGGATTTGCGGTTAATTACTGCCATCTTAAAGATGATTACCGACTTGGAACGAATTGGCGATCATGCGGCGGATATTTCCAAAATGACGATTTTTTTAGAGCGCACAAAAAAGCAATTTCAAACCGAACAAATTAAACAGATGACCGATCAATGTCAAAAGATGATTCAAGAAGCCCTCGATTCATTCATTCAAAAAGACCAAATCAAAGCGCTTCAAGTGATTGAATCGGATGATATTGTCGATCAATTCTTTGAAGATACCAAACAAGCAGTTATCACCGCCTTACGAAAAGGGGATGTGGATGCGGAATATTCGATTTATTTCATGATGGTCGCGAAGTATTTGGAACGAATTGGCGATCATGCGGTGAATTTAGGCGAATGGGTCATTTTTTCCTTAACGGGAGAACACAAACGAAACTTGATTTTTTAGGAGGGCATTATGAACCCTGTGATTTATGTTGTTGAAGACGATCCCAATATCGCTCATGTGATTCAAATTGCCTTAAGCAATTCGAATTTTGAGGTTTCGATTTATCCTCATGCAATGGAACTTTATAAAGCGATTGATCAAACCAAGCCCAAATTAGTCATTGTTGATTTGATGTTACCAGATATTGATGGGATTGAAATCATTCAAACCATCAAAAAACGGCCAGGATTTCAATCTGTACCGATTTTGATTGTGTCCGCTAAAACGGCAGAGTTAGATAAAGTAATCGGCTTAGATGTCGGTGCGGATGATTATATGGTGAAGCCTTTTGGCGTGTTAGAGTTAATCAGCCGTGTCAAAGCTTTATTAAGGCGGTATGAGTTACTTCAAAGTAACGATGTCATTGCTTTTGATGGGATTAAGTTAGATCCTTTGGCTCATGAGTGTCAAGTTCAAGAACAAGTGGTGTTCTTAACAGCGAAAGAATTTGCGTTATTAAAAACACTGATGCAAGCGAATGGGCAAACGTTAACGAGAGATTATTTGTTGAATGTCGTTTGGGGGTATGATTTTATTGGAGAGACCAGAACCCTCGATGTTCATATTAAAGAACTACGTCAAAAATTAGGAAAAGCTGGCGGGAAATTGGAATGGATTCAAACCATTCGCGGCGTCGGTTATAAGTTTGTCGGATGAAACGGCGAACGATTCTCCAATATTCGATTTTAGTTTTTTTTGCACTAGCAGCCTTTGTATTTGGATCAGCACTTCTGGTTCGTGATAATTTAAATAAAGTTTCTGAACTTCATTTGAATCAATACTTGTCGGTGGTGAAACTCGATTATCAAAATCAACTGACACCCAATCAAATTGTTTCGAAGTATCTTTCGTTAAGTGAAAACCTACGAATTACGATTATTTCGGCGAATGGAACCGTATTGGCGGATACCTTAGCCGATGTATTAGAAAATCACGGTAATCGCCCGGAAGTGTTAGAACCGGGAACCGTATTTATCCGATATTCCGATACCTTAGGAAAACGGATGCTTTATCTTGCCAATCAAATGACAGATGGAGTCTTTGTTCGCGTTGCCATTCCCGAAAGCAGTTTACTCCCATTTTTAAATGATTTTGTGGGTTTCTCGATTTTAGTGAGTGCTGTGTTTATTACGATCGCGATTGTTTTGATTGTTGGGTTAGTGAATCTCAATATTCGACCCTTAAAAGCCATCGAAATGTCGTTGTCTAGTATTGCAAGTGGGGGATACGCCGAAACATTACCGCTTGAAAAAGATGATGAAGTCAATCGCATTGTGTCTCGCTTGAATGAAATCAATCGGTTACTTGCGGATAACCTACAAACCTTGTCTTTAGAAAAACAAAAGAATGATTTCCTCTTAAACCAAATGTCTCAAGGACTCGCGGTGTTAAATCAAAAAGGGGAGATGATTTTACTCAATCGGTTCTTAAAAGAGTTGTTTCATTTAGAAAAGACATTCGTCATTCATCAACATTATCTCTATGTCTTTCGGATTCAATCCCTCCAACAAACCATCGAAAAAGTCTATCAAGATCATGAATTCGCCACGAGTTTCTTTGAATGGGAAAATAAGTATTATTCCGTTACCGCCCATTACTTAGATTCCGCCTGGGACCAACTTCCTTGTGTGCTCCTTTTAGTGAATGACGTTACTCAAATCAAAGATGTGGAAATTACCAAACGAGATTTCTTTGCGAATGCCTCTCATGAGTTAAAATCACCCTTAACGTCCATCATTGGTGCTTCTGAGTTAATAACCGCTGGTTTCACCAAAACAATGGAAGACGCGAAAGATTTAGCAACCCGAATCTTACAAGAAGCGCAGCGGATGAATCGTTTGGTCTTAGATATGCTTTCGTTATCGAAGTATGAAAACATCATTATTCATCGCGGTACTCAAATGGTGGATTTGGTTTCGGTTGTGGAAGATGTCAAACATCGATTGATTATGGTTGCTCATGAAAAACAAATTTCGATTGATACGAAATTAGCATCGGTAGTCTTACAAGGGGATTATGAGCATTTGTATGAACTGATTCAAAATGTCGTGGAAAACTCAATTAAGTACGGAAAAGTGGGTGGATTTGTCCGCGTTACCATCGAAAAAGACCAACAATCAGCGAAAATTGAAGTTGAAGATAATGGCATTGGGATCCCCAAAGCCGAACATAACCGGGTCTTTGAACGCTTTTATCGAATTGATAAATCTCGGTCACAAAAAGTCAGTGGCACTGGCCTTGGATTATCGATTGTCAAACATATTGTGATGTTGTATCAAGGACAAATTCACTTAGTGAGTGAACCCAATATCGGTACGAAAATCACGATTATTCTTCCGCTTCATCCCTAAAAAAGAAGCACGCGAAATGCGTGCTTTTTATGTGCAAAAAATTCACATCTCCCGAATATTTTTGCTTGTTTTCTTCATATTTATGTTATAATGTGCTTGTTTTTA
>CAZABW010000031.1:0-3509 GCA_964483655.1 uncultured Candidatus Izemoplasmatales bacterium
AGAAGAACTCGCTTCATCATGAACACCTCGTTTTCGAACCAAGTATAACACAATAAACATGTATAGTCAATTTCTCAAGAATCATCTTTCACGTTTTTTTAATCTCTTTGAGCATTGCGATGAACCTGAAAGTAGTGATCATTCCCCGATATATGCCTTCATAGACGAAAAAAAAGTACAAAATTTTGCAAAAAGATATATAGACAAGTATTGAAAACGCTTTTTCCCTATGTTATAATGCTTGTAAAGACAAGTTGTTGATGAATTCAACAGCGTCAAACAAAAAAAAGAGAGGTATAACGAATGAAAAAGATTTTTGCATTGCTAGTCATCTTATCGTTATCATTTGCACTAGTTGCCTGCAACAATGTCGATTATGTGCCGCTAACTGATTTCGAAGGACTTGAAGAACGGATTCAAGATGAAGTCGATGACAAAATCGCAGCTGCTATCGCTGCTGAAGCTATTAACACAAAAATCACAACAGCGATTAACGATGCGTTTGTAGGCTACATCAATCAAACACAAATCCAAGCCATTCTCGCAGATTACTTACTCGAATCAGAATACACTCCTTACACTCCAACCCTAGCTCAAGAGTTGGCTACAGCAGCGAACGGTTTAACCCTTCCTGCTGCTACCTTGGTTGCGGATATCGTCTTACCAACGATTGAAGGGATCCAAATCATTTGGCAATCTTCTCATCCCCAATATGTTAACACCAATGGCGATGTTAACCAACCAAGTTTTACCATGGGAGATGTTCAAGTTACCCTAACCGCTTTCTTAATTAAAAACGGACAAGTAACAACGAAAACCTTCACTGTAAACGTTCCTGCTCTTCCAGAAACCGATTTAGAAAAAATGGAAAAAGCAATTGAAGCGATTGGTATGCTTCTTGAATCCAATGAATACATCGAATCCGTCAATCTTCCCACGACGATTTATGGAACCAACGTATCTTGGGTTTCAAGCAATGCAAACTACTTCAGCGCTGCTGGTAAAGTGATTCGTCCTCACTTTGATCAAGCAAACGCTGCTGTAACTTTAACCGCTTACCTCAGTGTTGGAACAAGATTCTCTTTATACCAAAAAGCTTTAACGATTCCAAAGATGGAATACAAACAATATGGATTGTTAGCATCTGGCCCATTCAACGTCAATAACGTGAATGCAACCACTGGAGCTCCCTTAACCTTTAAATTAGTAACAGGTGAAGGTCATGAACTCTACATTCCTTATAGCAATGTCAATGCTGATTTCATCCAAAATAACTCTCCATATCCATATGTTTATACCCCAGCGTTTGCAGGAGACAAAGTTCCATTAGTTCATAACGTGAACGGAACCGTCGTTGCTAGTGGATTTGGTGTTGCTCATGTGATTGTAAACAACGTCGTTGATACGATTTATGATGGTATTTCTAACCGGATTTATAATGTGGCTCATGAAGGTGGTTTCATTGCGAACCCCAATAACTTCTTAGCAGACATTACGATCCCAGAAAATGGTTATGTCGTCGTCTTCCATAACAGCGCTGCAACGATTTCCAATACCTTAAATGGTAGAGAATTCGGAAGAAACGTCATTGGCGTTAACGTAGCTGCTTTAGGAAAAACATTGAACCTGGTTGGCTTAGGCCTTGAAGATGTTGGTGTTCAACTTGATGGTGGCGTCTTCTGGAGAGGATTCGTCGAATTAACCGTTCCATTCAAATACATCAACCCCGCTCCATACTTAATGTTCACGAACTGGGCGAACCGCGCAGCGGAAGCATTAGTATCGAACTTCGCATTCTTCCAAGGATTAACCATCACAAGCGACCAAGCTGCTCCTTTACAAGATGGATCTAATGTCATTGGTGCTTACCCATTATTATTCAACGCTGCTTACTTTGACACTTACAAAACCGGTGCTTATGATGTAGCTGCTGTCAATACTGGTCAAGGATATACCTTAGCTGCTGTCATGAGTCCTGAAGCAGAAAGAACTCAAACCATCCAAATTCAAGAAGAAGATAAGAACATCATTCTTACAAACCAATACGAAATCACTCGCGTATACGATGGAATCGGTGGCGGTTTGAAACAAAAAGGCGCTGCAACGGCTCCATTAGCTGCTGGCGACTCTGGTAAGAATATGGCGTTTGGACGCGATTCCTTCTTAGCGTTCTGGGCAAACAATGGTGTTGATTACTCTGCTGATACACATAACCGTCGAATTGCGGCTGATTACTGGTATGCAATTGAAAACTGGGTATGGGGATTCACACCACTCAAACAAGCTGATATGCTAGCAGCTGGTTACAGCAAATACTTATTCGTTGACATCTTCGATCAATTCGAATTTGAAGAATAAGAAACCTATCTAGACAACTTAAAAACGGAGTCGATTCACGATTCCGTTTTTTTGTTGCTTAGAAAAGAGATGTAACTCTTTTCATATTCTGATAATTTAATCAAAACAATTCTCAATAGTAACTTGATAAGGAGATTGAAAAAGAGTATAATACTTATATAGACAACTGAAACAACAACTGACTAAGGCACGATTTTGAGGTGGCGTTCTGTGAAAATCAAAAAAATCATCCTGTTGCTGATCGGAGTGACCTTTCTTGTTCTCCTCGGCATCAGCCTATTTCAAAAACAGACAGCAATCATCACACATCAATTCCAAAGTGGACTCGAGTTGGAACCTTACATCGAAGAGTCCTATGCAAACTTCTTAGAACGCTACCCGATGGTGCGTCCCAATCAAGAAGTCCTCTTGAATGACCAACATGTTCAAGCCGCTTCTGAAGCAGTTCAAATCATCGATGGGTTTGCCTTTGGAAAAACACACAACCTCATCGAAACAACCGAGAGCAGTCACCTCACTCTCGCTTTTAGTGTTCTTGAATCAGGTTATTACCATCTTGAATTCCACTATTATCCCATCGAAGGGAAGAGTAGTCGCATTGAACGAGAAATCAAAGTGAATGGTGAAATCCAATACGACGCACTCAAACGAATCCATTTCGAACGGATTTGGATGGACCAAACAACGACCTTCCTCAAAGACCGTAATGGCAATGATATCATTCCTCGTCAAATCGAAGCCCCACGCTGGATCAGCCAAACCATGAAAGATTCGGAAGGATTAATTACTGAACCCCTACTTGTTTATTTGGTCAGTGGACCGAATCAACTCGAAATCATTTCTTTAAAAGAACCGATGCTCATCGATCACATCCGAGTATACCAACAACCGAGTTTACCCACTTATGAAGAATACCTTGCCCTTCATCAAAATCTCCCAAATAACGTCACCAAAGAAGATGTTTTAATCATCCAAGCCCAAACGATGAAAGAAAAATCATCGCCTACCCTTTACCCTGTAGCTGATCGCACCTCCCCGATTTCCAACCCTCAAGATCCCTACAAACTCCTTGTGAATACGGGTGGAGGATATAATTGGCGTGTCGTAGGTGACTGGATTAGTTATCAAGTGGAAGTTGAAACCCCTGGGTT
>CAZABW010000031.1:3609-12969 GCA_964483655.1 uncultured Candidatus Izemoplasmatales bacterium
GATATTTATCGCGATTATCAACTCACCAATCGGCTTCCTAATCTCTTACCTACCTTCCAAGAAACTAAAGAAACGTTAGAAGAAATCTCTCAAGAATTTTTCTTAATGACAAAAGAAAGTAGTCAACACACCGTTATCTTAGATAAAGTCGCCTTGCAATTAGCCGCGTTTCTCGAAAAACCAGAAACGATTCATAGACGTCTTGCAGAATATCAAAACAATATCTCTGCTTTAGGTAGTTGGATTCTAGAAATCAAAGAACAACCGTTATCGATTGATTTTATTGCGATTCATAGTCCGGAAGAACAAATAACAAAAATCAATGCCAATCTCTTCGAAAATCTCTGGTTTGGACTCAATAACTTCATCGCTTCGTTTGTTGTCGACTATAACAGTCTATCCTCTTCGTTAGAAGGCGAAGAAGATCTCCCTTCGATTACAGTTTGGATTGGCTCTGGTCGTGACCAAGCCAATATCTTACGGCGAATGATTGATGAAGAGTTTACCCAAACACATAACATCAATGTCAACTTACAACTGGTCTCCATGGATGTTTTACTCCCTTCAACCTTAACCAAAAAAGGACCTGACGTTGCGATTGGGGTAGGCAATCAAATCCCTGTGAATTACGCGATGCGGAATGCGGTCTACGATTTATCGCAGTTCGATGATTTTGAAAGTGTTCAAACGCGGTTCCAAACGAGTGCCTTTGAACCTTTCCACTATTTGGGCGGCTATTATGCTCTCCCGGATACCCAACAATTCCCTGTCTTATTCTATCGCAAAGATATCTTAAATGAACTCGGCATTGAAGTCCCTAAGACATGGGAAGAAGTCATTCAAATGATTCCCGAATTACAACGAGTCAATCTTGATTTCTATCTCCCGATTGATATCGTTGAAGCGACGCAAGGAATCTTACCTCCCAACGTGATGTTTACAACATTACTCTATCAACGGGGTGGAACACTTTATCTCAATGAGGGACGGGAATCGGGACTATCGGAACGAGTTGCTTTGGATGCATTTAAACAATGGTCGGATTTTTATACCAATTACCGATTCCAAATTCAAGCCAACTTTGCCAATCGTTTCCGATCTGGGGAAATGCCCATTGGGATTGCCTATTATAGTTTGTACAACACATTAAGTGTCTTCGCACCCGAAATTTCGGGTCAATGGGCCTTCACCAATGTCCCGGGGATCGAGCAAGAAGACGATACCATTAATAACATCGTTCCGACGACCGGAACCGGCATTGTCTTATTAAAACAATCGCTTCAAAAAGAGGCCGCGTGGACATTTATGAAATGGTGGACTTCTAGAGACATTCAAGTCCGCTTTGGACGCGAAATGGAAGGTATTTTAGGAGCTGCTGCTCGGTATCCGACCGCCAACGTCGAAGCCCTCCAACAACTCCCTTGGCCAGTTGAAGATTTACAAGTCTTACTCGAACAATGGGATAACACCTTTGGTATTCCCGAAGTACCAGGTGGTTATTTCACAGGTCGCCATATTGATAATGCCTTACGGAAAGTCATCAATACGGGAACCAATCCGAGAGACACCTTATATGAATATACTTTGATTATTAACAACGAGATTCGCACGAAACGAAGAGAATTTAATCTAGACTAAGAGGTTATCGATGAATCCTACCACAAAGTCCACGAATGCTTTTGTTCGTTTCTTAGAGCGAAGAAAAGCGAAACGCAAAGAACTAAAAGAATCCCAAAAACGGGCCTTTAAACGGAGTCGGGAACTCTATGTATTAATGGCGCCCTATTTTGTGTTGTTTTCGGTCTTTACCATTTTGCCCGTTGTGATTTCCATTTTATTCAGTTTTAGTTATTTTAATCTCTTAGAGTTCCCAGACTTTAGTGCAGGATGGGAAAACTATCGTCGCTTATTCTTTGAAGACGATGTTTTCCTAATTGCCCTCAAAAATACCATCATGTTTGCGGTCATTACTGGACCGTTAGGGTATTTAGGATCTTTCCTCTTTGCTTGGCTCGTGAATGAACTCAAACCGAAAGTCCGGTCCTTTATGACGTTAATCATCTATGCCCCATCCATTAGTGGAGGAGCTTACATCATTTGGCGGTTAATCTTTTCCGGAGATATGTATGGGTATGCCAATGCGTTCTTAATCAATACCGGATTGGTGTTAGAACCGATTCAATGGCTTCAAAATCCCGATTTTATTCCCATAATTATCATCTTAGTTCAACTTTGGTTAAGCCTTGGGGTTTCTTTCTTAGCGTTTATAGCGGGGCTTCAAAGTGTTGATCGCACCTTATATGAAGCAGGAGCGGTGGATGGGTTAAAAAATCGTTGGCAAGAATTATGGTATATTACTCTCCCATCGATTAAACCCCAATTATTGTTTAGTGCGGTTGTTCAAATTACTGCATCCTTAGCCATTTCGGAAGTAGCGATGAATATCGCTGGGTTCCCCTCCGTGGGTTATGCTGGTCACACGATTGTAACACACTTAATCGATGTCGGGAATCTCCGTTTTGAAATGGGCTACGCCAGTGCGATTGCGACGATTTTGTTTGTGATTATGTTAGGATCGAACTTAATCGTTCAAAAACTGCTTAGAAGGGTGGGAACATAACATGAGACAACCCAAACAGCAGAAGAAACGTAGTTATAAAAAGAAAACCTCCCTGTTTTACCGTGGCATCAAAGGATTCATGAAACTGATTCAACCCTCGCACTCCTTAAATCGTTCCTTAGGCGGAGATGTAGTATTATTACTCACCTTACTTCTTTTTGGAATGTTTACCGCTTATCCGATGATTTTCATCATCAATAATGCCTTCAAACCATTATCGGAAATTTTAATTTTTCCACCGAAGTTGTTTGTTCGTAATATCACTTTAAACAATTTCCGCGATTTATTCCAACTGATGGCCGAATCGTGGGTTCCGGTATCGCGGTATGTGTTTAACACCGTATTTATTACTGTTGTTGGGACCGCTGGACACGTTTTGCTCGCATCGATGGCTGCTTATCCGCTAGCGAAGCATGTTTTCCCAGGATCGAAAGCACTCAATAAAATTATCGTGTACTCGTTAATGTTTAATAGTGCGGTAACCGCCATTCCGGCGTACGTAATTATGAGTCAGCTTGGACTTGTTAATACATTATGGGCAATCATTTTACCCGCATTTGCCTTTAGTTTAGGACTTTACTTAATGAAAAACTTCATGGAGCAAATTCCGACAACCTATATTGAATCCGCTTATATTGATGGCGCGAGTGAGTTTCAAATTTTCTGGCGAATTGTCATGCCTTTAGTGAAACCCGCTTGGTTAACGCTAATCATTTTGTCATTCCAAACTCTTTGGGGAGCAACAGGGGGACAATATATTTACGATGAAGCGTTAAAACCCTTATCTTTCGCCTTAAACCAAATCGTTGGTGGGGGCATTGCTCGGACGGGTGTTGTGGCAGCGGTCAGCTTATTTATGATGATTGTGCCAGTGACCGTCTTTATTGTCTCGCAATCATCGATTATTGAAACCATGGCCCATTCTGGGATTAAGGAGTGATGGCGATGAAAAAAGCACTTTTACTCTTTACTCTCTCCTTAGTACTAATCACCTCACTAACACTTTCTTTAGCAGCGGAAGTCAATTATCCCAGTTATACCTATGATTATTGGCAACGCCCTTTACCTTCTGTGATTCCTTACAAAGTCGCTCGTGTCGTGTTAGGAACTTCGATCACGACAACACTACCTACCGATACGCAAGCGCAGTTTTTACGGAGTGTCGAAGATTTGTTTGTAACGGATGAACGCTACTACTTCGTCGATCATGCGGCGAAACGAGTGGTCATTGTGGATAAAGACTTCCAAGTCGAACAAATCATTCATCAAATCGAATATGCCAAAAACGAGTTGGATGAACCGCTTTATTACACTTTAGAAAAACCTAGAGGAATTTATGTAACCGAAGAGGCCATTTACATCACCGATGAGAATGATTTACGCAATGGCTATATCTATGTTCTCAATCATGATTATGAATTTGTGGCGCGATATGGTCGTCCGGATCACCCCACGTATAACAGCGATGTCTTTAAACCGAATAAGATTGTCGTCGACAAAGCGGGACGGATGTATATCGTCGTGATTGGGGCGTTTGAAGGGATTGTGGAACTGCAACGCGATGGTCAGTTCTCGCGCTTTATCGGAGTACAACCCGTTCAAGTGAGCCCGATTGATTTACTATGGCGTCAATTTATGTCTCGCGAACAACTCGAACGGACCCGTTTATTCTTGCCTGTGGAATACAATGCCATTAGTTTGGATCATGAAGGCTTTCTTTATGCGACATCGAGTGGTTCTGAAGTGTCTCCGATTCAACGGATTAATCCCAAGGGATCGGATGTCTTACGGAAAAACGGGTATATTCGACCCATCGGGGATATCGTGCGGATGCCCGATCAAAATCGCAGTGGGTTAACCTCGATTGATGTCAATTCCTATGGTATGTATAGTGTCATTGACCGCGTCAATAAGAAGATTTTCACCTATAACGACGAAGGATACCTCAACTACGTAACCGGCTTTGAAGGCGAATTTGAAGGCAATTTCTTGTTCCCAACTGCGATTCGTTATGATGGCGAAAACATGGTTGTTTCCGATACCACGAGTCAACGAACGGTGATCACGATTTTCGAACCCACTGAATTTGGTTCGCTTGTCAACCAAGCCAATCAACTCACCTACGAAGGCGAGTCGATTGACGCCGCAGATATTTGGCAACAAGTTCTGAATATGAACCAAAATTACTCCTTAGCTCATGTGGGGATTGGCCATGCGTATTATCGCGATCGCAACTTTGAAGAAGCAATGCAATCGTACGAACTCGGGCAAGACCGGATTCACTACTCTCAAGCCTACCGCGAGTACCGAAAAATCCAGTTTGAACAAAACTTTCCTTTGATTGGATTTGGTGTGATGGCTGTCATTGTCCTTGCCATCGCCGCTCCCGTCGTGAAAGATATTATCCGCAAGGAGGCCGACCGATGAAAACGAAACCTGCCTTCTTGACACAACTGTCCCTTACTTTGAAACGCCTGAAAGTCATCCTCCAACCGATTGTTCATCATGTCATTGGATTTCCGATGTATGTATTAACCCATCCGATTGATGGTTATTACGAGATGAAACATGAAAAACGTGGATTACTCCGCGTCGCGTTCTTGTATTTCTTCCTCCATGCGATTATGGGAATTTTGGAGTACACGTATACGGGCTTTATCTTCAACCAAGTGAATCCCAATACATTCCGGATGTTTCGCTCGATTCTCGTCTCGATCGCTCCCTTTTTCATCTTTATCGTTGCCAACTGGTCGATTACGTCGTTAATGGATGGCAAAGGAAAGTTTAAAGAAATCTTCATGGTGGTTGGCTACGCCTTTTTCCCGAGTGTCCTGTTACGTTTGTTAGCGATTATCTTAAGTAATTATTTCACCTTAGATGAAGCGTTCTTTTATCATGGAACGATCGTATTCGGTTATATTTTAACGTTTTCAATGATTTTTATGGGGATTCGTTCCATTCATGAATACTCCGTCTTTCGCAGTGTTTCCACGATGGTCCTGACGTTCTTAAGTATGACTGTGATTATCTTTTTAGGATTGTTGGCGGTTTCCTTAGCCCAACAAATCTTAGTCTTTGTGGAAACCATTTTGAAAGAATTCACCTTACGGTTATAGGAGGGTCCAATGAAGAAAAAAATCATTTTAATCTTGATCCTCCTAAGCTTCATTCCCTTATATTTTGTCTTCAATCAACCACTCGCATTAGCGATTGAGAAGACGTATACGCCCAATGAGGTTGGGGTCTTAATGGAAGAAGAGTTTATCGCTTCCACGCGGAATGTTTTAAACTACCAACTCGTAGCGGAAAACAACTTTCTCAAATTGTTCTTGAATCACACCACCACCCAATTTGCGGTTGTGGATAAACGCAATGACTATATTTGGTACTCTTCCGTATTTACCACCGATAACAGCGCGACGAATACCGTAAGGAACTTACAAAAGTCGACCTTTGCGGTGCGCTATTTAGAAACCGACAATACAACCAAATACATTACCAATTATGAATACTCGATTTTATCCAAAACCTTTGAGATTGATTTGGATAGCATTGAACAGGGTTTCCGGATCAACTACACCTTAAAAGATTCGGTTCCGAAAGGCTATTGGCTCCCAACCAAGATCTCAAAAGAACGGTTCTTAGAAAAAGTTCGGACTCCCTTTGAGAATTATGATTTCACCCCAGACGATGATTTCACCTACGCGGACATGATCCGAGTATTAAATAATTATTATCGTCCTCTAGAAGAAGATCCCGACACCTATCAAATCACTGTCATCCAACAAGGCTTAGATACGACATCCCTTGGGCGAATTGAAACTCAAGAGTTATTCTATCTATTCTATGTGATTGGCACATACGGCAATGAAATCGATGAAGAAGGAAACTTTATCGAAAGTTATACCTTGGATGATGTGGGACTAGATAATTTCGCGTATGAAATCAATATCGAGTTATCCGACCCCGAGTTTTATATTCCCCTAGAAGTTCGCTTAGAAGAAGATCACATCGATACCCGGATTCGTTTTGACGAAATCGAACAAAAGAGTCCGTATCAAATCACCTCGATTCAAATGCTTCCTTATCTGGGAGCGGGCAACGAAAACCGCAGTGGCTATCTCGTGATTCCAGAAGGTTCGGGAGGGATTATCCACTTCAATAATGGCAAAACCCGCCAACGTTCTTATTCCAGCTATCTTTATGACCGGGATACGACTGTGATTCCAACCATGCTTACGTTAAGTGATACGGGAGCGAGAATTCCGATTTATGGATTAAAACATGAAAATAATGCCGTTCTAGCGATCATCGAAGAAGGTCAAAGTCATGCGATGATTACCGCCGAAATCTCTGGAAAAACCGATCGTTTCAATAAAGCGTATCCCGAGTTTACCTTTAAAGAAAGTGGGTTGTATTATTTAACCCAACAAGGAGTTTCCATCTGGCATCCTACTCAATATGATTATTCACCCAATATTCGGTATTATTTCTTCTCCGAAGACCAAGCGAATTATACCCATATGGCAACACTTTATGGGGGGTATCTCGAAAGCAAATACAATCTACTCAAACAAGCATCCTTAGCTCCCGAAGTGTATTTGGATATCATCGGTTCGTTTGATGCTTTAGAATATTTCTTATTTTTCCCGTATAAAGACGTACAATCCTTAACAACCTACGAACAAGCAACTCAAATCATCCAATCCTTAGAAACAGCAGGATTAGACCATCTTGTTGTGAACTATAAGGGGTGGTTCAATAACGGCTTGAATCATGAATTACCAAGTAACATTACCCTAGACCGAAGCGTTGGAACTCTGAGACAAATGAATACCTTTGTTGGACAACACCCATCGCATGCGCTTTATTTCGATGTCGACTTCATGAAACTCTACGATCGTCCCTTGTTTTACTCGAACCGGCATATTTCTCGGATTGTTGGCGGAACGGTGAGTGAGTTTTATCCTTATGATATCGCCACCCGTCTCCCTGACAAAACCAAAGATCCTCTTTATTATCTCAAACTTCAAAGTAGTTATCAAAACATGCAAGGTTTCTTAAACGACTTTAATCGTTTGGATGCGACCGGTTTGAGTCTTCGCAACATGGGTCAAATGCTCAATAGTGATTTCCATCGTAATAATGGACTCTACCGGTATCAAATGATTCCTTACATCCAAGCAATGCTTCAAGGAATCAGTCAAAATCAAACGATACTACTAGATTTTGCGAATGATTATGCTTTGCCATTTGTTTCGCATTTAGCTAATGTTCCGACGATTACCTCAAACTATTTGATGGTTGATCAAGCGATTCCGTTTTACCAACTCGCGATTGCTGGAAGGATCTCGTATTCGATGCCTTCGATTAACATCAATCAAGTGTATTCGAACGACTATTACTTATTAAAAGCCTTAGAAACAGGATCGAATCTGAAATTTACGGTTACGTATCAAGATACCTCACTCTTGATGAAAACAGAATATAACCAGTTCTTTGCGACAGAGTTTGAAGGGTTGAAGAATCAAATCATCCACCTTTCAAACACCTTCCAAACGCTCATCGGAGCGAATAATTATTTGGTATCCCATGAAATCGTATCCCCAACTCTCATCGTCGTTGAATATGCCAGTGGCTTACGCTTGGAACTCGATTATGATACCCTCACGTTTCGCATCCTGTAGAAGGAGCTACTTATGAAAGCACTCGTCCATAAAATTAAAAACTTAAGTTACAAACAACAAAAAGTGCTCTATGGAATGCTCTTTCTTTTGCCATGGTTGATTGGGTTCGTGGGGATTTTCCTTTACTCGATGGTGGATTCGGTGATTTATTCGTTATCGAATGTCTATTTCTTAGGACCTTCCACTGCCGAACGGATTCAAACGTTTATTACCCAGACTGGCATTAGTGGCGATACCTTCTTTAAACAAGGAATTTTATTCGAAAGCATTGGCTTTCAAAACTTTGTCTATGCGTGGAACATTCACAGTGAATTTAGGCGGGTCTTAGTCAATTCGATGGTCGAATCTTTGGTTCAATTACCCGTAGTCTTAATCTTTAGTTTGTTAATCGCAACGATGTTAAATACCAAGTTTAAAGGCAATGTCTTAGCTCGTGCGATTTTCTTCCTACCCGTAATCTTAGCCTCAGAAGCCGTCGATATTGCCTTGTCTCAAGCCGTTGACTTACAAGCCTTGATGCGAGGAACCAGTGGCATCTTTGGCGATTTACAAATCAACTTATTCTTAATTGAATCAGGGTTTCCCAAAGAACTTGTTGATTTTCTCAGTAGTATCGTCAATACCATTTTTACTGTCATTTCGATTGCAGGGGTTCAAATCTTGATTTTCCTAGCGGGATTACAATCGATTCCTTCGAATTTGTATGAAGCAGCGAAAGTCGAAGGCGCAACGCCCTATGAAAGTTTTTGGAAAATCACGATTCCGATGGTTTCTCCTCATATTGTAACGGTTGGAGTCTTTACGATTGTCGATTCGTTCTTAAGAAGCCCGGTTACCACGTTGATTATTCAAACCAAAGAGAGTCAACAATATGGTGTCTCATCGGCGATGGCTTGGATCTATTTCGTCGCTGTCACAGCGTTTTTAGGTATTTTTGTGTATCTTGCGAATAAGGGGGCGTTTTATTATGATGACGACCGTGCATAAGTTGAAAGAGTCCCTGAAAAGGAAGACCAAACAATCCTTAGAAACGATTCGTTCGCCCCGGTTTAA
>CAZABW010000031.1:13069-17683 GCA_964483655.1 uncultured Candidatus Izemoplasmatales bacterium
ATGGGGATTAAAGCCGGTATCTTCATTTTCATCTTCAATCAAGTCTTCCGCAATCTGCCCAAAGAGTTAGAAGAAGCGGCGATTGTGGATGGGTGTGGGGTTTTCCGTACGTTCTTTAATGTCATGTTACCGAATGCGAAGCCAGCGATTGTAACGGTCATGTTATTTAGCTTTGTCTGGCAATGGAACGATGTCTTCTATTCGCAACTCTTAATCTCTACCCAAGACATGGATTTACTAAGTTTAAACATCGTTGAAATTGCCCCAAGACTCACGTACACACTCTATAAATTAGGCATCGACCAAACCATTGCGGAAGGGATGTCACGAAATCCCCTCGTCGTTGGGACGATTGCCAATACCGCTGCTTTACTCATGTTATTCCCCTTATTAATTGGGTATCTTTTCGTCCAGCGATTATTCGTTGAGTCGGTAGAACGGGTAGGAATCACAGGATAAATGGATCCGTATCTAAACAAACACCAGTCCAAATTTCATGCTTTCATGGATTTGATCTATTTCTTAGTCGTTGTCAATTTATTGGCGATTGTTGGCACGATTCTTGGACTAGGTCTTTTCGGATTGTTCCCAGCGATTATGACAACGTATACGTTAGTCAAAATGCGGCTTCGGAACGAATCGTTTGGGATTTTGGAATCGTTTGTGAAGATTTATAAACGCGAGTTTTTCCGCTCCAACCAAGTCGGACTGATTTTGTTCTTGTTTGGGGGATTAATTACCCTTAGTTGGTTCTTTTACGTAGAAGAACTCACGACAACCCTCCACTGGATCGGGTTAGTGGTGATGGGTTTATTTGGCTTATTACTCTTTGTGGTGATGATGGTTTTACCGATTACCTACGTCTATTTTCCGAAATTCTCGATTCGTAATCTCTTCCAATTTTCCATCATCCTTGCCTTAGGGATGCCGCTGTTATCCTTTGTGATTGTCTTAAATGTGATGTTTTTCTATTTCATCGTGTTGATTCGGTTCATCTCGATTTTCCCATTCTTAGTGTTTACCTTACCGGCTTATGTCAATATGATGATTGCGAACCGGAAAATCATGAAATTATTTACCGTTTATCAAGATGAAATCATCACGATGAGAACCCTAAATAGTTATTCATTTTATGATCAACTCTATTATGCTTTCACCGAAGAAGGAGTTGCCTCCCCTCTTCTAAGTGAAACTGAGTTTACCGAAAAACTAATAAACGGAACCATCGAAGGTCGTTTATCACTCGTGATGCTTGATAAAGAAGAGCACGTCAAAGGGATGATGCTTTGTTCGTACCAAGTGGGTATTATTTCCATCGAATTCTTATGGATCGATCCGAGTTTTCGTAGTCGGGGATATGGCGAGAAGATGCTTACTTTTATCAAAAAACCATTAGAGAATCACGACATTGAAGCCATTCAAGTCCTGTCGAACGGGGGATATTGGCAAAAACCACCTGCTCTTTTACACGCGCATTTGTCCTTTTTTAAGAAGCATGGATTTGATATTACTATGAATGAACAATCCCTTCAAGTCATACTCCGTGGAGATACCGAATGAAAAAAATCCTTGTTATTGTCTTACTCTTATTCAGCTTTGGCTTACAAGCTTGTCTTAGTACCGACCTGACAACAGCAACACAAACCACCACTTCCACTCAGACTAGTAGTTCTTCGAGTGTGTTTTCCGAATTGACAACGACCACAACCATTCCCACCACGCAAACCGTGATTGAATCGACAACGAGCTTATCGACGACAACAACAACCCCGCCTCCTCAGTATCAATTACGGATTCAGTCCGGAGATGGGACCTCGTTTACGATCGATGAAGAAACGTTAGCGCTTCAAAGCTTGGTGGCGTTTGACGTGCTCGATGACTTTGGGAAAGTTCAGACATATCTAGGCTATCGCTTGAGTAGTTTACTACGAAATACAACTTATGATGGCTTTTTAGTGGAAAATGACTTAGGGTCCCGAATTTTCCGACTTCATTTAACCGATATCTATTTGGTTGTGGGAGAGAAGCAAGCAGACGATCAAGTACTGTACACTTTTGATGATTACCATATTTCTCGGGTTCGGGAACGAATCTGGACGGAAACGATTCATAACCCGACCACGATTACCTTGCGTCAAACCGATCCCGAACAGAAACTCTATTATATTGAATACCGCTCCGTTACGGGCCGATACGATCACCATACATCCCTGCGTGCCATGCAAGGAATCATCAACCGCGAACAACCACGCCTTCTCACGATCTCAACAGGAAACCCCTATTTTAAATACAGCGACCATCAATGGTTGTACTATTTAGAATCTCTAGGTTATGATTTAGTTGAATTACTTAGTTTAGAAGAAGTAATCTATACTTTCCATGACACCTTCCAAGGCATTATCACGTTCCGTGACCGCATGAAGAGTTATAATAATTGGGTCTCTGCAGAATCAGATTTTGCCTTAATGATGGCTTCCATAAAAAATTTTGCGCCGATTCCTTATGGCTTAGAACAAACCATGGCTTCCTTAAGTGGACTTGAAGTGATTCAAGACTTTGAGGTCAATGGCAGAACTGTTCTTGGGAATATTTCCACTTATCTCGATCAAAATAGTATCACTGATGCTTATCAAGTTTATGAACATGTCTTTACGAACTTCAAAGAAGCATTCAACACCAAAGCTTATATGTCCTTAACTTCTGAAGTGATGGATTACGCTGCTAGTGAAAAAATGATGTTTTTTGACTTAAAAGCGACGCAAAGTGAACGGGACAATCTCCTTAGTCGTCAAATCAACTTATACTTCGATCAACTCAATGATTATTTTAATGTCTATGGCTGGGTCGATCACGAATCGTCAGCACTGGATTTTATCTCCTCTTACGGGGGAATCATCGATGTTGTTGGGAATGGCAATTTATCTTTACTTCATCGCTTACCTAGTTCTACTCCAACATTCACGCAAAAAGCAGTACCCTTATCGAGTTATAACACGAGTAAAAAATACGTTACTTTCTTCGCTTCGGAATCGGATACCATTAAAGTTGGCGTCGCCTTCCAACACGGTGCCTGGCTCGATCCCAACCGTGGAAAAGTCCCCATTAACTGGGGTTTGATTGCGGATATGAGTCAAGAGTTCCCCTTCGTCTATGATTATTTCATGCAAACGGCAACGCCGATGGATTATTTCTATTCCGGGGGCGGTTCTGCGATTGGATTTGTGGACATTGACTCTCAGATGAGTTTAATCAGTCGTAATGCGATTGCGGATGCGAACAAACTGGCCTTACAAACAGCCGACCAATCGATCATTGACTTATACAATGACAAATACACTTCTACTGATTTATTTGAAAAATCGGTGTTAGGAAGCTACCTCTCTCGAAGTGGTGTTGAAGGCGCCTTTGGGCGCATCCATGATAGCAACACCTCGATTCGAGTTGAAACGTGGAATGGTGTTCCTGTGTATAACCGCTGGACTAATTTTTACCCCAGAAGAGGCTCTACCAGTGAAGGCAATCTCTTAAATCTTGATATTATTACGAGCAAACATCTTGTTCAATCTACGGTTTCCAAATACTGGTTCTTAGAAACCGAACTCGCTAATACTCAAAATACGATTGGATTTGAACTCTTCCGTCAATCCAATGGGGATGCTTACAAAGTCGTCTTTTCTGGAGGAACCATTTCCTTGATTCGCCGAGTCGCCTCAAGTGAAGAAACCTTACAACAACTGCAATACCATACTTCCACGAGAAAAGTGAAACTCTCGATTGATAAGGCAACCCCGATTGATCCCTTTACACGGATTAAACTCTATGTCAACGACTTAAAAATCTTCGATTACTACGATCTTGATAATACCTTTACTGAAGGGGGATATGGCATCTTCTCCGATGATGCCATCTCGAGTACGTTTTTATCATTCAATGGGACAAAATGGAGTATGGCTCAAGCCATTTATCAACGGATTATTAATGATACCAACCGCTTTATCTTAGCGTATTATGGTTTTGTGGGGACCGATGAATATGGCAATGCCCAGTATCGTACCGAACCTGGGATTGGCGGGGTCATCAGTTTATCTCCAACCGATTTTTACAAGATTAAAATCTTACTTGAACAAAACTATCCTGGTGTATATGAAATTGTTCATGCGAATGAGTTTATGCAATATGCCAAGCAATACCAAGCCTATTATGGCAATTTGAAATAAGGAGCATCGATATGTTAGAACAAATCAAAGGGAAACTCGTGGTTTCCGTACAAGCTTTGGATGATGAACCACTTCATCATCCAATGATTATGGCTAAAATGGCTTTAGCAGCCAAACAAGGGGGAGCTGTGGCGATTCGGTCGAACAGCAAAGAAGATATTTTAGCCATCAAACAAGAAGTCGATCTCCCAATCATTGGCTTAGTGAAAAAGAATTATTCGGATAGTGATGTCTACATCACGCCCACCAAGACAGAAGTCTTGTCTTTAATCGAGTCTGGATGTGACATGATTGCTTTGGATGCGACCCATCGGAAACGTCCGAATGGAGAATCCCTGCCGGAGTTAATCGCTTTAATTCATCAACATCAAAAGCTAGCGATGGCGGATATTTCGAC
>CAZABW010000031.1:17783-20954 GCA_964483655.1 uncultured Candidatus Izemoplasmatales bacterium
AGAAAGGATTTGAGAACATGAAAACGATATTTACTTTTCTCTTGATTGGATTGGTGGGATTATCAATGGTATCCACAACGTATGCTTATGAACCAGCAAGTTCAACTGTACAAACAGCAACCACTTTCTTAGCCGTTCGGCCTGGTTCTAATAAAACGAGCTCGACGTTAACGTTAAGCCAACTCAATAGTTTTGTGACGACTGTAAAAAACTATGTCCAATCGGCGTATAATAAAATGTATGACATCGACTATGATGTCCTGTATCCGCGTGTTTTGCAAATTGAAAGTCAAATGGTTGGGGTCACAACCACACAATTTAGCGCAAGTTATAGTACTTATTATGCTCTCTATGAAGAGCTTTTCATGATTTACGGCAAAGCAACCGATTCCCGCGTGATTGATGGTCGAGGCATGTGGCACCGCCCCTTCGAACAAAATCTGAGTCAAGTGTTGACCACCTTACAAGAGATGAAAGACATGAGCATCAATATGCTCTATGTCGAAACCTTCTGGTTGGGCCGATTAATCTATCCTTCCAGTGTTCCTAATACCTTCCAACATGGCTTTACGATGGGAGAAGGATATGGAGAATATGGGAATAATTTATTACTCGCTTTCGTCGAAGAAGGCAAAAAGATGGGCATTGAAGTCCATGCTTGGGTCGAAAATTTCTTTGTGGGATATGGAACGTCTTACCTCGATTCGCCGATTTTAGCAGCGAAACCGCAGTGGGCATCGATCAACTACGACTATTCAATTCCTCAACGTAGTGAAGTCAATTACTTGTTTATGGACCCAGCTAACCCTGAAGTTCGGCGTTATCTCAAAGACATTTACGCTGAGATCGTTTCGACGATGGATGTGGGCAGTATTCACTTAGACTATATTCGTTATCCCGTTGCTAAAAATACCACTACCAGCAATCCCGTGAATAATTTAGATACCGGGTATAGTGATTTCGCCGAGGCTGAATTCAAAATGCTTTATAATCGACAAGGTGATTTACGAACCCTTGTGGTAAGCAATGCGACAGTTGCATCGGAGTGGCGTCAATATAAAGTCAATGTCATTACCGACTTTGTCAAAGGTGTGTATTATACGATTAAAAATACCAATCCATCGATTGGCCTATCAACTGCCATCTTTGGGAATGTGACCAGTGCGATTACCGAAAAAGCCCAAGACTGGGCGACTTGGGCAAGTGAAGGCTATATTGAAATCATCACACCAATGAGTTATTACCAATCTACTACCACGGTTGGAACCGAAACCAGCCGATTAACGGATTTAGTGGGATTAAAATCATTCAGTTATGCTGGATTGGCCCCAACGTACATGGGCTATAATGAGCATTTAAATACGACACAAATCCAAGCCTCTTTATACAATAAAGCGCTTGGAACGGTCTTCTTTGCATCGCAATTTTATATGTTTTCTCGCAATGATTACGCCACGAATCAAAAAGCATATGCTTTAGAAGTACAAGCTGTGTTGATGGATGGTGTGTTCCGAAAAACACCGGTATTACCGCATGATCATCCCAGTGTCTTGATAGAAGCGCAGTTCGCGGATATCTTAGATAAAATCAATCGGATTTACTTACCACGTAATGGGGTTACACAAGCCAATGCGCTCGCAATTGAAACCGAGTTTGCTCGCTTACAAGCCTTGCCAGTGGAAACCAAAGTGCAGTTGGAAGCGTTTATTAATGAGTTAAAGGCCTTTAATCCATCCAATTTCTCCTCCGCTCCTGCTCGCGACCGAATCATCGCTGACCGGAACTTGCTCATCAAAGCATTAGAAACGCGATTAGAACGGATGAATTTAGATATTACCATCGATATCTCGGTCAATCCCGATCCCGATACATTAACAGAACCCACTGTTTTGGATACTCCTAGTAATGTTAGTATCGTGAATGGATCCATTCAATGGAGTGCGGTATCGCATGCATTACGTTATGAGTTAGTTCAAAAACAAGGTTCAGAAGAACGTTCGTTCTTCGTCAATGGAACGTCGTATTCCTTATCGCAATTACTACCAGGAAATTATGATTTCAAAGTTCGAGCGATTGGAGATGGATTCTTTAGCTTAAATTCAGCTTATTCGACGCCAATCTCTTATGAAATCATCGCTCAAAAGCTAGCAACCCCTGCGAACTTACGTGTGGAAGACGGGATTATTCGATTTGATGCGGTTGCGAACGCGACAGCGTATCGCGTTGTCATTGACTATTCCGATTTTACCATCACTACGACTAGTCTTTCTTTAATCCCTTATCAACTACCACCGGGAACGTATTCGATTACCGTTCAAGCTATGGGTAATGGGTATGCGATTCTTAATTCGGATGTTAGTGCAGTCTATTCCTATGTCATCATTCGACCCAAAACCGCTGTTGAATTAACCATTCTTGCATTTCGTGACGACGTGATTAAAAGTTTCTTCTACGCTTGGAAACAACAACCTATCGAATAGTAACCATTCATCTTGATTGATGAAAAGGAGTGTTTATGTTTACTTGGATTAAAAATATCTACCATCAAGGAAGTACCTTACCCTTTACCACATGGCGTGTTGAACCACACCCCTTTTTGGTTCAATCAACGCCAGCCGTCCACATCGAAGAAGTCCATGAGCCAAGGCTTAAGGATCACTTTCAAATCCATTTTTATTCCGATTATACCGTGCGGATTCGTTTTGGCAATGCTCGGTCGAAACGGTATGCTATCGAAGCATTAGCCTCTCTTACAGCCCCCATTTACGTTGGCGTGTATGAAGGGGGTCCCGATATGGAAATCCGGGGGATTATTGAAGGGTTTTATGGTACTCCTTGGAGTCATGAGAACCGCAAAGATGTCTTTCCGTTTTCAAAGAAATATCATCTAAATGCCTACTTTTACGCTCCCAAAGATGACCTTTATCACCGCGATTGGTGGCGACTTCCTTATCCAGAGAAAGAGTTAAAACAGCTCTTGGAATTGGTTCAGTTATCCTTTGATCACGACGTCGATTTCTATTTTTGTATTAGTCCGGGAAAAGACTTTATCTATACCAAGGCAAAAGAATTTGAGTTATTATATCGCAAACTCGATCAACTCCTTCAAGCCGGAGTTCATCACTTTGCGATTTTGCTCGACGACATCGATTATCAATTAACTGGTGAATC
>CAZABW010000032.1:0-2772 GCA_964483655.1 uncultured Candidatus Izemoplasmatales bacterium
CGATTCATCACCATATCGGTTTTTAAGAAGATTGAAAAATTACGAAGTGTTTTCGAGGGGAAGTGCTTCCGTAAATTCACCGGAACGAAAATCTTCACCGGTTTCTGATTTTGTTTTAAATGTTCACGGTATTGGATTTGAGTAATATACAAAATATTCATCATAATCGCAACTAAGTATTCTGTAATGGTCGCCCCATAAGAACGCGCTAACTCGCTCAGTCTTTTGGCAGATAGAGTACCAGAGATTAATCCTACATGGTTGTCCGGAATCGGAGTGCCTTTAATTAGGAATGCTTTCTTTTCTGGCACATGGTGACGATTTTTAGGATTGTAATAGGTTTGTTGGGAGTCTTCGTATTCTTCAATTGTTGGGCGTGAGTCTTTGGTTATAATCATGTTATCCGGAGTAATCGGATATCCCTTTAGCAAAAGGTATTCGTATACAAGGGACTTTAATAACATGAATGCTCCCCCAGCATCTGCGAGTGAATGAAACACTTCAATCGCGATGATTTTGTCGCGATAGTAAACCTGTAACATATACCCATTATTTTCTTTTGGGCTTAAACTACCACATACTGTATGAGAGAGTTGTTGAACTTTAAATTCACGCTCATTATAATCGAGGTAGTGCCAAAACAAGCCGTTTTTCAAACGGACTTTAAACATGGGGAAACGCTCTAAAATGACGTCTGTGGCGAGTTGAAGAAGGTCAACATCAATCACTTCCTTTAACTCTACTTGAACACGAAACGTGTTGGTTTCTTTGCGGTTGGAAACAACAGGAAATATTTTTGCGGCGTTGTCTAGTTTAAACCAATCGGCATATTGCTTATGTTTGGCCATTTTGTCCTCCTTCTCTCTAAGGACGTTCGCATCCAAATTGACTTTGGATGTATTCAGAGATGATTTTCCATGATTTCTTTGCTTCGGGAATTAAATTGAAAGCTAACTGAAAGACGTGAAACATGCCTCGATATAGCGTCATCGAAACTTCATTGCCAGCGTTGGCTGCTTTTTTCGCAACAGTAAGCGTATCGGATTCTAACACTTCATCAGTCCCCACATGCATCATTAGTGTTGTGAAGTTATGATACTCCCCATAAGCAGGCGATACATAGGGATGCTTAATCATTTCTTTGGTTCCAGCATAGGCGAGAACATCCAAAGGCACAGTTCCATGACCCAACAGTGGATCTAAATACTGATTGCGGATATAGGATTCCCCTTCAGCGGCTAAATCTGTCCAAGCGGACATCGTTATGATTGCGCGGGGTAGGATGATTTGATGATCTCTCAAATAAAGCCCTAACGCTAAAGCGAGACCCCCACCTGCAGAGTCTCCAACAACAATGATTTGATCGCCATGATACCCTTTTGATAAAAGCAATTGATAACTTTCAATTGCATCTTCCAATGCGGCCGGATAAGGATGTTTCGGGGCTAAGCGGTAATCTAAACTATATATATCGCATCCACATGAGATTTTGTTGTATTGGACTGCGCTACGTCGGTAGGTATCACTATACCCAAAAACATACGCTCCCCCATGGAATTGCAAAATGACATTTTGGCTTTGTTTTCCACTGCGAAATAAACGCTCTACTCTTGCATGAGATAAAGGGATCCACTCCGATGTCAACCCTTTTGGATACGAAAAGGTCTCACTTAATGTGGTTGTGTAAACACTCCCTAAGTCAACGGGTCCATGTTCTTTTATAAATGGCAACTGATTGACAATTTTTAGCAGTTGTGAGGCCATCGTTCCACGAATGGTTTTACGATTAAATTGGATTTTTAGCACCTTTGTCCCTCACTTATGATTGATAGATAATTATATCACATTTCTGGATAGATGGTTACTCTGATGTGAATTGACTAGAATTCTAAACCAATCGCGAGGTTTGTTTATCACAATATTTTATTCATCGAGTATAATAGTATTATAACAAAATATGTGTGAGGTAACTATGAAACTAATCGAACGTTTTTTACACTATGTATCCTATGATACCCAATCTGATCCGAAAAGTACGACCTATCCATCGACAGAAAAACAAAAACGACTAGGGGAAGCCTTAGTGAAAGAGCTTCAAGATCTAGGCGTTCAAGCCAGTATGGATGAATTTGGTTATGTGATTGGTAAAATCCCATCCAACACAACAAAACAAGTTCCTCGTATTGCTTTAGTCGCCCATATGGACACTTCTCCAGATGCGAGCGGAAAAGATATTAAACCGAGAATCGTTGAAAAGTATGACGGTGGTGTCATCGTGTTAAACCCACAACAACAAATTCACTTAGATCCAGCTGTGTTTCCTTCGCTCCTAAGACATATCGGCAGCGACCTCATCGTAACGGATGGAACGACACTCCTTGGCGCGGATGATAAATTAGGAATCGCCATTATTATGAGTCTAGTGGAAACATTTCAAACGTCAAGCGAGCTCCTTCATGGTGAAGTTGTCGTTGTTTTTACTCCAGATGAGGAAGTTGGCCGAGGCACCGACTATCTCGATTTAAAGAAAGTCAATGCTGATTTTGGATATACGTTGGATGGTTCTCGTGTTGGCGAAATTGCTTATGAGAATTTCAACGCGGCCAAAGCCGTTCTCCAATTTCATGGCAAGAGTGTCCATCCAGGAAGTGCGAAGAACAAGATGGTCAATGCACTACGCTTAGCGATGGAATTCGATCAATTACTTCCCCTTCAAGATCGTCCTGAACTCACAGAAGGATATGAAGGATTCAACCATCTTCATGATATGCA
>CAZABW010000032.1:2872-8933 GCA_964483655.1 uncultured Candidatus Izemoplasmatales bacterium
TCCTACGTATAAAACAAAAGGTAGCCGTTGTGAAATGGGCTACCTTTTTTATTTGCGAAAAGAGTTTTAACAACGCCAAAACACAAAAACTATATTTCATTATAGTAATCTTGTCTTGCATATATGACCCTGACAATATTGACTAAATCGATCCCCTCATCAAAGATGTATACAATCACATATTTATCAACCACAGTTTTTCTTAAAGAACTATGATGAAACAAGGGGTTACTGATTACTGGATTCGCTTTTGGATACTCACAAATACTTATAAACTTCGTTTCAAATTTAGTAATCAAACGAAAAGCGGCTTCAGGATTAACTAGTTCTTCCGATATATAATGAAAAATGGTCTCTAAATCCAATCTAGCTTTTGGTAGTAGTTTATAACTTCTTCCCATACCGTGTTTTCATCTCACTAATAAACAAGGGTCCATCGCTTTTTAAATCATCTTGGTCTAGATCTTTCAAAGATTCATTAATCAAATGAACAATTTGATTCTTAGCAATCTCTCTTTCATAGACCTCAATGCTCATTAACACCATCGAACCATACCCATTTTTCGTTATGAAAACCGGTTCATTGCTCTCTTCAACAAACTTAGCAATACTTGCTGTATTTTTTAATTCATTGATTGGAATGATTTTTGGCATACTAACCTCCCTTATTATGGGATAATTATACCATGATAAGACCGTTTTGTAAATATATGTTTATTTCGTCAAAAAATGGTTACTTTTCAAACTTATGACGTCTTAGAAATATAAAATGATTCTTAGAAAATTTTATCTAGTTTCATTTATGATAGGGAGTGTGGTGAATAATACTAAGGGCACGATAGACTTGCTCCAACAAGATCAGCCGGAGTAAAGTATGCGGAAAGGTCACTTTCGATAAGGATAATCGGAGGTGCGCTTTGGTTTTAATTTGGGAATCTAAACCATGAGAACTACCGATTAAGAAAACGATTTTATTGGTTTCATACGTCGTGATGGATTCAATCTTTTGAGCAAACTCTTCGCTTGATAATTGAACTCCTTCGACCGCCATGGCAATCACATAGGCATCTTTTGGTATGGCCTGCTCCAACCGGAAAGCTTCTTCTGCTAGAAGTTGTTTAATCTCAGAATCATTCGGGTTTTGACTCGACTTCCCTTCTGGGATTTCCACAATTTCACATTTACAAAAACTTCGGAGTCGCTTTAAATACTCTGTGATTCCTAGTTTGATATAGTGATCTTTCATCGACCCAAGAGCAATGATTTTTATGCTTATCATGGTTTCACCTTCGCTCTTGGAAAGGTCTCTTGGTAGACTTCTTTAAGTTTTTCTTTTGATACTTTTGTATAGATTTGAGTGGTTTTTAAGGAAGCGTGCCCTAAAAGTTCTTGAACGCTTCGTAAATCCATTCCTCGATTTAAAAGATGGGTTGCAAAACTATGACGGAAGGTATGAGGACTGACTTTAAAGTGTTCTGCTTGGCGTCTGCATTCAGAATCGAGGATGACTCGAATCCCTCGATCGTGTAGTGGGGTTCCTTTGAGATTGAGAAAAAGAATATGAGTATCTGGTTGGTCTTGTCTCGACAATAATACAGGACGAACAAGGCTTATGTACGTTTGAATGACTGAAAGGGCGAGTTCATGGATGGGCACAATCCGTTCCTTTGAGCCTTTCCCCATGACTTTGATGACTTTTTGGTTCCAATCAATATCTTTCAGTTTTACATTTTGACATTCGCTGACACGAAGACCACAACCATATAACAATTCAAAAATAGCTCGATCACGTTTCCCTTTTAATGTCGAGGTATCTATGTGATCTAAAAACCGAATCACTTCATCTTCGTAGATAAACGAGGGTAATCGGTGCTCTTCTTTAGGAAGTATGGCTTTCGCAAAGGGATTCGTAGAAATCTCTTTTTCGTTCACAAAGTATTGATACATCGCTTTTAAGGAAGCGATTTTTCTTCGGATGGAACGAACTTGATAGGTTCCATGTAACCAAGCTACATAAAATTTAACGATTCGTTCACTCACAGAAGCCAATGTCCCTAGTTCTTCTTGAGTTAAAAAACGCAAGAAGGTAGCAATATCACTTTCGTATGCAGTAATCGTATGCTTGGAATAGTTTTTTTGGATATTTAAGTAATCAAGATAAGTTTGAATCATGTCCTCATTTTTCAAAAAGACCACTTCCTATCGCGCGTTCTAATGCTTGTATGGACCGTTCATAGTATTGTCGTTTTCGTTCTTTTTTATGAACATCGTGTTCTAGAGGAGTAAAAATCCCGAAATTGATATTCATCGGTTGAAATTGACTGATTTCCGCATGGGCTAAATAGTGTGCTTGACATCCTAATGCTGTTTCGATTGGAAATGGTTGAATGGGTAACCCGTTTAAATAACGAGCCATATTGATCGCAGCAACAAGACCACTACCAACGCTTTCCACATATCCTTCCACGCCGGCAAATTGACCCGCCACAAACAAATGAGGATAATCCTTCATTTGGTAGCCTGCATTTAAAATCGCAGGAGCGTTTAAAAAGGTATTTCGATGCATGACCCCATATCGAACAATATTGGCTTTTTCCAATCCCGGTATCATTTGGATTAAACGTTTTTGCTCAGGGAAAGTAAGATGGGTTTGAAACCCAACGATATTATAGAGGGTTTTTTGTAAATTATCTTGACGGAGTTGTACGACAGCGTATGGCTTTTCACCATTTGGTTTTCGTAAACCTACAGGTTTCATCGGACCATAAAGTAAGGTTTCTTTCCCTCGTTTCGCCATTTCTTCAAAGGGCATACATCCTTCAAATACCTTTAGTTCGAAATCCTTAGGAACAACACATTGAGCTTGGATAACTTCGTTTACCCAATGTTCGTATTCTTCTTTAGTAAAGGGGCAGTTCAGATAAGTAGCTTCCCCTTTGTCATAACGACTCTTAAAATAGGCAATCTCCATATTAATCGAGTCAAATTCGATGATTGGTGCGGCCGCATCAAAAAAGTACAGCCGTTCTTCTCCTGTTAGTAATCGGATATGTTCAAAAAGTCCTTCACTTGTGAGAGGTCCTGTTGCGATGATGGTGGGTTGATCAAAAAGGGTGGTGACTTCCTCATGATGGATGATGATATTTGGAATCGAACGAATCGTTTCTGTAATTCGTTTCGAAAACAAAAGACGATCGACAGCGAGAGCACTCCCAGCCGGGACTCTTGTCTCATCAGCGATCTTCATCACGACGGAATCCATCATCCGTAGTTCTGTTTTTAAAATACCAACTGCATTTTCATTGGAATCCGACCGTAACGAGTTCGAACATACCAACTCCGCAAAATCATCACTATGATGAGCAGGACTTTTTTTATGAGGTTTCATTTCGTAAAGATGTACTTGAAATCCCCGTTTTGAGAGTTGATAGCTCGCCTCAACCCCAGCTAATCCAGCGCCTATGACATGAACAATTTTCATATGAATACCTGCTTACTTTCTCTTATAGATCACGATGGGCTCTTGAATGAGTGAGATTTTCTGGTTCTCAACTTTGACTCGTCTACGCGTCATTTGATTCACATAAAATCCATCAGGAATAGAAACCGATCCGACTCCGTCTCCTTGGCCAACATTAAAAATACCAATTAGTTGATGGGTTTCATTTTGGTAATCTAGAACAGCTACTCCATCGATAGTTTGGGGATGAATGGTTAATATACCACTCCGAAATAACCGATGTTTCTTCCATTTTGCTAATTGCGAAACGAGGGCGCTAACATCTGTTTTTGCAGTTTTCACATCTTTTTCGAATAAGTTGGGAAGGTGATCGCTAGCGAATTCAATCCCTGCATAAAGCATCATCGCTCCTTTTTGGAAAAATAGAAACGAGAGCCAGTTCTTAAACTTTGCGATGTCATTTTCGACGAAACTCGCAAGACGTCGAAAATCGTGATTATCTGCATATTTCACTTTGACATAATTCGCTGGATAAACCTCTTCTTGACGTGCTAGAGCTTCTAAATAGTCTTTTAAAGGTCGCTTTCCAAGAAGGTAGTCTTCGTAATAGGGATAGATATCATAATCGTAAGCCATATCAAAGACTTGGTAGATTTCCGATTCTGAAGCAGCTTCAATGCCTTGATCGCGTAGATATTTAATAAAGCCTCCATGAACAGACTCGCTAAACCAAACCATTTTGGAGTTCACACGATGAACTTCCTTGCGTGCATACTTCCAAAAATCTAAAGGAACTAAGCTCGCTACATCACAGCGAAACCCATCCACTCCCATGGAAGCGTAAAAACATAAAATATCTGCCATTTCACGCCACAGTTGTTTCGACATCGTGTAATCAAGATCCGTGATGTCCCACCAGTCGCCGACGCGATTGGCAAAATCACCTACTGAATTCCGAAAAAACCATTCAGGATGTTTCTGTAGTAAAACCGAGTCACGAGAGGTGTGATTAAAAACAATATCCATGAAGACCATAAAGCCCCATTCGTGAGCAGTACGAATGAATCTTGAAAAGTCATCCATCGTACCTAAATCACTCGAGATGGCGCGATAGTCTTGGATCGAGTAAGGGCTCCCTAAGGTTCCTTTTCGTTGCTTTATACCAATCGGATGAATGGGTAAGAGATAAAGAACATCCACTCCGAGTTGTTTGATCCGTGGTAAATCTTCGATGACGGCTTGAAACGTTCCCGCCCGTGTGTGATTCCGAACAAAGATTTGATAGATGACCAGATTACGATAACGAATAGGGGTTTTTTTCATATCCTATCGCTCCTTTCTTTTTCTCATATTCATCATACCTTGAAGTCGTTGTTTTGTCGATTAGTTGTTTGAAATGTATCGTTGTTTTTGTGGACTCTATGTGTGATTAGGATGAATATAGCAAGTATGTAACAATTATTACATAAGATTTTTTGGAAATACTAAAATATGTAAATAATTTTCATACTTTCGATGTTTTTGCTTTTACAAACGTATGAAACCGTTTATAATAGGGATAGGTTTCCATAAAAAGGATGTGACTTCATGGCAACAATCAAAGATGTTGCGAAGCTTGCTCATGTTAGCGTCGCTACCGTATCTCGTGTTATTAACAAAAAAGGCTATGTCAATGAAACAACCAAAGAACTGGTTTTTGAAGCGATTAAAGAACTACAATATGTCCCTAACGAATTAGCACGCTCGCTTTTCAAAAAACAATCGCGAATCATCGGAATTATCGTTCCTCACTTAACATCTTATTACTTCGCGGAATTACTCGAAGTCATTGAAGATATCACCGTCAAACATAATTATCGTTTAATGGTGTGTAACTCACAAGATAACAAAGAACGAGAAACGAAGTACCTCCAAGTCTTCCAACAATACAATATTGATGGCATCATCATGATTTCGAACACAACCCGTATTCAAGATTACAAATCACTCAACATCCCCATCATCGCCATTGATCATAAATTAACGGAAGATATTCCCTCTGTTACTTCCAATAATACCATGGGAGGACGGTTAGCAGCCCAAAAATTAGTCGAATGTGGTTGTAAAAAAATCATCCATTTCCGTGGCCCTAGTATTTTACTACCCGTTCAAGACCGGACCAATGGATTCAAATCCGTACTCGAAAAACAAAAGATTTATAACTTCAGCTTCGATTTAGATTTTAAAAACCCCAGTCAAGAAGATATCCAAAACGTCATCAACTCGAACTTAGATTGCGATGGCATCTTCTGTGATTCTGATATTATCGCACTGAATGTCATCCAATGCCTGAAGAAAGCAAACAAGCGCGTTCCCGAGGATGTTCAAGTGATTGGATTTGATAATATTGAATTATCACGTATTATCTCACCCAAACTTACAACGATTTCGCAATCAACCCAAAAAATTGGTCAATATGCAGTAGATACTCTAGTCCACTTAATGAATCATGAGCCAATTGAAAAAACTCATATTCAAATTGATGTAACTTTAATTACACGAGAAACAACAAGGTGTTAAAAAAAGTCCTTAATCGGACTTTTTTTGTTGGGATTGGATTAA
>CAZABW010000032.1:9033-20808 GCA_964483655.1 uncultured Candidatus Izemoplasmatales bacterium
GAGACCCCCATATGTTTCGCTAAATCCACACTTTTTACTCGCTCACTTCCGAGTATAACAATCGCTTCTAAATAATCCTCTAATGACTCACTAAAGTCAGTAATCATCCGTTTCATTTCGATATCCCATTCTTTCGGTCGTGGACTTCTTTTTCAGCGCGCGTGCAACTTTGATCAACAATACAACCACTGCATGTAGTACACGTACTTCCTTTATTCTTGAACACCCGAATCCCTGTCGCAACAACAATGCCGATAATGATAGCTAGAAAGCCTATGGTGAGCAATCCGCCTGTCGACATGGTTCCCAGTTGGTAAATGGCGAATGCAACCCCATACGCCACAACCATTTCATAGCTGAAAGCAAATAAGAACCATTTCATCGAAAGTAATTCTTTCTTCATCGCTGCTAAAGCGGCGATACAAGGAGCACTTAACAGGGCAAAAGCCATATAGGCATACGCTTGAACAGGAGTAAACATGGCCTGAATTTGGGGGAATAAGGCTTGTCCATTTTCAATCACATCCCCACTAACACCATATAGAATTCCTAACGTACCCACAACACTTTCTTTAGCAACAAAACCTGTTAAAATGGCAACGGCAGGTTTCCAATCCAGCACCCCGATGGGTTGTAATAAAGGTTGGATCCATTTTCCAATGAAACCTAAAATTGAGAATTCGATTTCTTCTTCCATTAACAAACGGAATGTACCATCAACGAATCCAAAATAACTGAAGAACCAGATCACAATGAAAGCTCCCAACAATATCGTTCCTGCTTTCACTAAAAAGCCTTTAGATTTTTCCCAAGTGTGAAGAAGGGTATTTTTTAATGTTGGAACTCGATATTCCGGTAGTTCCATTAAGTAGTTCGCAGATGCATTCTTCAAAATCGTCTTTTTAAACAAAACTGCCGATAATAAAGCAATCAAAATTCCTAATACATATAAAGAGAAGACCACTAAGAACGAACCTCTTGCGAAAAGTGCCCCTGCAAACAGTCCATAAATCGGGGCTTTCGCTCCACAGGACATAAAGGGAATGATCATCGTTGTTAATTTGCGATCTTCGGCTTTATCCAAAGTACGAGTTGCGACCATCGCTGGAACGCTGCATCCAAATCCGAGTAACATCGGAATAAAGGATTTCCCAGAAAGACCAAATCGACGGAGAACACGGTCCATAATAAATGCGGCGCGCGACATATACCCCGAATCTTCTAGGATGGATAAAAATAAGAATAGAATCGCTAACTGAGGTAAGAAAGAAACGACACTTGCAAGTCCCCCAAAGAAGCCGTTATTGATTAAACTACTGACCCACTCTGCCATCCCAAGGGCCTCAACACCGCTTGCAATCCACGCAAAGAATGTTTCAATTAAGAAGACAAATCCATCGGTAATCCATGAACCTAAAGGACCAAATGCAAAGTAGAATACAGAAAGCATAATCAAAGCGAATAAAGGCAGTCCAAACATCCGGTGAGTTAACACTTGATCAATCTTTTCAGTCATCGAGATGACACTAATTTCGGGTTTAGACAAAACTTCTTTCCGAATCGATTCAATTAAGGTATAACGAGCATCCACTAGGACCATATCAAAGTCCAAAGAAAAGTACGCTTGAGCTTTTTGTTTTAAAACGAGTAGTTCCTGCTTTTGACTATCATTCACGACAAGGTGAGACAATACTTTTTCGCCGTCTTCAAAATACCTGGTGGAAAGAAACCGGCTATCCAAGAGGGTCTGAAAAGAAGTAATCACTTCCTCGACTCTTTCAGAATACATCGGATGAATAATCCGTTTGGTATGGTGAAGAACTTCAACTTGACGCATCAATTCTAAGATGCCCATTTTTTTTGAAGCTGTAATCGGGATAACTTTTACTCCAAGCGCTTGTTCGAGTTTCACTGTATTGATATTGGCTAGTTGTTTCTCCACAATATCCATACAGTTTAATGCAACGACCATCGGAATATTGGTATCAAGTAATTGTAATGTTAGAAATAAATTTCGTTCTAAGTTGGACGCATCGACAATGTTGATAATGCAATCCATTTCTTGATTCTTAATGAAATTTGTGGTTACTTCTTCCTCTAAAGAAATAGTCGAAAGACTATAGATGCCAGGTAAATCGATGATTTCGCATTGGAAATCTTGATTTTTATAATTACCTGTTTTTTTCTCGATCGTAACACCGGGCCAGTTTCCGACAAACTGATGCGAACCGGTTAAAGCATTAAATAATGTGGTTTTTCCACTATTAGGATTGCCAATTAACGCAACACGAATACTCATCTTAGGCTCCCACTTTCGTTACTTCAATCATTCTCGCTTCAGTCTTACGAATCGTAAGTAAATACCCTCTGACGAGAATCTCCATGGGGTCGCCAAGAGGGGCGAGTTTTTTAACTAAAATGGTCGTGCCGTTGGTAACGCCCATATCAATGATTCGTTTCCGAAGATTGTTGTTCAAAACATTGATGACAATGCATTGTTCTCCCGGTAATACATCTTTTAATGTCATTTCTTGTTGCCTCCGCTATAAAAAGTTAGTCATGGTTAACTTAAGTCTTAAAAAGAAAGGACTAAGTTAGCCTGCGTAAACTATTATAGGGCTGTTCTTAATCCTTGTCAATGAAATTTTATCTGCTCGTTATGATTTTGAAAGAGTGGTTTGTTCTAGTTCAAGTAACCATGCTTTTAAGGCTTCTCCTCCCCCGTAAAACCCTAATGATCCACTGGCTTGAATCACTCGGTGACAGGGTACTATGAGTGCAATCTGATTCTTTTTCATCGCTGATCCAACCGCTCTCATGGCTTTGGGATAGCCACTCAATGTGGCTAAGTCTCCATATGAAATCGTTGATCCATAAGGCACTTTCATGAGAGTTTGATAGACGGCTTGCTCAAAGGGGGTTCCTTCTAAAGCAACTCGAAATGGAAATGTTTTGAGGGTTCCATGGAGATAGGATAGAATATGATCCATAATCGATTTTCCAAACGAACTAGTCGGCATAATGGTTTGTTTATCTGAAGCATGAAGCGATAAACGATGAATCGTGTCTTTAATAAACTCGACTTCAATCATGCCAATCGAGGAAGGAAAGACAATTCGTTCCATCATTTTCGTTTCACAGCTTTCGTGGCGATTAAATCAACCCCTGTATTAAGAATATTAGATAGAATTACATCACCGATTTGAATCGGAGCTTCGACTTTTAATCCTCTTAATAGTTTCATTGCCTCAAGTAATAATTCTTTGGGAATTTCTCGGGAACTTTTCACAGATACCATTTCTTCCACGCCGTTGGTTACCGGTAGAATTGAGGTTAGAGTCCGTGTTGGACGAACGCATTCCACCTTGGCATATTGCTCCCCACGAATGCATTCATTCCCCTTCACTTGAATCACTTCACCATTCTCTAAGGTTACTTCCAACTGACACCCAATCGGGCATTTAATACAGGTTAAGTGGCGTACTTCACTCATAGTCTACTCCTTTGATAGGGAAATGGACACAGCATCAATGCTTTCCTTATCCACGAACCATTGTTTTAATAGTAAGACTGTCTCCATCTCACCAGGAGCTAAGATGCGCTTCTTTTGGTGAAGGACACGTTCATTGTTAACATAGACATTTAAATAATAATCACGATACACTTCATTCACTCGAAACCGAACGGTTAGAAACTTTTCCATTTGACTTGGACTAAAACTTTGGGGAACGGTATAACGAATGCCATCTTGTGTTAAAATAGAAACCTTTTTCGCATCTTCCACAAGGCCTTTTACAAACGTTGCTGCCGCGTTTCCGGTATGAACTGCTTCTTCGGAAACCCAGTCTACCAAGTCATGGACATGAAGGACATTTCCACATGCGAAGACCCCAGGAATCGAGGTTTCAAAGCGGTGATTGACTCTAGGCCCTTGTGTCACGGGGTGAATTAAAACCCCTGCTTTTCGCGATAATTCATTTTCAGGAATCAACCCGACTGATAATAACACGGTATCGCAAGAGACAAATTCTTCACTACCTGGTATGGGGTTTCTTTGCGCATCTACTTGTTGAACCGTAACCCCTTCTACTCGAAACTTTCCATGAATCTTCGTAATGGTATGGGACAGTTTAAGCGGGATGTTAAAATCATCTAAGCACTGAACAATATTCCGTTTTAGTCCGCCGGAATAAGGGAGAATCTCACAAACCATCTTGACATGAGCGCCCTCTAAGGTCATCCGTCTTGCCATGATTAGGCCAATATCACCTGACCCTAAAATCACGACTTCTTTACCTGGCATAAATCCTTCCATGTTTACATAGCGTTGTGCTGTACCAGCAGAATAAATTCCAGCAGGTCGAAATCCCGGAATATTAAGAGCCCCTCTTGGACGTTCCCTACATCCCATGGCTAAGATAACTGCGTCTGCTTGGACTTGTATGAATCCTTTCGTTGGTGAAATGGCATAAACAATTCGATCGGTTGTAATGTCAATAACCATTGTATCTAAGAAAACTTGAATGGATGTTTTCGAAATCTCTTCGATATATCGATGAGCATATTCAGGACCAGTTAATTCTTCTTTAAAGGTGTGGAGACCAAAGCCATTGTGAATACATTGATTTAAGATTCCACCTAGAATGCCTTCCCGTTCAAAAATGATGATATCTTCAATTCCTTGTTTGTAGGCAGCTAAGGCAGCCGCTAGACCTGCGGGTCCGCCACCGATAATGGCAATTTTTGTTTTATTCATAACGCGTTACTCCAATTCCTTATCAAGGCCGATTAAGAATGTTGATTTATCGCCAAATTTTGCTATTTCTCTTGGGTCTTTCTTTAACTCTTTCGATAAGATTTCGACAATCCTGGGGGCGCAAAATCCGCCTTGGCATCTACCGCTTCCAGCTCGCGTTCGCCGTTTGATGGCATCTAGGGTAGTTGCCCCTAAAGGCCGATGAATTGCTTCCTTGATTTGTGCTAAGGTAATCAACTCACAACGACAAACGATTTGTCCATACTCATGGTTTTGATCAATAAGAGCTTTTTTCTCTTCATTGCTAGCTTTATCAAAATCAACGATTCCATTGTTATGATCGAGATAGGTTGATTTTTTGGGGGCTTTCAGTTTCTCACTAATCAGGTTGGCTAAGTGAATTCCAATCGCTGGAGCGGCTGTTAAACCGGGAGATTCAATTCCAGCCGCATTGAAAAATCCATCCGCGTCTTCGGCTTCACCAATGATGAAGTCACCCCCTTTTTCCGTCGCTCGAAGCCCTGCAAATGCCGTGATCACAAAAGACATTGGGACTTCTTTTATAGATTCTTTGGCTTTTTGAACGACATATGCAATTCCCTCTTTGGTCGTTGCGATATCTTCTTTATCTTCAATATCGTACGCTGTTGGCCCGATTAATAGATTTCCTTCTGCAGTGGGAGTTACGACAACACCTTTTCCAAACTCATTGGGTAGTTGAAACACGGTATGTTTTACTAGATTCCCCACTTGTTTATCGAATAAGCAGTATTCCCCTTTTCTTGGGGTAATCGATAATTTCCGGTTTGAAACTTGATTATTCCAGTAATCTGCATAAATTCCAGCGCAGTTAACAACCGTTTTACTTTGGAATACCCCCAAGTTTGTTTCTAATTGATAGTAGTGATCTTTTTTCGCTAGATGTAAGAGAGTCGTATTGAGAAAAAACTCAACCCCGTTCGTTTTGGCTACTTCTGCTTGCATGAGGGTTAGCTTAAAGGGGTCGACGATTCCCCCTGTTGGCGCATGAAGCGCCGCAAAAAGATTGGGATTTAAATTCGGCTCTAACTGTAAAACTTCTTCTTTGGAAAGTAAACGAAGTCCTTGCACACCATTTTCTAATCCTTGACGATACAAGATTTCAAGCCGAGGATAATCAGACTCTGAAAAACAAAGAATTAAGGAACCGTTTTGATGAAAAGGAACCCCATATTGCTTACAAAAAGAGGCCATCATTTTATTACCCAGCAAATTGAAATAGGCTTTTTTCGATCCTACTTTGGCATCTACTCCACTATGAACAATCCCACTATTTGCTTTTGAAGTGAGTTCACATACGTCGCTGGAGCGTTCAATCACTCCTACCTTTAATTGATATTGTGAGAGTTGATTCGCGACAGAACAACCAATGACTCCCCCACCAATGATTAGTACATCAAACATGAATAATCCTCCTCATCATCTCTATAACTGATTCTCTTGTAAAAATAGATTTACTTGGTTTTGATACTCTTCTGGGTTTTTTCGGTACGACTCTGCATGATGGCTATCTTGATCTGCTAAGTACAACCGATGCTTCCCAATATGGTATTTCGCTAGCATTTCGCTATGAATCGGTGGTATATAGCCATCTGCTTTTCCATGTACAAATAATAGGGGTTGATTGGTTTGTTTCACTGCATCAAGCAATGAAATCTTGCGATATGTTACTCCAGTTGCCATCCAGAAGAACAATTGCACCAATGCTACGATTCCTATTCTAGGTAGATGTCGCCGTCTTAACTGATGCTTTACGATTTCCCTTAAACTCATATAAGGACAATCCACAATCGCAAAATCCACTTGTTTTAAACGTGAAATAGCTAACAAGACACTTGCTCCACCCATCGACTCTCCAACAAGACCAATCTGTGAATAATGTCCAAAGCGGTTCAGAGCGTCCTGATAAACGGCTTCTAAATCAAAAGATTCAAGATACCCCATGGTTGTCTTCTTCCCAGTACTATTTCCATGATTTCGTTCATCGAATAAAATACAGTCATACCCTAACTCCCTTAACATATGGGCATACTTAATCGAGCCATGGTGAGTATAGGAGTAGCCATGAGCAATAATTGCTAATTTTCGTTTCCCCTTGGGTCGATTTGTGGGGATAAAATAACAAGCTAATGAAATTTGATCTTTCGTTTCCACGATATAATGAATGTTTTCCCAGGTTAAAAATGATTGATAAATCTCAGGAGTCCGTTCTAATTCCAGACGTTCTGTTTCATGAAGGGAGCGTTTCGGTGGATGAAGAAGAGAATGAGACACATACCAGGCAATCCCACTCATAAGCAAGAAAAGCGCTAAGACAAGCGCTACAATTAGCCAGATTGGATTCATAATATCGCCTCCCTTGACTATGATGAAAGATACTAGTAAGACTATTATACCTTGAAACGAAGCTTCCGACAATCCAATCTCAAAAGAAAACCACACCTAAGTGTGGTTAATTGGATAAATTGAGAAGTCGTTTCTGTTTCTTAGCCTGATCAATAGAATACCATCGTTCGATTCTTGGAAACAAGACAAATGCGCCAATCAAAAGGGTGAGTCCCTTAAAGATATCAGAGATATTGAGTGCCCACCAAATGCCCTCATAAGCGAATGCTTCGATTAGCAGAAATGCTAGTGGAATTCGCATTAGATTACCGATGATTCCTGAAATCGAAGGAATTTTCGTTAACCCAACGCCGTTGAAAAGACCTGCACCAATGCCTTCAAGCATCATGAATAACTGTGCTATCGAGATGATTCGTAAGTAGAGTGATCCATACTCAATCACTTCAAGGTCATCGACAAAAATATGAACCAGTTCTCGAGAGAAGAAAAACAAGAGTGCTGTTATGACCAACGCATAAGGAAGCAAAACACTCGCTAAGACTGCGGTTCCCCGCTTGATCCGATTAAACTGCTTCGCTCCATAGTTTTGGCCAACAAAAACGGTTAATGCTGTTTGAAACCCTCCCCCTATCATCCAAGTGAATTGTTCGATCTGAGCACCAATCCGTTGAGCGGTTAAGACCGACTCCCCGTATGCAAAAACCATCCTTGCTAGAACAATCGAAATCGAAGTAAAAAACATACTTTGAATTCCCGCAGGAAATCCGATTCGTATCAGTTCAGCAATTGTTTTTCGTTGAATGGAGGGAAGATGAAAATGGAAATTATGATTTCTACGGACAAAATATAAGACAATAAAAATGATAAGTGTTACAGATTGAGCAATGATTGTTGCAATCGCAGCTCCCGATACCCCCATTTGAAATTCTAGGATAAAAAGGGGATCTAAGATCATGTTAAGAACCAATCCGACAATGAGAACATAGAAATTGACTTTCGTTTTTCCTAATCCTTCATTGATGGAAGAAAAGCCACTAATGGTAAATTGGATGACCAATAACCCGCCTACAATTCGTAAATATTCCAAAGCGTGATGAATCACATTTTGATTGTCAATTTGAAATAACCCAACAATTTGATGTTGTAACAAAAGCACCCCAAATCCAAAAATGAGACCGAATGAAAACAGCACGAAAAGGCCATTTGTGGCGTATTTCGCTACTCGTGAAAAATCTTGCTCACCAACTGCATGAGAGACTTTCACCGAAGTTCCAATTCGACCAATTAAAATCAAACCAAAGGCAAACCAAGTAATATAGCCAGCCGTACCAATTCCAGCAATGGCTTCTTTTTCAATCAGTCCAATGGTGTCCACCTGACCAATCCAAAACATGTCGGTTAGATTGTACGCCATTTGGGAAATGGAGGTTAATAACACCGGAATCGCTATTGCTAATAGTCGTTTAAAAATCGGTCCTTTTGTTACGTCATATGCTAGACTCATCGTATCACCTAACTCATTATATCATATTCAAAGAAGGAGAAAAAAAGAAACTCTATGAAAGTTTCTTTTCATTGATATTGTTTGATTACACTTCTTTTTCCAACAAGAAAGTCGCTTCCATGTCTGCTAATGATAGTGCAAATGCCAGGGGGAACTTCTCAAAAGCCGAAGAAACATTATTCTTTTCTTCATTACCAGAAAAGCCCATATGATATCGAATTGCAAATGCTTCTTCTCGTAAGAGTGTCATAAATCCAGAGATGATATAGACACTCTTTTCGCCGTGTCCATAAGGTAAATCATCCCGGAAATCATAGGTTTCTACTTCTTTCCATCGCCCGTCTTCATCTTTCACATTTCGTTTCGACGGTTTATAGACATTCACTTTGCATATATCATGTAGTAATGCCACAATGGCAACGGATTCCATAGATGGTGTGACTTTATAAAGTTCCTTGACTCGGGGTCTGGCTAAGTACTCCACTAAGCATTCAAAGACATGAAGCGAATGAATCACAAGCCCATATTTTTCTGAGAGATGGTACCGAGTAGATGCAGGTGCCACAAAAAAATCCGATTTCGATGACTGGAGATAATCAAGTAATTTATCAGAACCACTTCTTGTAATATACGTTTGATAAATTCGAACAAATTCTTCAACGGGTCGAGAATAATCAATTACAATGCTTTGCATTTGACGGCTGTCCCTACAATATCGTATTCATTTTCGTTATAAGTCACCGGCACCAGTACTGATTCCATGGCTTTGATTTCATACTTTGCATTGTCTGATAAATCTTGAACAATATCCCCTAATCGAAACTTGGTATCATTTAATGAACCAAAAAATACAAAGGTATCATCCTCTTCATATCGTTTTGCATGGATGGGTAATAGTGTCTGTAAAATCGAGGGCTTTGTGTTTGGTTCATAAACCATAAAGCGATAGGGATTTTCGAGATTAAAGCGTCGTCTTAAATTATCATGCATAATCGTTTGATCGACCGTTGATTTCGCGTAATCAATGCCTTCTTCGACCTTTTTAACCACTTTGAGACCTAATTCTTTTAACTTAGTTGAAAAGTCTTTCATCGTTTTCACTCCTTTTAAGAATGGATTAAATCTATCTTGCTTTCATTGTATCAAAAAAAAGGAGAACTTTCACTCTCCCTTTCTGCTTTTTCTTAGAAAAGCCCAACGATTAAGTTATCAATGACATCCATATTCTCATATGCCCCGATTTTAGGTAAACCAGGCATAGTCATGACCTCGCCAGTGAGTGCTACTAAAAAGCCTGCACCGATGGAAGGTTTGAATTCTCGAACCGTAATCACAAACCCCTTCGGACGGCCAATGATTTTAGGGTTATCTGTGAGAGATAAAGGTGTCTTAGCCATACAAATCGGTAGTTTATCCCAGCCAAACCGGTTAAATTCTTCGATTTGAGCCAGTGCTTTGTCTGTATAAACAACATCATCAGCCCCGTAAATACGAGTCGCAATGGTTTTGATTTTATCTGGGATCGAAAGATTCAAGTCGTACAAAGGTTTCGCTTGGGGATCTTTTGGGAGGGATGCGAGGCGTACAACCTCTTTTGCGAGTGCTTGACCTCCTTCGCTTCCTTTCGCAAACACTTCAGAGCGGAAAGCAGGTACTTGTTTTTCTTTCGTCCAAGAGAGTAACCAAGCCATTTCTGCTTCAGTATCGGTTGGAAAATTATTAATTGCTAACACATACGGAACATGGAACTGACTGACACTGTCAATATGTTTTTCTAAGTTTTGGACACCTAGTTTTAATGCTTCCACGTTTTCTAATGAAACTTGTTCTTTTTGAACGCCACCGTGAAGTTTTAACGCCCGAATACTAACAACAATCACGACAACTGAAGGCATCATATTTAACTGACGCATCTTAATGTCCATGAATTTCTCCATCCCTAAATCGGCACCAAATCCTGCTTCAGTAACAACGTATTCACTGAGGCGTTTCGCGAAGGTGGTCGCTAAAATGGAGTTACATCCATGAGCGATATTCGCAAAAGGTCCACCATGTATAAAAACCGGTGTGTTTTCTAAAGTTTGAACTAAATTTGGTTTGATGGCGTCTTTTAACAACATGGTCACAGCGCCTTCAACCTTTAGATCCTTTGCTCGAACAAGTTCACCTTTCGTATTATATGCGACAACCATTTCTCCGATTCGGTATTTTAAATCGTTTAAGTCTTTCGAGAGGCATAGCACTGCCATCACTTCTGAAGCAACGGTAATATCAAAGGCATCACTTCGAACGACTTCTTTTTTGCTTGATAATCCCACTTGAATTTTCCGTAAAGCCCGGTCATTCATATCCATCGCTCGTTTCCAAATAATCCGTTCCGGATCGATTTGGAGGGCGTTTCCATGGTACAAATGATTATCAATTACTGCGCTAATTAAGTTGTTCGCTGCACTAATCGCATGAATATCGCCTGTAAAATGGAGATTGATATCTTCCATCGGAACAACTTGGGCATAACCACCACCAGCAGCGCCACCTTTGACACCCATAACTGGCCCTAAAGAAGGTTCACGCAAGGCAATCATCGTAGGATAGCCCAAACTTTGTAGGGAATCCCCAAGACCAACAGTGGTGGTGGTTTTTCCTTCTCCGGCTGGGGTAGGATTAATGGCTGTAACTAAAATTATTTTAGCGTCTTTATTAAATCTCGGGTTTTCGATTGCTTGGAAGCCTACTTTTGCTTTGTAATGACCATATAGTTCAATATCGTCTTCTGAAAGCCCTAGTTTTTGTGCAATCTCGGTGATTTTCTTCATGTTCGCTTTTTGAGCAATTTCTAAATCAGATTTCATAAGGTTCTCCTTTTTCAATGAAGGTTCAAAATGATTATTGCGAATGAGTGACAGTAAATCTATATAAATTCATTCTATCATAAAGTATCTAGAAACAGGGTTATTTTGCCAACAAAAACCATATCTATTTTACAGATTGAAAGCAAGAATGTTGTTTCGATGGCATTCCCACACGGTTTCTTTTTTGTGTATCCACAATACAAGGCACATTTTACACTGCATTATGCTTTAAGCGTTTTTTATTATTAGAATAGATCAAGTTGGTGATTATGAATTCA
>CAZABW010000033.1:0-8343 GCA_964483655.1 uncultured Candidatus Izemoplasmatales bacterium
AACACCGTTACCTATTTAGCCATCACGCAAGACTTTATCACTTATAAAAAACTTGGTCGGATTACCGATACCAGAGATGATGACCGCGATGTCTATTTATTCCCAGAACGAATCAACGGTAAATTTGTTCGAATTTCTCGCCCCATGTTTCAATGTGGCGAAGGATATGAAAATGAAAATCCAGCAATCTGGATTAGTGAAAGTGATGACCTTATGGAATGGCCGAAACCAAAACTGCTTTGTAAAGGGGAGTATTGGTGGGAAAGTAAAAAAATCGGAGGATCCTGTCCACCTTTAAAAACGCCTTACGGCTGGTTTATGATCATTCATGGGGTTTCCAAAGCAGACCAATCCTACCGCGTTGGCGCGCTTTTGCTGGATTTACAAGATCCATCCAAAATCATTGGTCGAACCAAAGAACCGATTATGGAACCTGATCAAGAATATGAAGCTAGAGGGGTTTACAACGGTTGTGTCTTTCCAACTGGCAATGTTGTAAAAGATGGCGTGTTATATGTTTACTATGGTGCAGCGGACAAATCAGTCTGTGTCGCAACGTGTGATTTTGAAGAACTACTCCAAAAATTGGTTCATCATCAACTATAGTTTTGAAGACTTCACCTTCCCAGGGTGAAGTTTTTTTATGAAAAAGCGAAAAAAGTGTTAGCGCTATCTTGACCTTTGCAAAAGATGTGTTTATAATTAAGTTATCGGTAAAGTTACAAAATTAACGTGAGGTATGATATGAAAAGACTTTTTCTTGCTTTAGTCCTCCTGTTTGTCGCTGTTTCGGTGTTTGCATGTCAAACAACAACGCACTCTTCAACATCGACAACCACGTCTCAAACAACAACGACTACATCATCACAAACCACCACCTCTACTCAAACTACCACGCTTCCCATGCTTGCTTCTCCAACCAATGTGGGAATTACCGGAAGTGTCATCACATTTGATCAGGTGGATCATGCGACGAAGTATCGGCTGTATGTATACAACCTGGAAGATGAATTAATCAAAGACTTCTTTGTAACTTCAGGCTTTGACTTACTGTTATTGCTTGAAACTGGAACCTACCGCTTTGTCTTAAAAGCAACGGCTCCGAATTATCAAGATTCAGTAATGAGTCCAACGCTTGAACAACACATCTACGATATCAATCAAGTGTCCATCTTGGAAGAAGAACAATTGAATGATGGTTCTTATATCCGCTGGATGGGAAGAACTTACTACAACCCGGCGGATCGGACACGATACTTTTATTTTACCGCTTCCGGATTTGAAGTAACGTTTTATGGTACCGAACTAAAAGCCTTCTTGAAAGCTTCCAATTCCAGTATCCTCGGAAAACAAGCTTATATCGTCGTACTAGTAGATGGAGAAGAAGATCCTACCAAAGGAACGACCTTCGTGCTAACGCAGTCCTTAGAAGAATATACCCTCGTCAGTGGATTAGAAGAAGGATTTCACACTGTGAAGGTGTTAAAACGGAGCGAAGCAATTGATTCGAACACTTCACTTTATCAAATCTCAACCGATGGTTATTTCGGAAATCCTCCTTTAGCAAAGAACTTTCGGATTCAGTACATTGCGGCTTCCTCTTCGACAGGATATGGAAACTTAGGATCGAACAGTGAAAACAAATCAACCGCCAATTCTCATGGATTGTTAGGCTTTGCTTACTTAACTTCCTACTTGCTTGATGCGGAAACCTCGATTTTCTCAGCGAGTGGTTGGGGAGTTTCTAGAGGGTGGAATACGGGCGGACAAATTAGTGAAACACAAAACATCCCCGCTGCGTATCAGTACTACGCGATCACTGATGCGAATTCTGTTTTTACAACGCCTGGTTTATGGAATCACACGGATTACATTCCGGATGTGATTGTGGTGAACTTAGGAACCAACGATTTTAATGCCAGTAATTATAATTCAATGTCAGCCATTCAAAAACAAGCGTTAGTCGATCGTTTTATTCTCGACTATACGAATTTCCTTGTTTTACTCAATAACCAATACCCCAATGCAAAAATCATTGTGGCATACGGATTAATGGGGGAACAAAACACTTTAGGTAGCTTCACGTTGCAAATCATCCAACAAGCAAACACCATCATTGGTAGTAGTGTGTGTACTCCCTTCTTAATGGAAGCGGCAGGGACTGCCCCTAATCCCTTTGGGTCCAATTATCATCCTAATGTCGGAACATCGATGAATGTCGCGAATGCGTTAGCAAACTATATTCAATCTTTAACTGGTAGAGAAATTGTTCGCGACATGGTAGTTTATCCCCCTGTCGCATAAAGAAAGCAGGACTTTATGAACCGAATTGTACTAGATGGCAATTGGAACCTTCAATCTGAGGATAAAACCTACTCCACAAACGGAATCGTACCGGGTTCTGTCTATGGTGATTTATTAAGAAACCATCTGATTCCCGATCCGTTTGATCAAGACAATGAATATCTGGTTCGGGATATTGTAAAACAAGATTTTATCTATGAGCGAACCTTTGAGGTTCTTAGTCCCAGTGGTATCAGCGAACTAGTCTGTGAAGGAATCGATACGTTAGCCACCATTTCCATTAACAATCAAATCGTTTGTCACTGCGATAATATGCATCGAACATGGCGTGTCCGAGTTGACTCTGCTCTCCATGTAGGAGAAAATCACATTCAAGTCCGTCTTCATTCTCCGATTCAATACATGCAAACAAAACATCAAAACCGGACTTACGATTTATACCAAAGTAAAGACGGCATGAAAGGATACCCTTCTATCCGAAAAGGTCATTCGATGATGGGATGGGATTGGGGTCCTCAACTTCCTGATGCCGGTATTTGGAGAAGCATCTATATCGAAACCAATCTCCAAGCTCGGTTGGATGAGATTGAAATTCGTCAATCCCATAAAGAAGACGTCCATCTTTTATTCCATATTGAACCTCATGTTTATGAGGCTGGGGATTACACACTTGAAGTTCAATTGATTGATCCCAGTCACCAAGTTGTGTGGAGTCATTCCGATATTCTACAAAATAGTCAAGATGGAGATATTGTCGTACTAAACCCACAACTTTGGTATCCAATCGGGTATGGAAGTCAACCGCTCTATCAACTTCATTTCCAACTCAAAAAGGCCCAACAAGTCCTTCATGAAGTCATCAAACCCATCGGTCTTCGCAGCCTCCAGTTAAAACGGGAAGCGGATGCTTATGGTGAGAGTTTTACCTTTGTCATTAACGGGATTGAATTGTTCGCCAAAGGAGCAAACTACATCCCAGAAGATAATTTATTATCAAGAACATCTTTAGCAAAAACCAAACAATTACTGCAATATGCCAAAGATGCGCATCACAATATGATTCGCATCTGGGGTGGGGGACATTATCCGAGTGATGAGTTCTATGATATATGCGATCAAATGGGATTTCTTGTCTGGCAAGATTTGATGTTTGCTTGTTCAGTCTATGATATGACGGATCAAGCTTGGGTTGATACGATGGTCGAAGAAATCAAAGACAATCTCAAGCGCATTCGCCATCACGCTTCGCTGGTTCTCATTTGTGGAAATAATGAAAATGAAACAGCGATTGAACATTGGAACGTTCCGAATAAAGAAATTTCTAAAGAGTTTTACAAAATGCAATATGACACATTACTCAAACCTCTGGTGGAGTCGATCGTGAAAGATGTTCCTTATTGGTTGTCTTCCCCCTCTTCGGGAAAAGAATTATTCCAAGACTCCAATAGTGACCACTTTGGTGATATGCATTACTGGGGAGTATGGCATAATAACGAACCGATTACCTATTATCGCCATTATTTTCCTCGATTTATGAGTGAATTTGGGATTCAATCCTTTCCCCACTTAAAAACAGTTCAAACCTTTGCCAAAGAAGAAGACTATAATATCTTTTCTTATATTATGGAAGTGCACCAAAAGAACAATACTGCTAACGATAAAATCCTCAACTATATTGGCAAGATGTTCCGCTATCCTAAAGATTTCTCCTCCTTGCTTTATGTATCGCAACTGATTCAAGCGGAAGGCATTCGGTATGGGGTGGAACATTGGCGAAGAAACCGTGGACAATGCATGGGTGCGATTTATTGGCAACTCAATGATTGTTATCCGGTTGCTTCGTGGTCGAGTATTGATTATTATCATCGGTTAAAAGCTCTTTATTACCATAGTAAGCAATTCTTCGCTCCCGTTTTACTTTCCATCGAAGAAACCGACTCCTTGGCGAAGATCTTTGTAACAAACGACACGTTAAAGGAAATCAAAGGCGAGTTAACACTGCAGTGGATGGATTTTCAAGGGCATGTTTCTTTCGAAGAGAATGACGCTGTTATCATTCCTGCTCTCAGCGCAAAGTTGGTTGTCGAACATTCATTCGAACTGACCAAGCAGGAAAAAATGAGTCATGTGTTGGTAGCGTTCTTAACGTTAGAAAACGGCGAAGTGGTGTCTAATCAAGTGTCCTTCGCTCCTGATAAGCATTTAAAACTACAAAAACCACACATTACCCGAGTCATCTCAGGAAACAGTCTTACTTTAACATCGAATACTTTTGCGAAATACGTTGAAGTAACGCATCCAACCCTCGATGTAGTGTGTTCAGAGAATTATTTTCCTCTCTATCCGAATCGAGCAAAAACGATTCATATTCAAGCTCAAAACGGAGGCGTCATTCCGATGGAAGAACTCCAAATCCGTTCCCTCGTCGATACTTATTAGGAGGTTTCAGTATGAAAGAAAAAGTCAGTATGGTGGATATTGCCAATGAACTGGGGATTTCCAAAGTCTCGGTTTCCAAAGCGTTGAGTGATCGCGAAGGCGTTTCTGATGAATTACGGGAAAAAGTCAAACAAGTCGCGACCCGTTTAGGATATCGGTTTAACAACTCTGCTCGGAGTTTGAAAACCGACCGACAATACAACATCGGCATCTTGATTTCAGAAAAATTTATTATGGATAAAGAAGCCTACTACTTTTATGTCTCTGGTGAAATCATTCGCAAATTAGATGAATATCATATTTCTGGGATTATGGAAATCATCACGGAGTTTCAAGAAATCCATGCCTTACCGCCACGTTGTTATAACGAGCGCAAAGTGGATGGCTTAATTGTCTTAGGACAACTTCAATGCGAGTACTTACAAATGATTGAATCCCTAGAAATGCCAGCTGTGTTCTTTGATTTCTATGTCAAAAACGCCAAAATTGATTCCATCGTCGCCGATAACTTTTTCTCTGGATATACGCTTACGAATCTCTTAATCTCTAAAGGTCACAAAAGTATTGCTTATGTTGGTTCGATTATGGCTACCTCTTCGATTCAAGACCGTTATCTTGGTTACTACAAAGCCCTAATCGAAAATCAAATTCCCTTGTGTCACGATTTTGTCATCGAAGACCGGGATGATCACGGTCGCTTAATCCCGATTCAACTCCCTAGTGAATTACCAACAGCCTTCGTATGTAATTGTGATCAAGTGGCATATTCTTTGATTCAAGAACTGAAACGGAGAGGAAAACGCGTTCCTCAAGATTGTTCGGTCGTTGGATTTGATAATAGTTTATATTCCACATTAACGGATCCACAAATTACAACTGTCGATCATAATATTGAAAAGATGGTTTCTACCGCTGTCAAAGTCATTACGAAAAAAATCATCAACCCCCAACGTACCTATGACCGGATTTTAATTCCGGGTACCATCATTGAACGCAGTTCTGTCGAGGAAATCACTTCAAGCCAAAATAATTAGGACACTCATGAAAAAACTACTTTTATTCGTCGGACTCCTCTTTCTTGGGATGAGCGTTAGTGCTTGTCAAACCACGACAACCTCCCTCTCTCAAGAGACTTCAACTTCATCGACTCAACGACTTGAATTGACTCTCAGTGAATCGTCAATTCTTTTGGCGTTAGAAGAAGAATATCTCATTCAACCTCTGATTCAAGGAGTCTCTTCTTATCCTGGCGTAACCCTCACATATACGAGTGAAAACAGTGAGATTGCGAGTGTGTCTTCTAGTGGGCTAGTGATTGCGAAACAAGCGGGACAAACCACGATTATCATTCAATCTCCACAAACCCAAACCATCGAGTTGCGTGTTACTGTCCATGCGGGGTACTCTTTACGAAAACCGTTTCAAACCCTCTATCAATTAGGAGAAGAACTCAATCTTACCGGTCTAGCTTTACAATTGCGAGATGGGGATCATAAAGTTATCGATTCGATCCCGATAACCTTTGAGCAAATTACCGAATATGACCCGTTTAAAACAGGAGAACAAACGGTTCGTTTCCTTTATCAAAACCAAACATTTGGATTTGTGATTACCATTCTCAATGAAAAGCAACAAGCAGCCTACTTAGCGGATATCGTCTTCTTACAAACCCATCATGAAGTGGGTCAGGTTGTGGAGTCGTTTGCGACGCATGTCTCGCTCGATGCTTTGCTTGAGAAGATTCAAAATCGTTATGATTATCAAGAAATCCATTTATACGCGATGATTCAAACCCCAAACTCACAAACCCAACAAATCAGTTCATTCTGGTACCAAGATTATCTTGATCTCCCAAAGGATACCGTCATTCGTTCCAATCTAAACTTGGAAGGAATGGTCAATAATAAAGACGATGATTATGATGTTGAGATTCAGTTTCAAACGCTTGGAAAAGGCGAGTATCGCTTTCGATACTATCCCAAACAAGCAGGAACATATGACGTCGAGTTCATCTTAGAAGTCGACGGATCAATCATCCAACGGATGAAGAAAACATTTGATGTAGAGGATTCATCCTCTGAGGTAAAAGGGTTTATCCAAGTCGATAGGACGAACAAGCGTCATTTTATCTTCGAGAATGGAACGAGTTATCTTCCCGTCGGTCAAAATGTCGCTTGGTATACCTCCAAACAACGACTTCATTATGACTACAAATATTGGTTTCAAAAAATGGCGGATGCGGATATGAATTACGCTCGGGTATGGTTATCCGCTTGGGGCTTTTCGCCCTTTTGGGATGATATTGATCAATTTGATGGCCGGCAAACGAATTTGTTTAGCTTAGATAAAACCTTAGAATACGCTACGGAACATGAAATCTATATTCAACTCTGTTTCTTACATCATGGCATGTTTTCTAAGACCGTCAATCCGATGTGGATTGGATCGGCGAATACATGGTATTTGGAAAAGTATGGGGCTAATCCTTATCACAGTATCTTAAGTCAACCCGGATTATTCTTTACAGCGACCATTGCGAAAGCGAATTATCAAAATCAACTTCGGTATTTGGTGGCTCGCTATGGGTTTAGTCCCTCGATCTTAAGTTTTGAGTTATTCAATGAAGTCGATTGGGTCGAATCCTACAGTGCCATTTCAGGGACTACGTGGCACCAAGAAATGGCTTCGTTCTTGAAAGCGATTGATATCAATCAACACATGGTTACCACCTCCACCAAAGGTGATAGTTTCACGAGTTCCATTTACCGTGTCTTTGAACTCGATGAAATCGACTATGTCAATGTCCACGCGTATGGCATCTATCATCATGTCTTAACCTTACCAGGAAAACAAAATACCGGCTTTGAGACGTTTGACAAGCCGATCCTGTATAGTGAGGTTGGGTATAGTGGACAAGGAGGAGTCGATCAAACAACCAAAGATCCCCAAAACATTACCCTCTCTCAAGCCCTATGGGGTGGTTTCATGGGCGGAGGAGCTGGTAGTGGGATGAACTGGTGGTGGGAGTCTTGGATTGATCGAACAGATGCTTACTCCGTTTATCAAGCCGCAGCTCGCTTTGCCAAACAAATGGATTTACAAGGAAGTCAGTATTTGTTACTCCAATCGATGAACGCTGCTTATGCAACGTTATCCGTTTCCAGTAGTCAGGTTGGATACTTAGGATATTGTGTCGATGATCGCGTGTATCTGTATTTATTTGACACGACTTATACTGTCCACAATCCTCATGTTTCTATGAAATCGAATCTCACTTTATCCCTTCCTTGTCTACCCTACGGGCAATATCATATCGAGTGGGTTTCCACCACAACAGGCTTGACTCTCTTTACCGATCAAGTAGTGTATCAAAGTGGTCCTTCCTTACAAGTAAACATTCCTGCAATGAGTTCCGATTTCGCTTTACGAATTGTCAAAAATAACGTTTCTTAACGATTATAGAGGTGAAAGTATGTCCACAATCAAAATCATTGGTTCAAATTTACCCCATATTCCCTGGGAAGAACGAGATTCACATTCCAACGCTGTCGTTTGGCGGTCCAAGCATAACCCCATCGTGAAGCGCAATCCCATCGATGG
>CAZABW010000033.1:8443-11708 GCA_964483655.1 uncultured Candidatus Izemoplasmatales bacterium
CCTGCGATTGGACTTGCACGAACAACCGATTTTAAAACGTTTGTTCGGTTAGAAAACCCCTTTATTCCGTTTAATCGTAATGGGGTGTTATTCCCTCGGAAAATTGGCGGTCTTTACCATATTCTTTCTCGAGCAAGTGATAATGGACATACTCCTTTTGGTGATATTTTCTTATCCGTAAGCCCTGATTTAACCTTTTGGGGAAAACACAGACATGTCATGGAACGTGGTGGCAATGGCTGGTGGCAAGGCTTAAAAATTGGTGGCGGACCCGCACCGATTGAAACGTCTGAAGGATGGTTAATCTTCTATCATGGCGTTTGTAATACCTGTAATGGGTATGTGTATTCGATGGGGGCGGCGATTTTAGATCTTGATGAGCCTTCCAAAGTCAAATATCGTTGTCGAAATTATCTTCTCACTCCAGAAATGCCTTATGAAGAAGTTGGGTTCGTTCCGAATGTGGTGTTCCCTTGTGCGACCTTGACGGATGCTCAAACAGGTCGGATTGCGATTTACTATGGCGCTGCGGATTCGTATGTGGCTTTAGCTTATACAACCGTTGATTTGGTGGTTTCTTATATCAAAGAACATCATGAAACGGTCGGACGCGACGCAGAACTAGGAAAATGATGAAGCGTTTATCCATCCTTGCCTTACTTCTATTGACACTATTTGGTGTCATAGCTTGTCAAACGACAACGACACCCACCACTGAAACGACACAATCGACTCTACCAACATCAGAAACGACGGTGAGTACCATGACGACTTTGACTTCTAGCCCTTTATTACAAACGATAGAACTCTTAAATGAAACACCACGTGTTAATGAACTCCTGGAAATTGCTTTCTTTGAACCAGAGGAACGTATCATCGAAACGCAGTACAATCCTTATGACTACCGGGAAATCAAAGTATTGATGAATCTAACGGCTCCATCCGGAAAACAATACCCTTTACTAGCTTTTTGGTATCGTCCATATGATAGTTTACAATTAGTCGGTGGAAGTGTGGATGAGTTGGGCTACTTTGTCGGCGGACAAGAAATGGTCCGCTGGAAAGAGGGGGCGTTTCAACATTATCTCGTCCGCTTTCTACCCAAAGAAGTAGGATTGCATTCGTATCAAGTAGTGGTCTATTTGGGAGAAACCATCGTCCAAACCATCCCTGGTACATTTTCTGTAGCGGCAGCTAGTAAAGAAACACCAGGTTATATTCAAGTCGATTCTGCGAATAACAAAAACTTTATCTTTGATAATCAAACCAGCTATTTCCCCATGGGTGTGAACTTAGGTTGGTGGTCAACGACGAAAGCCAGCCATGATTACGCCAATTGGTTTAAAAAGTTGTCGGAAAATGATGCCAATTATGCTCGCATTTGGTTAGCAAACTGGTCTTTCTCGCTTCATAAAGATAGTTACCAAAGATTTGATACTCGTCAAAATATTGCGATCCGTTTAGATCATGTGTTCTCACGAGCTGAACAATATGGCATTTATATTATGTTAACACTCATCAATCATGGACAGTTTTCTGCTGTTACCAATCCTGAATGGGCAGAGAATGTTTATAACAAAGCAAACGGCGGAATGCTCGATGTCCCGATTCAATTCTTTTACAATGCGGAAGCCAAAGCCTGGTACAAGAATGAATTACTCTATTTAATCGGTCGTTATGGCTATTCGGAACACTTGTTTGCTTGGGAATTGTTTAATGAAGTGGATTGGATAGATGGCTATTCATCGATTGCGGTTACCCAGTGGCACAGTGAAATGGCGCAATTCCTTCATGCGAATGATCCGTTCGAGCATATGGTGTCTACGAGTTATAAATACACCTTTGGTAACGCGGCATACAGTTTAGATTCCATCGATTTTGGGGCGGTTCATAGTTATGCTTATTACGATGTCAACTTTTATCAAAAATATGTCGGTGAAATTCAAACTTTATGGAATCGGTATCAAAAGCCCATCTTTTTCGGAGAGATTGGGATTGATTGGCAATCTGGTCATGGGACTTATCACACCGATTATACGGGTGTCACAATTCGTCAAGCTGCTTGGGGCGGATTAATGGCTTCAGCGGGAGGCGGACACCACTGGTGGTGGGATTCTTGGTTTGATGCATATGATATGTGGCCGATGTTAAAAGGGGCTAGTAGCTATGCCAAACAACTTGATTTAGCCAATGAAAACCATCAATATTTGCATGAGGATTCGAGTATCCAAATTTCTCATCCTAAAGCCAAAATCTTAGGGTATCGATCCAAAGGGGCAATCTATGGCTATGTGTATCACCATGATTGGAATTATTGGAACCGGACTCCAGCAGCGATTCATTCGCTTCTCATCCAAATTCCCCTTTCCAACGGGACCTATCAAGTTCAAGTCTTTAATACCCTAACCGGTGCGATTACGAGCACACAAACCATTGAAATTACATCCAACGCTTGGGTGTTAGAAATCGAAACTTTAACGGAAGATTATGCCTTCACGTTAAAGCCGATAGCATAAAAAAAGGAGAAAATCATGAAAAAAATCACTCTTTTCAGCGTCTTACTATTCTTACTATTTGCACTTGTGGCGTGTCAAACCACGACAACTTCCACGACTCAATCATCACAAACAACATCTCAAACCACAACAAGTAGTTCAGGAACAAGCACCACCACCTCTAGACAACCCACTTTTTGGGATGCGGATGCCAACGGGATTGAAGATTGGACAGAACAACCAATTACCTTGCGATATTCCACATGGCAACACACAAGTGCTGATATCGTAACCATTGAGTCGTTAATGGTCAATGCTTTTATGGAAAAATATCCCAACATTACCGTAGAAATTCAAATGATGGGGGCTTCCAGTGAAGAGTGGGATTCCAACTTCATCGCCGCAGTGGAATCGAACACCCTTCCTGATGTCTTCTTAGTCAACCGGCTTGCGAGTTTCTTACCTTACAATATTTTGGCAGATATCACAAGCTTTTATGAAAATGATCCCGATACCGATTATTTGTTTGATTCGGTGAAAGATTTAGGGGTATACAAAGACAAACGGTATGCCATTCCAACGATGATTTATCCCACGATGTGGATTGTTAATTTAGATATTTTAGACGCAGCAGGAGTAGCGATTCCGGATTACAACTGGACGTATCAACAAATGGAATCGATTGCGAAAGCAACGACCAATGAAAATACGCATATCTTAGGCATGTATGACTGTTCGTTTTATAATCGGGAGTTACCCAAAGTCTTAAA
>CAZABW010000033.1:11808-19376 GCA_964483655.1 uncultured Candidatus Izemoplasmatales bacterium
GCGATGTGGCGAGATGCCTCATGGAGTGCAAAAAACTATTTCTCGCAAATGTTATTTAATTGGGATATTTATCCAGGACCGAGTGGCATCACGGGTGGAAATACGGATATCGCTGGGGTCGCTTCTACATCGGAGCATAAAGCCGCTGCGTATCAATTCCTAAAATGGATGACGTATTCCGAAGAAGGATTGTTAACACGGTTCCAATTGTTTGAAGATTATGCGGATCAAGTTTATATTTCGGCGAATAATTATGGCTATCCCGTTGTCGATTACGGTATTGATGGAATGGGTGTGAATAAAGTGTGGAGTTCCATTCCTTATGGCATTACCGCTCCTGGTTTTGTCTCCCCAGAGTTTATCGAATCCTTACGGAACGGCGCTTACTGGATTAACAAAGAAGTCGTCGGGTGGGATGAAGCGGATAGTGTTGCTTACTCGTATTTATACCAAACCATGATTGGGGAAACCACATACGCTTCGATTATGGAGTTACTCCAATATGAAGCCATGACAGCTTATACCAATGCACGGGATACATTAGACCAAATGATTCGCGATTTAAATCCATAATGAAACCAAATCTCGCGACGGAATGCTCCGTCGCGAGGAAAGGAATCTCATGAAAAAAGGCGTTATCCTATCCATCTTACTCCTTATGTTTTTCATCACTGGTGCGTTTAAAATCGCCGCCTTTTCGGTTTATCCCGAGTCTGAACCCTTAGCAGAAACCCCATTATATCAAGTGAGTGCGTTTCGTGATCAGGCGTATTACCGGACCTTCAAGCGGTGGTTAGAGGAGACACAAGTCGCAAATCAAACAGAAGCATCTTTCCTTCCATCTGTTGGTTTCAATCCAAATCTCACATTTGATGAAACAGAAACGATAGCAACACTTTCTAAAAACGAAACCCTTCACTTTCAAGTGACGGTAGCAGAAACGGGATTGTATCATTTGGGATTGGAGTATATGGTTTTAGAAGCCTTTTACTCGAATCCGTCCATCGAGATCAAAATCAATGGTCAGACTCCTTTTAATGAAGCAAGTGACTTACGCATTCCTGTTTATTGGGAAATGGTACCATTAGCAATTGACAGAAAGTTTAATCGATATGGAAACGAGTTATTACCGGAAAGTCAACCGCTTCAAGAATGGACGAAAGCTTACTTTGTCGACCCCATGTCCATTTCGAGTGGAGATTTGTACTTTCGATTACAAAGTGGTCTCAATGAGATTGAAATCACGGCACTCAATAGCCCGCTTCAAATCGCATCATTGTTTATCAAAGGTCAAGAAGTTTTGCCAACATATGCGCAGACAAGACAACTTAACCTTGTGGATGTAGGGAAACAACTGATTACGATTGAAGGGGAAAACTTCACGAAAAAAAGCGATTTGGAAATCAAATCGAGTTATTATAAAGAACCTGCAATGACACCGTATACTTACAAAAATACTGTGTTAAATCAGTTGGATGGTAGTTCCTTCTCAAGGGGAGGAATGAAAGTCGAATATACCTTTGAAATCCCTGTATCTGGCGATTACCAAATTGCTTTGAAAGCAATGAAGAATACGAATATTGGGATCGCTAGTGCTAAAAATATCTACATTGATGGCACGATTCCTTTTGAAGAATGTCGAGGATATTTATTCGAAACGAGTCGGCACTATGAAACGATTGTGTTAGGCTCCAAAGAGGAAAGTTATTGGTTCTATTTGGAAGCCGGTCTTCATACGCTGACCATCGAATCAACGATTCATCCATACCAAGAAATCATCGATCGATTGAACCAAATCAAAGATGAAATCAATGCCATCTCGCTTTTGGTTCAAACCATTACCGGTGGAAATACAGATGATGCGATTGACTGGAATATTTTACGTTATATTCCGGACTTAAAGGAAACATTACTCGCTTTTGCCTCCGAATTAGAAACCATGTATCAATCGATCAATGCGATGGATGAAGGCTCTTCCATCGCCGCTGAAGTGTCGTCTTTAGAAGTAGCCGCGAAACAACTTCGCCGGGTTGCGAAAAACCCCAATAAAATCGGTTCCAAACTACAAGAGTTTTCCCAGGGAAGTGGGTCTAGTTATCAACTCATTGGCAACGCGATTACCAGTTTATTATCTTCTCCCCTTTCGATTGATCAAATCTATGTCTATTCCAATGAAGATTTGCCCAAACCACGAGCGAACTTCTTTGTCCGGCTCTGGCATGGAATCGCCAGTTTCTTCTTTTCGTTCTTCGATGCGAGATACAACGATTTTGAAATCGAAGCAGGAACGTTAGAAGTTTGGGTGGGGCAATCTAGTTTATATCTAGATATAATTCAAAGCATGATTGATCAAGAATTTACCCCGCAAACTGGAATCAAAGTTCAAACCCGAATCATGACCAATCCTTCCAAGATTGTCTTATCGAATGCAACGCAAGATAATCCTGATGTCGTGTTATCGATTGATTCATGGAATCCGTATGCTTATGCCCTTCGTGGGATGTTAACGGATTTATCGACTTTAGATGGGTTTGAGGATCTTTCAAGCAATATTTATGCGAATAATTTTACTCCTGTTATCTTTGAAGATGGTGTGTATGCCATCCCTGAAACGCAAAGTGTCTTCTTACTTTATTACCGGAAAGATATCTTAGAATATTTGGATTTAGATGTGCCAAATACGTGGCAAGAAGTCATCAACATGTTGCCGGTATTACAAAGCCATAAGATGAATTTCTTTCATCCTTTAGGAGGCGACTCCGCATTTAAAGGCTATGGATTTGTTTCTCCTTTTATCTATCAAATGGGTGGGGAGATATTCACTCCGAATGGGTCAACATCGACTTTACGAAATCAAAAAACGATTCAAGCCATCCAATTTATGACGGATTTATACACAGTTTATAACTTACCGATTCAAGTAGCGTCATTCTTTGAACATTTCCGCAGTGGATCACTGCCAATTGGCATTTCCACAGTGGAGTTATATTTGCAATTAAAATACGCCGCTCCTGAGTTATCAGGACAGTGGGGTGTAGCGGTTGTACCTGGATTTTATAACGAAGCAACTGATGAAGTCGAGCGGTGGCAAACCACTTATGGAAAAACCTCCATTTTATTCCAAAACTCTTCGATGCAAGAAGAAGGTTGGGCATTGATTCAATGGTGGAATCAAACACAGACGCAAGTGAAATTTGTGCAAAATATCAAGATGTTACTCGGGGAACGTTTCTTAATTCTACCGGCGAACATGAATGCATTAGAGTTGTCGGTTTGGGATAATCAAATGAAATCTGCGATGATGGAGCAAGCCAAATGGTCACGAATTCCAGCAGTAACTCCAGGAAGCTATATCGTTGAACGGGAGTTATCGAGTATTTGGAATAAGATTGTCATCGATCGGATGAATGTTTCCGTTGCGATTAATGAATCGATTCCGCGCATTAATCGTGAACTCGATCGGAAGTTTAGTGAGTTTGGATATCAAACAAGTACGAATCCACTCGGAAATGATTATCTTGTGGCGATGAATGAAACCATCCATCAATGGATTCCAAGGGGGTATGAAGATGAATAAAATCCCTCTTGTCAAACCCAAACAAAAACAACCTTTGAAATGGAATAGTGCATATTTATTTGTTTTGCCCTATATGATTATTTTCTTTACATTGGTCATTTTACTCATTGTCATTTCGTTATTATTATCGTTAACCTATTACGATACGATCAATTTCCCCTCTTGGAGAGGGATAGAAAATTACTTGTATTTGTTTACCCGCGATAGCGATTTTATGCAATATGCGCTCCCGAATACGTTAAAATATGCCCTAATTATCGGGCCGGGCAGTTATTTTCTTTCCTTCTTTATGGCTTGGGTATTATCACAAATTACCCATCGGGTTCGGACGGTCGTGGCGATTATTTTATACTCCCCATCGTTAACCAGTGGGGTGTTAATGTCGGTTATATGGCGAGTGATGTTTTCGGGGGATTCCCGAGGGTATTTAAATTACTTGTTACTCCAGTTGGGATTCATCAACGAACCGGTCCAATGGCTCCAAAACAGTCAACTCATTTTCGGTATTATGATCTTTGTGGGGATTTGGTCCTCGATGTCAGTTGGCTTCTTAGCGATGTTATCTGGGATTTTAAATATTAATAAAGAATTATATGAAGCTGCTTACGTCGATGGCATGAAATCGCGGTGGCAAGAAATCTTTTACATTACGATTCCTTCGATGAAACCGCAAATGTTATTTGGAGCGGTGATGGCGATTGTCGGGACGTTTAATGCTTCGGGGTTAGCTTCTGCACTATCCGGTTCCTATCCACCACCCCAATTAGCAGGATGGTTGATTGTTGACCATATGACAGATTATGGCTTTGCCCGGTTTGAAATGGGCTATGCTTCTGCGCTTTCCGTGGTGTTGTTATTGCTTGTGTTTGGGTTTAATCGCATTGCGACACGTCTGTTTCAAGAGAGGTCCTAATGATGAAAAAACCAAGAAAGCTTTGGACCAAGCAAGAAAAACTCATTTATAAATACCGACGGATGCGGAAAAACCGCAAAGCGAAGTTCTTAGGAACCGTGATTAACCCTTCCCGTTTTCATGTGTCCCAACTGAAGTTTTACTTGTTACTACTACCCTTTGTGGTGGTAACGTTACTTCCCTTAATTTACATTGTCTCTCACGCTTTTAAACCTTTGGATGAACTCTATGCTTATCCGCCACGCATCTTTGCGTCGCGGTTGACCTTAGATAACTTCCAAAACCTCTTTCTAGCAGCTTCTCAAAGTGGAGTATCGTTTGTAAGATATCTCTTCAATAGTTTCCTTTCGAGCGCCTTGGTGATTACGTTGTCCATTCTCATTGGATCACTTGCGGCATACTCGTTCTCATTCTTGAAGTATAAAATTAAGAATACGCTCTTTTTCTTGAATCAACTCGCGATTATGGTTGTACCCATAGCAGTTTCTGTACCGCGGTTTATTGTCTTAAACCAATTAGGGATTACCAATACCATGTTTGCCCATGTCATTCCGTTGTTAGCGATGCCAGTGGGAGTCTTCTTAGTCAAGCAGTTCATGGACCAAGTACCACGGGAACTCTATGAAGCGTCTGTGATAGATGGAGCGAATAAATGGCAGATTTATGCCCAAGTAGTGATGCCTTTGGTCAAACCGGCCTTAGCAACGATTGCGATTCTCGCATTTCAAAGTAGTTGGAATAATATCGAGACGAGTGAACTCTACATCAATCAAGAAGCCCTTCGTACCTTACCGTATTATTTCTCCACTTTAACATTTAATACGAGTTCCATCGCAGCCCAAGGAATGAGTGCGGCGGCGAGTTTATTACTCTTTTTACCTAATATCTTATTATTTGTGATTTTACAAAGCAGTGTGATGAACACCATGGCTTATTCGGGGATTAAATAATATGAAAAAATGGCTTTGTCTCTTCGTTCTTACTATATTCATTAGTGTGATGGGGTTCTTCAACGTTTCCGTTGAAGCTGTTTCGGCGTATAAAACGTATACGGTTGACCGAAACAATCAACTTATGGAAACCAACGAAGCGTACGAAGCGTTTCAAATGATTCGAACGTTAAGCGATGGTTCCACCTTAAATGCGGCGAAAGATCTCGTCATTGATTCGGAAGATTATCTTTATATCGCTGATACGGGAAATAAACGGATTGTGATTTTAAATCCGTCGTATCAAGTGATTCATAGTTTTGGATCGGACCGATTGATTAAACCTCAAGGCGTTACGATTCTAAACGATATCATCTATGTGGCTGATTATGGCTATGGCCAACAAGCCTCAGACCTTGGGTGGATTCATTTGTATCACTATGATAAAACTAAGCTCGATACCGAAGAAGCGATTACATGGCTGGATAGTTTATCCACACCCAGTAGTCCGATATTAGAACGAGATCAATTTGTTTATCGACCCTTAAAAATCGCAGTGGATCAAAATCAAACGATGTATGTGGTCAATGAAGGAACAACATCTGGCGTATTGATGATTAATAGCGAGAATCGTTTTATCAACTATTTTGCGTCGAACCGTGTCGAGATTTCCTTATGGGAACGGTTGGAACGAATTTTGTATCAAAATAATGAAGATGTTTACTTGACGAAAAATATCCCCTCACCTGTTTTAAACATCGCGACCGATCCAAGTGGGTATTTCTATACGGTTACCCAAAAACAAACTACCAGTGGACTAGGCGATAATATTAAGAAAGTCAATATTGGCGGGGTGAACTATTATCAAGATAAAATCCGCACGTTTTCGGATATCGTCGATGTTGTGCCGGGAACGGTTGGCAATTTATATGCGGTGACATCCGCTGGGTTTATTGCGGAGTATGACAATGTTGGGAATCTCTTATTTCTCTTTGGCGGACGGGGAACCGGACGCGATAAGTTAGGATTGTTTTTATCGGCTTCTGCGATTGCGATGGATTCAAAAAATCAACTTTATGTCATTGATGACCACGCTTCCAGAAACTCGATTCAAATCTTCCGTCAAACGCCATTCGCAGAACAAGTTCATTTAGCGCTCGATTTATATAATCAAGCGAAATATGATGAATCGATTGCCCTGTGGAATGAAGTCTTACGATATAACTCGATGTTAGATTTAGCCTACCGCGGCAAAGGCCTTGGGGAAATGATGAATGAAAATTACGAGGTTGCTCTTGAGTTGTTCTGGATTGCCCGCGATCAAGCGAACTATTCGGAAGCGTTTTGGGAACTGCGTAATCTGTGGATGATTGAACACGGCGCACTGCTTTTCTGGGTGGTGTTTGCGTTGATTGCGCTCATCCTTTTCTTACCCTTCGCAAATAAGAAGTGGCATTTGATTCCCTATCTCAAAACCAAATTAAGTGTTGTTTCTCGAGTTGTACTCCTGAAAGAAACACTCTATTTCTTCCGCTTCTTAAGCCATCCTGCGGATACATGCTACGAAATTAAAGCTCATAAACGAATCCGGATGCGAAGTGCTTGGTTGTATTTATTCCTTTTATTCGGGCTTTATCTTCTTGGAATTGTTTTAACAGGCTTTATCTTTAATCCCTATATTCCAGAAGAAACGATTTTAATCAAAGAAGCCCTTGTGATTTTATTACCGATTTTATTGTTTATTGTCTCGAATTATTTAATGTCTTCGCTGATGGAAGGAGAAGGGACGTTCCAAGCGACCTTCACCACCACGATTGGATCCCTTACCCCTGTCTTCATCTTGTATCCGCTCGCGATTATCTTATCCAACATGCTTTCCTATAGCGAAGGATTCTTATATTCGATGACGTTGTTTCTAATGGCTGGATGGGTCGTTATTTTACTCTTTTTCGTCGTCAAAGAAACCCAAAATTATACTGTGGGTCAAACCCTTATTAATCTCTTATTAAGTTTATTAACGATGGTGGTTTTGATTGTCGTGTTATTAATGGTGTATTTAATGATTGCCCAAGTATTCAACTTTAGCAGCGACATCTTAAAGGAGTTGATCTTACGTGAATAAAAAACATGCGATCGCCTTCTTTGTGAC
>CAZABW010000033.1:19476-20798 GCA_964483655.1 uncultured Candidatus Izemoplasmatales bacterium
TACGAAGGCCAAATTGAAAAACCGATGTTAAACCTCGATGGCACGACAACGATGAAAATTACCAAATATCGGTTAAAAGGGATGTTTGTATTTCCATATTTTGGATCGAATAATTACGAAATTAATGGCTATTCCTTTATCCCAGATGGTTCTGGAGCGTTAATCCGCTATGAGAATATCCGCTATCAAACGGCCTATACCAAACGCATCTATGGCCCAGATGAAGGGATGATTGCTTATACTTCCAACAATCCAACCTATTACATTCGGGATGAGCAAACGGCATCGATGCCAATCTTTGGGGTCAATCATGGGTATGAACAAGCCGCCTTCCTTGCGGAAATGGTTCAGGGCGATACCTATGGGGAAATTCATTCCTATCCTTATGGGTATAACTCCTATACGATTAATACCACGTTCTTTAAATGGATTTTACGGGAACGATATAGTATTCAAACCTCAAGTAACCAAGCGGATTCGTTCCAATTGATTCAAACGAATCCCTATCCTTCGAATTATGAAGTTCGTTATCACTTTTTAGCGAATGAAGAAGCGTCTTACAGTGGCATGGCAAGAACTTACCGAAGTCTCTTAGAACTCGATCAAGAAACCACTTCTGGACACCAACCGCATTTAACGATGATAGCGCAGGATTATAAGAATGGTTTGTTTGGCAAAGACTTTGTCGTGATGACGGATTACGAGGATGTAGTAGCGATTTTAAACGATTTGGAATCCCTTGGGTTATCTCAGATTCGGGTGTTATATCAAGGCTGGAATCAGGGAGGATATTTCAATAACACAGGTGTGTTAAAGATTGACCCGAAACTTGGGGGAAATAAAGCTTTTCGCGAGATGATGAACTATATCGAAGAACACCACCATTTCATCTATTTCTTGGTCAATCCGATTATTACCACGAATGCCAACTTAACTTCAGGAGCGATAAAGAAGATTACCTTTTTAAGTTTTCAAACGTCTCAATTTCGAACGTCTTTGTTCGCTTCGGGCTATTATCTCACTCCCAATGAAATCAATCAACGGTTGAACCGTTCATTATCGAATTTGGAAAAAGCCAACATCACAAGCCTAGCTTTGGATTATATTGGCGATACGTTATTTACCTATCGTGATCAAGGACAGAATGTGTATCGAAATCTGACTCAAGCACAGGTGATCTCCCAGTTTGAACAAATGGCGTTTTCCGATGTGGCGTTAACCAAGCCGAATAGTTATTTATGGAAATACACCGACCTCTATTTACAAGCACCGATTGAATCGAACAAGTATGCATTTATGAGTGATAGCATTCCCTTTATCTC
>CAZABW010000034.1:0-11395 GCA_964483655.1 uncultured Candidatus Izemoplasmatales bacterium
GTATGGTATAATGGACTTGGTGATTTTCCATGATTGATTTTTTGCTTTATATTCAATCAAGCTATTCATTCAATGGTAGCTTAATTGATCCCAGCAAACTTGCACAACGTGCTAAAAACCTTGGATACCGAACCCTAGCCCTAACAGATCGTAGGGTTCTTTCGGCAGCGATTAAGTTTACACAGAGTTGTTTAAACCATGGAATTCAACCCATTTTAGGAATGGAAATCACGATACAAGGATTATTTAATCATGAAACTCCGCTATTGCTCTATGCAAAAAATGAAGTAGGATATCAGTCCTTACTAACAATCAGCTCGCACCTTAATACTTCTCAAGAACCCCTGACGATTGAATCCTTAGCTGTTTTACAAGACGGACTAAAGATAGTGGCCTTAACCCATCAAGGAGATTTTTACGATGTGGCGAAAGACCAAGACTATGTCGCCACGATGGATATCACAAAGCAATATCAAACGTATATCAAGGAGTTTTTTATTGGACTTGACTTCAGTGATGAATCCAATGCCACATTTATCGCCCCTTGGTATGAATCCAATCCTTTAGCGATTGTTTGTAATCATGTGTTATATGAATCCATTGAAGACAAAGAAGCAGCGACGATTTTAGCTGCGATTGTTCGGGAGTCTCAAGATCCAACGACTAATCTATTTAGTTGCGATACGATTGATTGCCACTTATTGACAAGGGAAGAAAATCTACGTCGTTATGAAATGATTCCACAAACCATAAAACAAACGCAGCACTTTCTAAAGGATTTTCAGTGGGCTCTTCCTCTTGAAGGGCGTCACCTTCCAAAATATCCACTGGATGGAAAGCAAACAGCCAATCAGTTTTTACGACAACTAGCAAACAAAGGGCTTCAACGTCGGTATGCACAAAAATCGAAACCTTTGGAGAACTTTCAAAAATACCAAAACCGCTTAAATTTCGAGTTGGACATGATTCAACGGATGGGATATGAAGACTATTTCTTGATAGTTTGGGACTTCGTTCTCTATGCGAAACGAAATCATATATTGGTTGGTCCTGGCCGGGGTTCGGCGGCCGGGTCCCTTGTTAGTTATGTATTAGGGATTGTTGATGTAGACCCGCTAGAACATGGGTTATTCTTTGAGCGGTTTTTGAATCCAGAACGGATCACTATGCCAGATATTGACATGGACTTTCCTGATGACCGTCGTGATGAAGTCATTCGTTATGTTGTCGAGAAGTATGGGAAAGACCACGTTGTCAATATCGTCGCATTTGGAACGTTCCAAGGGAAAAGTGCAATACGAGATGTGGGTAGAATTTTACAGCTACCAGATTTGGTGTTGTCTGAAATCAGTGACTATGTTAATCAAACAGATAATTCTTTAGAGAAATTCCTTGAAACACAACCCGAAAAAGTAGCCAAATTACGGGAAAATCCAGAGATTGATCGGTTGTTTAACATCGCTGTTAAACTAGTTGATTTACCGAAGCATATTGGGACTCACGCAGCCGGAATCATCATCACTGATCAACCCATTACGTTGTTTTCACCCGTTCAAAACGGGTTACTCGAAATGTACCAAACACAATATGAAGCCACCGACTTAGAAAAAATTGGGCTAAATAAAATTGATTTTTTAGGGATTCGTAATTTAAAAACAATTCAACGAGTCATTGAACTCGTGAAAGATACAAATGGGGTAGAAATCGATATTTATAAAATCCCTATGGATGATGCAAAAACATTTGCGCTTCTCCAACAAGTGTATAGTCTCGGTGTCTTCCAATTAGAGTCCGATGGCATGATGAATTTAATGCGAAAGATGCAGTTGGCAACATTTGAGGATATCTCACTATGTATTGCTCTGTTTCGTCCTGGACCCATGGAGAATATCCCGAGTTATCTTCGCCGGCGGTTTCAGGAAGAAGCAGTTGACTATATTCATCCCATTCTTGAACCGATTCTTTCTTCGACGAAAGGGATTATTGTTTATCAAGAACAAATCATGCAAATTGCTGGCGATTTTGCCGGATACTCCTTAGGGGAGGCAGATGTTTTACGACGTGCGGTTAGTAAGAAAAACGAAACAACTTTACTTTTAGAACGACAAACATTCGTCAAAAAAGCCACTGCTCTCGGTCGAGATGAAGCGGTTTCGAATCATATCTATGATTTGATTGTAAAGTTTGCAAATTACGGATTTAATAAAAGTCACTCGGTTGCTTATGCCTTAGTAGCGTATTGGATGGCATATTTGAAAGCCAATCACGCGACTGCATTTATGGCGGTATTGATGGACTCAGTCGCAGGATCTCAAGCCGCGACGAGCGAATACATGAAAGAGTGTCGTCGTTTGGGAATTAAGATTTTACCCCCAGCAATCAATCGTTCTGGAATTCACTATCACCTGGAAGAAGGAAATTTACGCTATCCCTACATTGGCATTCGCTCCATCGGGTATACCCTGGCAAAACGTGTTTCAGACCTTCAAGAAGAAGGAGAGATTCACTCGTTTATTGAGTTTATCAAGCGAGCAAAAGATCTTAACATTCGAGCGATTGAGTCTTTAATCATGGCAGGTGTCTTTGATGCGTTTTCGCAAACGAAACGTACATTGATTGAGAATTTAAAACAAGTATTGCGATATGTGGAACTAAGTCCGGATGCAAATCCCGAAGGTTTTATTTATATCGATTATCCCGAATATCCCTTTGCGGAATTGAGACAAGCAGAGAAAGATTTATTAGGCATTCACTTGCAATATCATACCATACAACCTTACTATTCGTTTATCGAACAAAAATCATTACGCACTCCTAGTGATTGCGCCGAGCATGACTTAGGTCCTATCTCCCTTCTTGGAGTCATTCAGAAGATTCGAACGATTAAAACGAAAAATCAAGAGACCATGGCATTTATCGATATTGAGGATGAATTTCAAAGTTTGGATGGAGTATTGTTTCCAAAAACGTATCATCGATATGGGGTTGATATCGAAGTGGGTCGTGTGTACATCCTTGAAGGAGTCATGGAGTCACGAAATCAAAAACTGCAACTTGTTATCGAACGATTAACAAAACTAGAGGAGTAAGAATATGAAAATCGGAGTATTAACTTCTGGTGGGGATGCGCCAGGAATGAATGCGGCGATTCGTGCTGTCGTACGAACCGCCTTGTTTTACGGAATGGAAGCGTATGGGATTTTTGATGGATATAAAGGTTTAGTAGAAGGAAAAATCCAAAAATTGACTCGGAATGATGTCGGTCAAATATTAAACCGAGGAGGAACCATCTTAGGCTCATCCCGGTTAAAGGAATTTGCTCAAAAAGAGGTTCGCGAGATAGCAGTCGCGAACTTAAAAAAGCACGGGATTGAAGCTCTTGTCGTCATCGGGGGCGATGGAACCTACCGTGGAGCGATGGCTTTAACAGAAATGGGTATTAACTGTATTGCTTTACCTGGAACCATAGATAATGATATTTCCTCTACGGAATATACAATAGGATTCTTTACCGCACTTGATACCGCTATTGACGCCATCGATAAGCTCCGAGATACCTCATTTTCTCATCAACGATGCACGGTTGTTGAAGTCATGGGCAGATATTGTGGTGATCTATCGATTTTCTCCGGTGTTGCTTGTGGGGCAGAAATTGTTATTACAAGAGAAACGGGATTTGATCAACGCAAGGTTTTAGAGCGAGTAAAAAATGCGAAATCGCTTGGAAAACGACACGTGATTATTGTCGTTGCGGAACATGTGACGGATGTGTTTCAGCTTGCAAAAGAAATTGAGGCGTATACAAGCTATGAAACGAGAGCTTCGGTTTTAGGGCATATTCAACGGGGGGGAACACCTTCATCCTTTGATCGTGTATTGGCAAGTAAAATGGGCAGTTTCGCCGTGGACTTATTAGGTAAAGGATTGGGTGGGAAAGCGGTGTTTTCACGAGGCATTGAAATTGATTATTGTGATATCTCAGAGGCGCTAAACAAACATCGACCAATCACAGACTTGTATCGTTATTTAGAAAAACTCAATTAAAAAAGCGCAGGAGCGCTTTAATTAGACCATTCATAGACTCTAGCCAGATTGTTCTGATAGACAACAATCTGGTATTTTTCTTGTTCGGGTATTAATATGGAATGTTTATACAACGTTTCAATGGGAAGGAAAGGATAACTGGCTTGAATAAGGCGAAGAATGGCTTTTCGGTGCTTGATATCCTCTGCTTGACTCCACCAAATCTTTGGTTTGATCGGATGGTAAAGCAAATAATCTAATTTGACTAAAGTAGCGACGCCTTGATACTCGCTGGTCGCCTGTAAAAAACGTTCGAATAACGCAGCCATTTGGGGAAAGTCTGCTGGATTTTCTTTTTGATATTCCATCGCTAGTTGATAAAAGAATTGATAGGGATGAGATATAGGGAGAAGTGCTTCAAATGTCTTTTTGAAGTACTGCTTATTCCAATAAAGTTCCAACATCATTTCAACCTGATGAATTTCTTGAATTTCATCAGGTTTTAAAACATCATTTTCAATGATTTCATAAGGAGGCGTGGGTTGAAATCTATACCCGTACTTGTGTGCTTCGTTCCTTAACTTCGTTCCATGTAATAACTTGAGAAAACCCAGTTGAAGTTCTTTCGCTCTTAACGCAAAGACTTGATTAAATGTCAGTTGAAATCGTTCGAGGGTTTCGCCAGGTAACCCAGCGATTAAATCTAAGTGTAAATCAATGATGGAATGGCTTTGAATGCTTTGTATCAATGCAAATAAACGATCATTGTTTTGTATACGATCAACAAGCCGATTCGTTTCTTCATGCGTGGATTGAATCCCAATCTCAAACCGGAATAGATGCTTTGGCGCGTGGAGATGGAGGTAATCAACGAGTGTTGGGGGGAAGATATCACCAGTGATTTCAAATTGGAAGGATTGACCTGGAAGATGATGTTTGATGATGAAGTCAAACAAACGTTTTGTGCGGGAAACTTGACTATTGAACGTTCGATCCAAAAATTTAAACACTTTAGCACCACTTTGAATGAGTGTTTCGATATCTTGATATAAAGATTCTTCTGGAAAGTAGCGGACTGGTTTTTCTAGTGATGCAAGGCAATAAGAACACCGATAAGGACATCCTCTTGAACTTTCAATATACTGGATTTTATGAATATCGATCGTTTGAATAAAATAACCACTTTTCAGAACCTGAAGGTCTGGAATTGGATGTAGTTGATTCAAGACAATGCGTGAACCTTCACGATAAGATAAATTTGAGACACGATCTAAGGGTCGAAGTCCGTGAAGGCTTTCTAGGAGTTGGTGAAACGCAACCTCGCCTTCCCCGCGGATGATATAATCAATCGAATGTTGTGTTTCTAATATCGATGAATCATAACTAACTTCAGGACCACCCACAACAATCACAGCTTGGGATTGCTCTTTTAACCGCCGAATCATCTCGAACGTCATAATTCGGTTCCACAAATAGACACTGAACCCAATACAATCTGCTTGAAAAGCCAAAATCCGACGAATCATGTCGTCGATGGAATCCTTGATCGTACATTCCAAAAGCTCAACTGGATAAGTGGTATTTGCTTTGAGAAGGCGAATGGCTAAATTAGTGTGAATATATTTGCTATCTACAGAAACAAGTAAGGTACGCATAACGTTCTCCCCTAGAAAAAAGCACCAAGCGAACTTGGTGACAGACTATCTTTTTCCGGCGTCGTAAGGTTCTCCGGCGGCTCTTGGAGCTGCGGAGTTTTTCGATACGAAAGCCAACACGATTAATGTGGTAATATAAGGAACCATTAAATAATGGTCTAGCGTCAATCCCAAGTCACTTATGATTGGAATGGCATTAAAGGATACTGCTAACACTCGAGTCATCGCAAAGAAAATCCCGGCGAGAATAATCTTATTTGGTTTCCAGTTTCCGAAGATTAAAACAGCAAGTGCTAAAAATCCAAAACCAGACACGGTCATTAAGAATTTTTGCGCGAAACTCATTAAAAAGATGACGCCCCCTAGTCCGGCTAACGCTCCAGAAACTAAGACACCAGCATAACGAACTCGGTAAACATTAATCCCTAAGGAATCTGCCGCTTGAGGATTCTCTCCGCAACTGCGAAGTCGAAGTCCGGCTTTTGTTTTATATAATACAACAATACCGATGATAAAGATTATTACACCGACATACGTAGATAAATACGCCCCTTTGAAAAACAGATTTCCAATAAAAGGGATATCCCCTAGAATAGGGACAGAAGAAATTCGAAACACATCTTGCGTTGATATAATGATCGTATTATTAAAGGTTCGAGCAATAAACGATCCAAAGGCTAAGGCAAACATATTTAGCGCTGTTGCACTGATAATTTGATTGGATTTCATGTGAATCGAAGCGAAGGCATGGGCAACGGAAAACACCATTCCCACTACGGCTCCGACGCCAAGTCCAATGAGAGCAATCGATGTTGTTGATAAGGAAGAGTTCGCTTGAAGGGAACGAATCACAACAGCGCCTACGAAAGCCCCCATGAGCATGATTCCTTCCAAAGCAATGTTAACAACGCCACTTCGTTCGCTAAATAAGGCGCCTAATGCGACAACCGATAATGGAACAGCGGAGGCAATAATGAGGGGAACAAGGTAATAAAGTAAATCAAGAAAACTCATTGCGTAGCACCTCCCTCTGATTGATCACTGGGTGATTCTTTCAGGATGACCCGCTTGATTTTTTGGAATATTTTGGAGTTCCATTTTAGATTCTTAATCACTAATTTTTGTAGAATTAAACCAAGAGCACTAACATAGATAATGACAGCGATAATAATATCAATAATTTCGTGTTTAAAGCGAAGTAAGTTAAGATATTCTCCACCACGTTCTAATGAACCATAAAATAAACCAGCAAATACAACTCCAAAGGGATGATTTAATCCGAGTAAACTAATAGCAATTCCTGTAAATCCTTCTGGTCTTAGAACGATTTCTGGTTTAAACCAAGCCCCGCGATCAAGAAATATCATAGCACCAGCGATTCCAGCCACTGCGCCACTGATAATCATCGATAACACAATGTTTCTTTTCGCATTCACACCGGCATATTTTGCCGCGTCACGATTTAAGCCTACTGCTTTTAGTTCATATCCAAAGGTTGTTTTGAAGAGAATGATATAAAGAATGATTGCAATGAGAATCGCTACCAAAATACCAATATTAATCTGAGAGCCAACAAAGATTTGATCCAAGCCGAACTTTGGAGTCACTGCTGAGGGCAAGATATCATAAAGTCGATCTTGGGTTTTAAAATAGATAGACTGATCGGCTTTAATCATGATAGCGACCCAATAAACGGCGATATAGTTTAACATAATGGAAGAGACTACTTCATTCACATTTCGATAGGCTTTTAATAAGCCTGGAATGGCACCCCAAGCCGCTCCTGCTAATAAAGCTCCAAGAACTGCTACAAACCAGTGAAGGAAGGGAACACCCGCTAGAAAGTCCCATTTGATTCCAATGTAAACAGCTACGAACGCTCCAAAGATTAATTGTCCGGAAGCACCGATATTAAATAATCCAGTCCGAAAGGCAAATGAAACCGATAATCCAGTTAGAATAATAGGCACAGCGTAATAAATCATCGTACCAAAACTTGCCATTCCTTGATTGAAACCACCTTTTAGGATGACCAAGAATCCTTGGAAAGCTTGTTCTGGGTTGACAATATACATGATGATTAATCCAACGATTAACCCTATGATAATCGCTAAAACACTTCCTAGTCCACTAATTAAAGGTGCACTTTCACTTGGAACGAAATGTTTATTCTTACGGAAGAACTGGACGACTTTGCCAACAATGAGAACAAATGCGGTAATAATGAGAACCCAAAGGTTAATAAGATAGCCCACTTCGCTAGTTGTTAAAAAAGAAGGGGTAATAAATAAGAAAATGAAAAAGAGGAAAAATCCTGTAAGTCCAAACCAATGGGATTTTAGATACGATTTTACGCCTGGGATGACCTTAGACCAATCGAATGTATTCTTCATTGTACTTCCCTCTTTTTCGATCCGGCCATATAAAGACCTAATTCATTTTCTGTTGTGGTTTTGGGATCAAACTCGCCAACGATTTCCCCCTCATACATCACTAAAATACGATCAGATACCATCATAACTTCATCTAATTCTAAAGAAACGAGTAATACTGCTTTTCCACGATCCCGTTCATTGAGGAGTTGATGATGAATGTATTCAATCGCTCCAACATCCAATCCTCGCGTTGGTTGCACAGCAATAAGCAAATCACTTCCCCTTGAAATCTCACGAGCGACAATCGCTTTTTGTTGGTTTCCGCCACTCATACTTCGAGCTTTGGTTTCTGGGCCTTTTCCACTACGAATATCAAAGTTTTGGATTAGATAATTGGCATTGGTACGAATCTCATCAAATTTTAAGAACCCTCGATTTTGAAACTTTGGTTCAAAATAACTTTGTAAAATGAGATTTTCTTCTAAAGTATAGTCAAGAACGAGACCATGGCGGTGTCGATCCTCCGGTATGTGTGAGATACCAGCATTATTACGATGGCGGATTGTCGCTTGCGTGATGTCTTCGTTATTTAACACTACGACTCCATCATGGATGGGGGTAAGTCCTGTGATGGCCTCTACCAGTTGTGTTTGACCATTTCCCTCAATCCCAGCAATACAAAGGATTTCTCCGGCGCGTACTTCAAAAGAAACATCCTTTAATAAAAACTTTTCTGAATGGGGATTCTTTAGAGATAAGTTCGATACTTTAAAAACTACTTCTTTCGGTATTGCTGGTTTCTTCTTAAGTTCTAGCGACACTTTGCGGCCGACCATCATTTCCGCTAATAAACTAGGGGTTGAATCTTTCACATTTACCGTGCCGATATATTTCCCTTTTCGTAGAACGCTGCATCGATCAGCAACTAATTTAATTTCATTGAGTTTATGCGTGATTAAGATAATCGATTTTCCTTCAAGTATTAAATTTCTCATGATTGACATGAGTTCGATAATTTCTTGGGGAGTTAGGACCGCAGTCGGCTCATCAAAAATCAAAATCTCTGCTTGACGATATAACATTTTTAAGATTTCTACCCGTTGCTGCATCCCAACACTAATATCGGATATCAAAGCGTTCGGGTCAATTTTAAGTTTATAACGATCACTTAACTCGACGATTTTTTTAATTGCGGTATCCATGGATAAAAAACCATACTTTGTATTTTCCATTCCGAGAACGATATTCTCCGCTACAGTAAAATTATGGACTAATTTAAAGTGCTGATGAACCATACCAATTCCCAAACGATTCGCATCGTTGGGATTCTTTATTTTGACTTCTTCACCACGAACCTTAATGATTCCCGAATCGGGTTTATATAGTCCGAATAATATACTCATTAGAGTAGACTTTCCAGCCCCATTTTCTCCTAATAAAGCATGAATTTCTCCTTTTCTCAATTGCAAGGAAACATCATCATTCGCTTTAATGCCGGGAAAAGTTTTTGTGATGTGTAACAATTCAACAACATAATCCATGCCATTCACCTCTTGAAAATTATAACATAAGGATTACAAAAAAACATAGGCTCAATTTCCAACTCCAATGATTTTACAAAAAAAAGAAAGATAGATTCGCAAATCTATCTTTCAAATAAATATGTGTTAGCTTCTATTTCTTTTTCAAGAAGAAGAATACAGCTCCACCGATAACAGCAGCAGCACCGACAACAATCGCAATAATCGTTCCAGTGTTGTTTGTTGGAGCGGGAGTGCCTTCGATTGCCCAACGGTCTGGGTATCCATTCACGCCATCAAGGAATGTTTCTAACTCATCATAGTTAGCGGGAACGTTAATCGTACCATCTTTCAGTTTTCCATAAATGGTGTTATATTGAGCAGTTGTGAAGTTTTGGAAACGCCATGAGGAGGATACTGTTGGTAGACCAACACCATCATTTTCAGCGCCTTTATAAATGACTTGTCCACCAACGAAAGTATCATCAAGATAAGTTTGAAGGACTTGTTGAACGGCAACACCAAGTTGTTTTAAAGCAGAGGTTAAAACGGTTGGGGATTGTCCAGCTTGGTCAATGTCGACACCAATCATCTTTTTGCTGTTGTCATTCGCAGCACTCATAACGCTTGAGCCAGCTCCACCAGCAGCAGCGAAGATAATTTCTGTTCCAGTTACATACCATGAAGAAGCAAGGTTCTTATGATTGTCACTTGGAGCGAATTCGCCAAGATACGTATAACGATTGTTTGGAATTTCAACCTTAACGTCTAGTTCTTCTCCGGCATAGAAAGCACCAGCAACGAAGCCAATACCGAACTTAACAACAGCAGGAACAGCCATTCCGCCGATGAATCCAAGTTTACGATAGCCTTCTTGAACAGCTGCATAACCAGCTAAGAATCCTGATTCGTGTTCATTGAACATAATGCTTACAGTGTTTGTTTTGATGTCAGGAACCCAATCACCAGCATGAGGTGTACCATCAATCAAAACGAATTTGACTGTAGGATGTAATGTTTGTGCTGCGTGAACACTGGTTTCAAACAAGAATCCAGGTGTTACAACCACTTTCGCTCCACCTTGAACAGCTAATTGAATAGCAGCAAGATAAGCGTCATCAGATACAGCAGTTGGTTGATAGTATTTGTAGGTAAGGCTGTTTTCTGTTGCGAACTCTACAATACCTTCCCAAGTTCCTTGGTTAAAGGATTCATCATCAATGGTTCCAGCGTCAGTAATCATAGCAATTTCAAATTCTTCAGCTGCATTGACAACTGCTTGGTTAAAGGACATACCAAACGATAGCAATAATGCCACAAGCAAGATTAAAACTTTTTTCATTGTTCTCCTCCGTTTTTCTTATTTGAACCCATTGTATCACAGGAAGCACACGATTTCAATGCTTGATTCAAGGAATATATCTTATGATATTGTGAAGATTCGATTGAATACTTGGTATGGTATAATGAGTGCAGGTGATGAATCGATGAATATGTTTAAACTACAAAGCGAATACCTTCCAACTGGAGATCAACCAAAAGCAATCGATGAACTAGTCCAACGTCTTGAAGAAGGCGAACGTGAACTGGTTTTATTAGGGGCGACAGGAACCGGGAAAACCTACACGATGAGTCAAGTGATTCAAAAACTCAATCGTCCAGTTTTGGTATTAGCCCATAATAAAACCTTAGCGGGACAACTATATTCTGAATTTAAAACGTATTTCCCGGAAAATCGAGTGGAATACTTTATTTCTTATTATGATTATTATCAACCAGAAGCTTATGTACCAGGAAGAGACCTATATATTGAAAAAGATGC
>CAZABW010000034.1:11495-14734 GCA_964483655.1 uncultured Candidatus Izemoplasmatales bacterium
ATTATCAACCAGAAGCTTATGTACCAGGAAGAGACCTATATATTGAAAAAGATGCGAAAACCAATGAGGAAATCGATGAATTACGTCACGCCGCTACATCTTCCTTATTAGAACGACGGGATGTTATAGTCGTAGCTTCTGTCTCTTGTATTTACGGGATTGGCGATCCAGAGGATTACAAAGGCGGAATGATTACGTTGCGTAGTGGGGAAGCCTATGCAAGGGATACACTCCTTGAACAATTAATCGCCATTCTTTATGTTCGTAATGATATTGATTTCCAAAGGGGATCCTTTCGGGTAAGAGGAGATGTTGTGGAAATCTTACCAACTTATGAAAAAAACATGGCCATCCGTGTGGAATTTGATTTTGATCGAATCGAACGAATTCGGAAATTCCATGTAGTTACGGGTGAAGTGATTCAGGATTTACAAGTCTTATCACTGTTTCCAGCGTCGCACTTTTTAACCAATCGCTCCAAACTCGATGAAGCGATGAAACGAATTAAGGACGAACTCATCGAACGAATAGATTATTTTAAAGCCAATAATCAACTTCTTGAAGCGCAACGAATTGAGCAACGAACCATGTATGATTTAGAAATGTTATCAGAAATGGGAACTTGTTCTGGAGTTGAAAACTATTCTCGTCATTTATCTTTGCGAGAAGCAGGAGAAACACCGTCTGTTTTAATCGACTTTTTTCCAAAAGACTTCTTATTAATGATTGATGAATCCCATGTAACCCTCCCGCAAGTGAGAGGAATGTACAATGGAGACCGATCTCGGAAACAAACCTTAGTCGATTATGGGTTTCGCTTACCGAGCGCACTAGATAACCGTCCTCTGAATTTTGATGAGTTTAACCAAAAAATCAATCAAGTGGTCTATGTTTCCGCAACCCCAGGAGATTACGAGTTACAAAGAGCATCTCATGTAGTAGAACAAATCATCCGTCCCACCGGACTCATTGATCCAGAAGTGATGGTTCGTCCTTCTGAAGGACAAATTGATCATCTGATTGAAGAAATCGAGACTGTTCTTGCTAGAAAGGAACGGGTATTGATAACCACTTTAACCATCAAAATGTCAGAAGATTTAACGGATTACTTAAAGAGTCTAGGATATAAAGTTGCTTATCTACATTCAGAAATCAAATCGCTGGAGCGATTAGAAATCATTCGAAATCTAAGGTTAGGGGTTCATGATATTCTAGTTGGAATCAATCTCTTGCGGGAAGGATTGGACTTACCAGAAGTTTCCTTGATTGCGATTTTGGATGCAGATAAAGAAGGATTCCTTCGTAGTGGTAGGTCGTTGATTCAAATCATCGGACGAGCCGCACGTAACCTCAACGGACGAGTTATTATGTACGCAGACAAAATTACTGATTCCATGCAGTTTGCCATCAACGAAACTAACCGTCGGCGCGGGATTCAAGTTGCGTATAATATCGAACATCACATCACACCGAAATCCATCTCCAAAGCCATTCATGAGGCGGTTAGTGTGAAGTTAGACGGAAAAGTTGCAGAATCCGATTTCAAGAAAATGTCGAAGAAAGAAATCGAAAAGAGTATCGCCATTTTGGAAAAGCAAATGTATGCAGCTGCGAAAGAATTGGATTTTGAACGAGCTGCAGAATTACGAGATATCGTTATTGAAATGAAAGGTTATCTATAACATGAAGCCTTATAAGATTGCTATTGCGATATTGATAACTTGTTTGGTTTGGTCCTTCTCCTTACAAAGTGGGGAGGATTCTTCCCAATTAAGTGGGGGACTTTCCACTTGGGCTTTATCCATCATCAATACCGTGTTTCCCTCTTGGAATCTATCCATTGATCTTCTTCATACAATCATCCGAAAATCAGCTCATCTCTTCTCCTATGCATGCAGCGGATTCACATGGGCATGGGCTTTGAAAGGAATTCAAGTGAGGTGGGAGTATTATCTCGCTTTAGGATTAGGGATTTCCATAACCGGAGAACTCCTCCAATTTCTTAGTCCTGAACGGGGGCCTTCTTTAGTAGATGCCTTTGGTTTTAACTTTATTGGTTTTCTGTTTGGTTGGATGTTCGTCCAACGTTATGTGGGGGTTCGTAGTCAGAAGCGAGCAGAATAATACGCACACGCACACGTATATAAATAAAGGAAAAAGTCTTCAAACCGAACAACGGTAGATTAAAAATACCCTCTAAACACGATTATGAACGAAATAAACAGTCGAAAGGCTGTTTTTTTCATATTATTAAGGTGAAAATTAATATTTTTAATAAAAAAGTAAAAAAAATTAAAAAAATTGAAAAAAACACTTGCAATTTAAAAAGATGTTTAATATAATGAAGGCGTAAGTTGAAATTGTTAATAAATGTGAGGTAAAAACGATGAATAATCAAGTCTTACTTGAATGTTATCAAAAGGCTAGATCCCCACGGTCTACTTATAACGAATTATACACACCGAAGAAACTTCCTGTTCGTAGGCGAGCACACTTCATTAAACTCAAAATCAGAATTCCTGATGAACCTGGTGTGTCTCGCTTCCTTGCTATCTTGTTTTGCTTACCTACTCCGATTTTCATGGTACGCGTCCTTCTAAGTTTCGTGAAACTGAACGAAACGAGTGAAAAGCTACCAATCGACAAGAAAGAGTTACTGGAATTACTTCGCGTCCGCGGAGTCCAAGTTCAAGTTCGCTCACACGACGGTGTCCGTGTCTTAATAAAAACCATATAGGAGGAAATAATCATGAAAAACAGTTTAAAGAGTATTGATCCAAAATACTACCACGTTCTTTCCTTTGACGCTTACGTTGAAGCAGGATTATATTACGAAATTAGTGAACGTCTCGGATTTGAAGAAAGTGGCTTTGCTGACCCAAGTAGTTTTGTACCAAGAAGTTAAAAATCTAGAAGAGAAAAAGGAGAATCCATCATGGATAAAACGAAATGGAAGAATTTAAGTTTTGATTTAAAAAAGAACATTGGAAGAGAAGTGAATAAAGAATTTATGAAATCTAGAAGCAGTTATCCCGTCATTTCGGAATGCCCTGTTTGTAAACATGATCTTCACGTAGAAGGATTATCGTGTTCTCATTGTGGCACGACCATTCAGGGACAATTCACCCTTTCCAAATTTAATTATTTGGACACCGAACAATTATACTTCATCGAAGTATTTGTAAAAAACCGTGGAAACATCAAGGCGATTGAAAAAGAAATGGATTTATCATATCCGA
>CAZABW010000034.1:14834-19798 GCA_964483655.1 uncultured Candidatus Izemoplasmatales bacterium
AAAAACCGTGGAAACATCAAGGCGATTGAAAAAGAAATGGATTTATCATATCCGACCATTAAGAAAATGTTGGATGATGTCATTGTCAGTCTCGGATATAAACTAGATAGCAGTGAAGAATTCCCCCAACAGAAGGAAAAAGAAAAGGAAAAAGATAAAGAAGAGCCTAAATCAGGTCCTTCTAAAATCGATATTCTCGAACAACTCAATTCCGGATCCATCAAAGTGGATGAAGCCATTGAAATCTTGAAGAAACTAAAAGCGTAAAGGAGCGATTATCATGTCAAAAGATCAATTAAAAGCAGAAAGAATGAAAATTTTAGAATTACTGAATAAAGGAATCATCAATGTCGATGATGCAGAACGTCTACTCGCAGCTCTTGGTGAACCAGAGGTGAAAACCGAAACTCCTTTTGAACTCGTTAATCAAAAGAAAGCTCCTTTCCGGATGCTCAAGGTCTATGTCGATTCCGCAGACGGGGACCAAGTACGGATTCAACTTCCTATCGAATTTGCAAAACTCTTAAAAAACAGCAAATTCAGTGGCATGGAATCGTTAGGCGATATGGATTTAGACATTGACACTTTAATCCAAATGATCAATGCTGGCGTTATTGGCGAAATCGTCAATGTCGAATCAGCAGATGGCGACATTGTTCGGATTACCGTCGAATAATGTCTACAATGCTCGCGAATCCAGAAACCAAGAAAGTCCAAGTCTTTAAGAACAAAAATTATCGCCTGTTGTTTTGGGGGGTCTTGGTTTCTAACGTTGCTCACATCTTGTTTAACTTTGCCATTAGCCTTTATATCTTAGAAGTAGCGAAAAATGCTTATGGACAAGAAGGTGCAGCTTTAATTCAAGCTGCATACTTGTTTGTTTCAGGGATTATTCTCGTTTTACTTATTCCCTTTGGAGGGGCCCTTGCAGACCGGAAAAACAAAGTCCGGATTATGTATCTAACCGATTATATTCGCGGTGCCACGATTGTCATCGTCGCGACGATTATCGCCTTAGGGGCGGACACAGTCGTACAGTTGGTATCCTTATTCATCATGAATATCATTCTCGCCGCTAATTCATCCTTTTTTAATCCTGCTAGTGGGTCCCTCCTTCGTTTTATCGTTAGTGACGAAGAACTTCAACCAGCCGCAGCTTATTTACAAGGAAGTCAAAACTTTCAAACGATTGTTGGTTTAGTACTTGGCGGAATTATGTACGCAACATTACCCATTTGGTGGATTTTTATCATCAATGGGTTGGGATACATCATCTCCGCAATCACCGAAATGTTTATCAAATATGATCATAAATCCCACTCCAAAACCACCCATTCCGCAAAAGAAATGCTTTTAGATATCAAAGAAGGTGTGGTCTATCTGTATCATCAAAAAGGGATTCTTGCTATTATGATCATGGCACTCAGTTTTAATTTCTTTGTCAGTCCCACTTTCTCCTCTGCTCTTCCCATCTTTATCAAGTTTGGATTAGCAGAAGAAAGTTCCTATTTATTCCAAAACGTTCTCAATCCAGAACATTGGTATTCGATTATGTCCATCGCGATTTCTGTCTCAGCTGTCATTATGTCGATTATTATCTCCAAGCAGAAAACCAAAGAGAAATATGGTAAATCTTTAAAACGGGCATTATTAGGATTCACTTTCCCCATCTTAGTGATTAGTGCGGGTATGATTCTATATTATCAACAGATTGTTTCGGTCAATGTCGTGTTAATAACTGTCACAATGATGATGTTTCTTCTCGGGTTTGCGAATATCAGTTTTAATGTTCCAGTGAGCATGATCATGCAACGACAAGTTGATCGATCCATGCTTGGGAAAGTATCTTCTGTATCAAATGTATTAAGTCAAGCCTTAATTCCCTTCGCTTCGTTATTAGCCGGTTTGATTATCGCAAAATTATCGATTTCGATGCTCTATGTTTTTTGTAGTATTGGTGTCATCATCGTCGCGTTTTGGTTTACAAATAATCGCGCTGCAGATACCATCTAATCGGATAGACATAGCGGAAACATCCAAAGGAGTAGCCAAAACGAGACTACTCTTTTTTGTTTGATTGTGGTATAATAGAGAAGACCTTACACAATGAGTAAAGCATTGTCACCAAGGGGGGATGCAAGTTGCACGAAAACATGGAATCACCGATTTATCAAGTAGAAGCTGTCGATTTAACCCATGATGCCTTTGGCGTTTGTAAATTAGAAGATGGCTACACTGTATTTGTGGAAGATTTGCTTAAAGGGGAAAAAGCAGAAATAATCATTACCGAACGTCGTTCGAGTTTCGCCTTTGGGAAAGTCGTGAACTTAATTGAAAAGAGCCCCTTCCGTGTTGCGCCCAAATGCGCTCATTTTTATGAATGTGGCGGTTGTGGTTTGATGCATATGGATTATCCCTTACAACTAGCCTTTAAAAAATATCGGATTGAAACAACCTTAAAACGTGCAGGATTAGGACATGTCGAAGTGATGGACACCATCGGTATGGCCATTCCCTATCACTACCGTAACAAAATCGAAGTGAAATTCCAAAACAGCGAAAAAGGGATTGAAGCAGGATTCTTCCAAGCGAAATCCCATCGTTTAGTGAATTTACTAGAGTGTCATATTATGAGTAAGCGGACCATGGATGTCATCACACTTTTAAAGAATATTTTTAATGAGTTAAAAATTTCCGCATATGATGAACGAACCAAACAGGGATTGGTTCACTCTGCAGTCATTCGAGAATCCAGTAAAACACATCAAATGAATGTGTTATTACATACAACATCCCCCCTTTCAGAACAGAAAGACATCATCATCAAAAAACTTACAGCGAAAATCCCAGAATTGGTCGGAATTGCAAGAACCAATGCGACTGACCCCTCCTCTTTAGCTAGTGATCCGATTGATATTTGGTTTGGGAAGGATGTATTAATGGATGCGATTGGCGAGTTACAATTCTCCATCGGATATCGCTCCTTCTATCAAGTGAATGCCATTCAGACAGAAAAACTGTATGCCAAAGCGATAGAGTACGCGGATTTAACTGGTAAAGAACGTGTGATTGATGCCTATAGTGGGATTGGAACCATCGCGTTAAGTGTGGCGAAGAAAGTCTCCAAAGTATTCGGCATTGAGATTGTGAAGTCAGCAGTCGCGGATGCTCGTAAAAATGCTGATTTGAATCAAATTACGAATGCATTCTTTGAAGTGGGCGAAGCCGAAACTGTTATCAAGAAATGGCAGAAGTACAAATTTGATTGTATCTTTGTGGATCCTCCTAGAAAAGGGATGGATAAAGCATTGATTCAAACCATCATCGATATGAAAATCCCTAAGATTGTGTATGTGTCTTGTGATCCTGCAACGCTCGTTCGCGATTTAAAGACCTTAACTGATGGGGGATATGTTGTCAAAGAAATCACTCCCGTTGATATGTTCCCTCAATCCACATCGATTGAAAGTGTTAGTTTGCTAACACTAAAATAATCCCTTTATACGATCTAATTGAAACCATTTAGGAGGTAATCTTAAGTGGTTTTTTTCTTAATAATGACCCAGCGAAAATAATTTTAAAAAAATAATATAAAATAGTTGACAATATAGTATGACATACAGTATAATACAATCGAGGTGAAAACATGATTGACGCGAACGTTATTGAAAATTTGCTAGTTGAACTACGACGAGGAACACAAATCTTGGCAGTATTAAGCCAATTAACCACGACGCAGTACGGATATTCCTTATTACAAACCCTAGAGTCTAAGAATATTGGCATCGAGGCCGGGACATTGTATCCTCTGCTCAGAAGGTTAGAGTCACAAGGATTACTTCAAAGTGAATGGGATACCCAAGAAGCTAGACCCCGCAAGTATTATCAGTTAAGTGAAGATGGAAAAGAACTTTTTCAACGATTAAAGAAAGAATGGACGAAAATCCAAAATGAAATGAAAGCCGTATTAGGGGAGAATGAATAATGATGAAAGACATGATTGAACGTTATATTTACGCTGTGGTAAGACGCTTACCAGAACAATCTCAAGAAGAAATTAAGAATGAATTACGCTCCAATATCTATGATATGTTACCAGAAAACCCAACCGATCAACAAATTGAAGCTGCTCTGTTAGAACTAGGAAGCCCAAGGGACTTAGCTGTGAAATACCAACCTAAGGAACGCTTTGTGGTTTCTCCACGTTATTATGATGATTATCTTTATACTTTAAAAATCGTCGCGATCATCTTTGCTTTAATCTCTGTTGCCTCAGGGCTCATCGAGGCAGTCTTTACTCCCATCACATCCGATTTATTCGAAAAGATTGTCGAAATCATCGCTTCGATCTTTGCCAATGCGTTTCAAAGTTTGTTTACATCGTTTGCCTTGGTAACCTTGGTTTTCTGGATTATCGAGCAAGTGAATTTGAAAAAGGGATCTTGTGAATGGAAGATTGCTGATCTTCCAGAACTCCCCAAACCGAATACATTGAAGATTTCTCGTACTGAAGTCATCTTAGAAATCATCTTTGGCACCGTCTTCTCTGTTATATGGATAATGATTTTATCACAATACCATGAAATGATTGGCTACTACGTGGAAGGAGAGCTTATTGAAACCTTCTTCAACCCCATGTATCTTCCTACCTATGTTGTTTTATTCATTATCTCCTTAGGAGTCTCCTTATTTGTCTCAGCATTAAAACTCATCAAGGGACAATACACACCTGGTATTGCGATTGCATATACGATTTATGAAGTCTTGAATGCGGTTCTTGTCATCTCATTCTTAACGATTCCTGATTTAATTCGTCCAGAGTTCTTCACCGCCATTTCGTTAGATTCTGGTGTCGCTGCTGATGTGATTGCTAGCGGAGTTCAAACGGGCTTTACCGTCCTGACTGTGTTTATCGCAATCGCCACGACGATTGGATTAATCTCTACTTGGGTGAAGATGATTCG
>CAZABW010000035.1:0-19654 GCA_964483655.1 uncultured Candidatus Izemoplasmatales bacterium
TTGTAAGAGTTCTTCAAAATCAAGATTGAATTGAAGCAATTCCGCTTCTGTGGTTAGGGAATCATACTCGATGGTAAGCGAGTCAATGATTTTAGGCGCAGTTGTGGAAAGAGTGGAAGTACTTGTGGTGGTGGTTGTCGTGATACTCGAAGTTGACGTGATGGTTGTTTGACAAGATGCTAGTAAGAAAACACACAATGCAAGAAAAATCACTGAAACAAGTTTTTTCATCTATTTCTCCGTTCTGAAAAGGATGGTTTTTCTAGATACTACTTTGATTTTTTGAAAGAAACTCATTAACAACACTTGATTGCTTAAGGTTCATTATAGCATAGATATTTCTTCAAATATAGACCTGATTCCATTTCTTTTCAATTTTTCCTTTGTTTTTACAAAACAAAACATCTTTTGGACGGAAAGGTCTAAAAGATGTTTCTTAAGATAAAGAAAAAAACAGCCTACCCGAAGGTACGCTGCGTTTTCGTTTGGATTAAACCAATTCTAAAATAGCCATTGGGCAAGCATCGCCTAAACGATTGCCAATCCGGTAAATCCGGGTATAGCCACCATTACGGTCCTTGTATTTTGGCCCAATTTCTTTAAATAGTTTTTGTAGTGCAGTTTGATTGTCAATCGCCAAATCACGAACAGTCTCCGATGCAAGACGAATTGCATGAAGGTCTCCCCGCTTTGCTAAGGTGATTAATTTATCCGCAACGCGTTTGATTTCTTTGGCTTTAACGACTGATGTTTCGATTCTTCCATGAAGAATGAGTTGAGTCGACAAATCCCGAATTAACGCTTTCCGGTTGTCACTGCGACGGTTTAATTTACTATATCCTCTCGCCATGATAAGCCTCCTGAATGATTAATGTTTCGCTAAACTCAAGTTGAGTTCTTCCAACTTTTGTTTCACTTCTTTAAGCGATTTTTTACCGAGATTCCGTACTTTCATCATATCTTCTTCGGTTTTCTCGATCAATTCGCCGAGCGTATGAATGCCCGCGCGTTTTAAGCAGTTATAACTTCTGACCGACAAGTCGAGATCTTCAATTGGTTTTTCCAAATTGCGACCCGCTTCTGGAGTAGCTCGTTCGATCATATAGTCTTCCGCCAATTGACGGTTCGAAAGTTCGACAACCGAATACAAATGGTCAATCAACATTTTCGCAGCCATGCCAATGGCTTCCTTCGGTCCGATGGAACCATTGGTCCAAACTTCAACCGTAAGTTTGTCGTAGTCAGCGTTATCATCAACACGTGTTTTGTCAATGACATAGTTTGCTTTTACAACAGGGGTGTAGATACTATCAATCGGAATGACACCAACCATGTTGTCATATTGCGCATTTTTGTCAGCACTTACGTATCCCGTTCCCTTGCGGGCATGCATTACCATGCGGAACCGTTTGTTTTTGTTTACATGGCAAATGTAATGATCGGGATTGACGATTTCAACTTCATCATCAGCGATGATGTCTCCGGCGCGAACGTCGCAAGGACCATCAACAATGATTTCCAACCGTTTTTCAACGTGTGCACTAGGATTGTCGATCGTTAAGACAACACCTTTTAAGTTTAAGACGATGGTTGTAACATCTTCAACCACATTTTCAATTGCGGTGAATTCGTGTTCTACGCCATCAATTTGCGTATTGATGATAGCAGCACCGGGTAAGGATGAAAGTAAGACACGACGTAAGGAATTCCCAAGGGTGATGCCATAGCCGCGATCGAGTGGACTTAAGGTGAACCGTCCATACGAATCGCTTAGTTCTTCTGTGATTGTTCTTGGTTTTTCGAATTTCAAGTCCTTCAAGCGGATTACCCCCTAACCTCTGGGTCGTTTTGGTGGACGACATCCATTATGAGGAACTGGCGTTACGTCTTTGATTGCAGTGATTTCTAATCCAGCTACTTGTAAACTTCTAATCGCAGCTTCACGGCCAGGTCCGGGACCTTTAACCGAAACTTCTACGCGTTGCATTCCGTTTTCCATGGCGGCTTTCGCACAAGCTTCTGATGCAATACCAGCGGCGAAAGGCGTGGATTTCCGGCTGCCTTTGTATCCTATCGCACCAGCAGAACTCCATGCAATGGCGTTCCCAGCGGGATCGGTGATGGTAATAATGGTATTATTAAACGTCGAATGGATATGGGCAACACCAGAAGGAATATTCTTTTTAATTTTACGTTTTTTAACGACAGTTTTTGCCATTTGTCATATCCTCCTATTTCTTCTTGTTCGCAACGGTTTTTCTCGGACCCTTACGAGTACGGGAATTATTCCGGGTGTTTTGACCACGAACCGGTAACCCTTTGCGGTGACGAATGCCGCGGTAGCAACCAATTTCCATCAAACGTTTGATGTTTAAGCTGACTTCCCGGCGAAGATCGCCTTCTACTCTATATTTTGCTACTTCGCTTCTAATCCGAATGAGTTCGTCATCGGTCAAATCTTTTACGCGTTTTTCTTCGGAAACCCCTGCAGCTGCGAGGATTTCTTGCGAGCGCGATTTGCCAATGCCAAACACATAGGTCAGCGAAATGACAACGCGTTTTTCTCTAGGAATATCTACTCCTGCTATACGTGCCATCGATTTCCCTCCTATTTACCTTGTCTTTGTTTGTGTTTTGGATTTTCGCAAATAACCATGACGGCACCATTGCGTTTGATTACTTTACATTTGTCACAGATTCTTTTTACGGATGGTCTAATTTTCATACCATGTCCTCCATCATTGATTTGTTTATTGATTCATTCGATAGGTGATGCGGCCACGTGTTAAATCATAAGTTGAGAGTTCAACTTTAACCTTATCACCTGGTAAAATGCGTATGTAATGCATACGGATTTTACCAGAAACGTGTCCGATGATGCGATGACCGATTTCCAGTTCAATCAAGAATTGCGCATTGGGCAAGACTTCAATTACAGTACCGATCATTTCGATGACGTCATCTTTTTTTGCCATTTAATCACTCCTAACCTAACGCTTCGTTAGTATTTCATAGCCTGTTTCGGTAATCAGAATCGTGTGCTCAAAATGAGCTGAATACGACCCATCATGCGTAACAGTTGTCCACCCATCTTCTAACACTTTCACATCTTGATACCCGAGGTTAACCATGGGTTCGATGGCGAGTGTCATCCCTGCCTTTAAAAGAATACCTCTTCCAGGGGGACCGTAATTGGGAATTTGGGGGTCTTCATGGAGACTAGAGCCGATGCCATGACCGACAAAATCTCTGACAACCGAACAACCGTTCGCTTCCACATACACTTGGATTGCGTGGGAAATATCCGATAACCGAGCGCCAGCTTTGGCTTTGCTTAGCCCTTCAAATAAACTTTGTTGGGTAATGTCGAGTAATCGTTGATGGGGTGCTGAAATCATTCCAACGGCATACGTCCAAGCGGAATCGCCGTGGTATCCCTTATAGTTCGCACCAATGTCAACACTCACAATATCGCCACTTTGTAAAAGTCGCTTTTCGGTGGGAATCCCATGGACAACCACATCATTAAGCGAAATACAGGAAGCAGCGGGAAAACCGTGATAGTGTTTAAACGAAGGGGTTGCCCCGTAGGCAAGAATCGTTTGTTCAATGATTTGATCCAATTGGAGCGTGGATACGCCGGGTCGGATATGGGGGATAATTGCTTGATGAGCAAGTCCTACAATCCGCCCAGCTTCACGCATCATTTGAATTTCTCTTGGCGATTTAATACTTACCACTTGGCCTCACCCAATCTTGATACGATGTCAGAAAATACAACATCGGATGATCTCGTTCCATCAATCACTTGAAGAATGCCTTGTTTTTGATAGAAGTTTAATAGCGGTCGAGTCTTGTCATTGTAAATCTTGAGTCGGTTCATCACCGATTCTTCTAAGTCGTCTGCACGTTGGATCAATGGAGCCCCACAGACATCACACACACCCGCAATCACAGGTGGGTGAAAATGAACGTGATAAGTCGCATTACACTTCGAACAAACCCGTCGTCCCGCCATGCGATCCAGCAAGATGTCATCGCTCACTTCGACATTAATACATGCTGTGAGGTTAATGCCTAACTCGGCTAGCATCTCATTTAAAGCGAGGGCTTGTTTTTCCGTGCGAGGATACCCATCGAGCATGAAGCCGTTGGGATAATCCTGGCGTTGTAAGAGACAACGAACAATATCGTTGGTGAGATCATCGGGCACAAGTTCCCCTTTGTTGATATACTTCTGCGCTTCTAATCCCACCGCTGATTGTTTCTGAATTTCCTCCCGGTAGACGTTACCGGTCGAAATGTGTTTGAGTTTGTAGTAGTCGAGGAGCCTCGTGGCTTGCGTTCCTTTGCCGGCACCCGGTTTCCCCATAATCAATACATTTAACATACTATCTCATGAAGCCAGCGTATGCTTTTTCTTGGGTATCGGTTTCGATTTGGCGAGCCGTTTCTAAGGCAACCCCTACGATAATAAGTAATCCAGTTCCCCCAATTTGTGCATAGCTATGACCTAAGACCATCGAGGTAACAATCGGTAAGGACGCGACGACTACTAAGTAGAGCGCTCCAATTACGGTTACCCGGAATAAGACTTTGGTAATGTACGATTCGGTTTCCGAACCTGGACGGTATCCAGGGATATAAGCGTTTTGTTTTTGTAAGTTGTCGGCTGTCTTTTCCGGATTAATTAAGATAAAGGAATAGAAGAACGAGAACACAAAGATTAACACGATATAGAGGAAGAACCCAATCGGTTCGCTATACGTAAAGATTTGGTTGAGCCAGTTTTGAGCATTCGTCGCTGCTTGAGTATTTCCCCATTGAATGTAGTTAAACACCGTGGAAGGAAGCGACAAAATGATCGACGCAAAGATGACTGGAATCACGTTTGCGGTATTGAGTTTGATTGGAATATTCGATTCGGATTTCCCTGCGAATTTACTTCCAGCAGGACGGTTCGCATATTGAATCGGGACTTTTCTCGTGGCTTCTTGCATGTAAGTAATCCCTACTAATACTAAGACGAACATCAAAATCGAGACGGCGAATAAGACATATGCGCCAAAGGTTCCTTGAGCGGAGTAGACTCCGTTTGGTAAGGTTCCCGTAATGTAATAGTTAATTAAGGAAGCAATGGTTCCGGGGAAGGAAATAATAATCCCTCCAACAATCAACATCGATGCCCCATTTCCGATTCCTTTCATCGTGATTTGGTCAGCTAACCAAATCATGAATGCGGAACCTGCAGTTAAGACGATCGCGATGTAGAAGTATACTAAGAACCATAAATTCCGTCCATTGGCAGTCGCCCAGTCGGAAACCCCGATGTTAAAGAGCGTTGCTTGGGAGGAGTGGAACGCAAACGTCATCGCTAATGCTTGGACAAAGGCTAATGCCATTGCGACATAACGGGTAACCCGAGCGATTTTTGCTCTTCCTACTTCGCCTTCTTCAGACCATTCTTTTAGTACAGGAACGATGTCCATTTGTAATAATTGAATGACGATGGAAGCGGTAATGTAGGGGCTAATCCCTAAAGCAATCACGGAATAGTTCCGTAAGGCATCCCCAGAAATCGAGTTCACGATTCCTAAGAAACCAGAGTTATCGAATAAACTAGTAAGCGACGTTGCGTCGATGAGAGGCATCGTAACGTATGTGAGCAGCTTGAAAACCAAAAAAGCGAGCAAGGTAAAGCCAATCTTTTTTAAGACTGTCTTATTTTGAAGCACTTTTTTTAGTGTTTCCATGCTAAATCACCTCAGCTTTGCCACCAGCGTCTTCAATCATTTTCTTCGCCGATTCGGAAAACTTGTGTGCTTGAACTGTCAATTTGACCGTTAAGGTACCATGGCCGAGAACTTTGACACCAGATAAGACTTGTTTGATATGACCGTTCTTCAAAAGAAGTTCGGGGTTGATCACGGTGTTTTCTGGGTAGCTATTAAGTTCGCCTACGTTAACCGTTGCGAATTCTGTTCTAAAAAAGTTGGTGAATCCACGTTTGGGAAGACGTTTGTAAAGAGGAGTTTGTCCCCCTTCAAAGCCTAACCGAACTCCGCCACCGGTGCGGGAGTTTTGTCCCTTGGTTCCTCTTCCGGAAGTTTTTCCTGTTCCGCTTGAAGTTCCACGACCAACGCGTTTTTTATAATGAGTTGCCCCAGCAACTGGTTTTAATTCATGTAAACTCATGTTCGCCCCTCCTACTTCACTTCTTCGACTTTCACCAAATGAGCGACCGTTTGAATCATCGCACGGTTATCTGGCGTGTCGTTCTTGATTACACTGGAGTTGACTTTGGACAATCCTAATGCTTTCACAGTTTTAATTTGATTGGGTTTACGTCCAATCGTGCTTTTTACTAAGGTTACTTTAATGTCAGCCATTATTGTAATACCTCCGTTGCTTGAATTCCTCTGGTTTGAGCAACATCTTCGACATTCCGAAGTTCCATTAATCCAGCAACGGTAGCACGAACGACGTTAATGGGAGAGTTGGATCCTAACGATTTGCTTAACACGTCTTGGACTCCAGCTAATTCCAATACTGCCCGAACGGCTCCACCGGCAATAACACCGGTTCCTTCGCTAGCTGGTCTCATATATACTTTCGCAGCGCCGAATTTACCAAACACTTCATGAGGAATGGTCGTTTTACTCATGGGCACACGGAACATGTTTTTCTTTGCGTCTTCGATTCCTTTTTTGATGGCATCAGGAACTTCACTTGCTTTTCCTGTTCCAAATCCAACGTTGCCATTACGGTCTCCCACAACAACAAGCGCCGCAAAACTGAAACGACGTCCGCCTTTAACAACTTTGGTTACGCGGCCAATGTGTACGACTTTTTCTTCGTATTGTTTTTCTTCTTTTTGACGACGTGGGCGTGGATTACGCTTTTCACGAGGTTCTTTTCCAAATGGTTCTTGCATTTTGACATCCTCCTTCACTAGAAATCCAGCCCTGCTTCACGAGCAGCCTCGGCTAGTGCTTTGACACGGCCATGATAAATATATCCGCCGCGGTCGAACACAACTTTAGTAATTCCAGCTTCCAAAGCCTTCTTCGCGATGAGCGAACCGACGGCTTTCGCACCTTCAATGTTAGCACCTGTCGTATCTAATTCTAACGTAGATGCACTGACTAAAGTGTGATGGATTTCGTCATTGATAATTTGGCAATAAATGCCTTTGTTGGAGCGGAAAACGTTTAAGCGTGGACGCTCAGCAGTTCCGACGATATTCATTCTAGATCTGCCATGACGTTTGAGCCGTTGGGCGTTTTTATCTACTGGTTTAAACATAACATATCACCAACCTGCTACTTCTTAGCAGTTTTCCCTTCCTTACGACGTACAAACTCGCCACGATACCGGATTCCTTTTCCAAGATAGGGTTCTGGTTGCCGGATTTTTCTTACGTAAGCGGCGAATTCGCCAACAACTTGCTTATCAATTCCTTTGATGTGAATTTCGGTATTCGCGGGAATCACGACGTTCACGCCTTCAGGTATTGCGACTTCTACTGGATTCGAATATCCAGCATTGACGACTAATGTGCGACTGTCTTTTAATGATGCACGGTATCCAACACCCTTGATATCAAGAATTTTGGTATACCCTTCAGTTACTCCTTTAACCATGTTCGCAATTAACGCCCGGGTCGTACCATGTAAGGCACGATGGTGTAATTGATCACTTGGCCGGGTTACAGAAACTTCATTATGAGCAGACTCAATCGTTATATCTTTGTGGAAAGTAAATTCCAATTGACCATTGGGACCTTTGACAGTTACAAGATTGTTTTCACCAACCGAGACTGTAACACCCTTCGGTACTGGAATATGCTTTTTACCTACACGACTCATAGCTTTCTTGCACCTCCATATATTTTATCTTTCATGTAAATTGTACGTTTCTTACCAAACGTAGGCGAGAATTTCGCCACCCACGCGCAATTTTCTTGCATCGCGGTCCGTCATAAGGCCTTGCGAGGTCGAAACGATGGCAATTCCAAGTCCATTTAAAACTTTTGGAAGTTCGTCGTTTTTCGCGTAAACGCGAAGACCCGGCTTCGAGATCCGTTTGAGACCCCGAACGGCTCTTTCGTTATTCACTAAATATTTCAGCGTCACCCGTAATGTTCCTTGAACATCGCCAGGAATGAGCTCAAAGTTGGTGATGTATCCTTCGTTTTTGAGCAAGGTAAGAATTTCAGCCTTTAATTTCGATGCTGGAACATCAACGGTAGCGTGTTTCATTTGATTAGCATTCCGGATTCTTGTTAGTAAATCCGCAATTGGATCAGTCATAACCATTTTCCTTGTTCCTCCTTCTTACCAACTTGCCTTTTTGACTCCGGGAATTTGACCTTTATAAGCCAATTCACGGAAACAAATCCGACAGAGTTTGAATTTACGATAAACCGCATGGGGACGTCCACAGCGTTCGCATCTTGTGTAATTGCGGACTTCAAATTTGGAGCCGCGTTCAGTTCTTACTTTAATCGATGTTTTTGCCATAGTGTCCTCCTAATTCTTTCTAAACGGCATACCGACAAGTTTAAGCAATTCGAATGCTTCTTGGTCAGATTGAGCGGTCGTCACGATGACGATATCCATGCCGCGGACTTTGTTTACTTTATCGTAGTTAATTTCTGGGAAAATTAATTGTTCTTTGATTCCTAAGGTGTAGTTTCCACGGCCATCGAATCCTTTAGGATTGACACCACGGAAGTCACGAACGCGAGGAAGCGCGATGGTGACTAATTTATCTAAGAATTCATACATCCGTTCGCCACGTAAGGTGACTTTGCAACCGATAGGCATTTCTTCACGAAGTTTGAAGTTCGCGATTGATTTTTTGGCCCGCGTAATCACTGGTTTTTGACCAGTAATTTGTGCTAATTCACTAACCGCGTCGTCCAATACTTTGGGGTTTTGAACGGCATCACCGGCACCGATGTTCAAAACGATTTTGGTGATTTTTGGGGTTTCCATGACGGAGGAATAATTGAACTTCGCTTGTAAAGCGGGAATGATTTCGTTTTTATATTTGAGTGTTAAACGATTCATGCACGTTCCTCCTTATTCCAAGACTTCGCCGGATTTTTTCGCATAGCGAACAACTTCGGTGACTTCTTGTTTTTTGACTTTTTTCGTAATCGTTTTGGTTCCGATTCGAGTGGGTTTTTTCACTTTGGGGTCGAGTAACATGACATTAGAGACATGGATTGGTTTTTCGATTTCCATAATGCCACCGTCTGGGTTGGATTGCGAAGGTTTTAAATGTTTTTTCACTTTGGAAAGTTTTTCGCCTTCTAATAAAACCCGTTCGGATTTGGTCAATACTTTGGTAATCTTCGCTTCTTTGCCTTTGTCTGCACCTGCAATGATGACGACCTTATCGCCTTTTTTAAGTTTCATGTTCGTCCTCCTACAATACTTCCGGAGCCAAGGAGACAATCTTCGTAAACTCAGCGTCTCTTAGTTCTCTCGCAACAGGCCCGAAAATACGTGTGCCTTTGGGGCTTTTGTCATCTTTAATGATGACAGCGGCGTTATCGTCAAATTTGATGTAAGATCCGTCTGCACGACGAACTCCACGAGTGGTCCGAACGATAACAGCTTTGACTACTTCACCTTTTTTAACAATCCCACCTGGGGTTGCAAATTTAACGGTAGCGACGATGATATCGCCGATATTCGCATATTTACGGCTGGTGCCTCCTAAAACCTTAATGGTTAGGATTTCACGGGCGCCGGAATTGTCTGCGATTCGTAATCTAGTTTCTGCTTGAATCATAATACATCCCTTCCCTTCGCCCTAGTTTTGTGTGTCGTCTTTGCCAACGATTTCGATTAAACGGAACCGTTTGGTGGCAGACATGGGACGACATTCTACAATTTTGACAACATCGCCTGTTTTCGCTTCGTTCCGTTCGTCATGAGCACGGAATTTTTTCGATGAAATCACGCGTTTGCCATAAAGCGCATGTTTTTTATAAGTTGTTACTAGGACCGTAATGGTTTGATCGTTTTTATCCGAAACAACGGTGCCAGTGAACACTTTGCGTGTTTGTTTAGCTTCCATGGTGCTCCTCCTCTACTTCACGTCGCGTTCAGTTAATACAGTGTATAACCGAGCGATGTCTTTTCTTACTGTGTTTAAACGTGCGGTATTTTCGAGTTGACCTGTTGCTTGTTTAAAGCGAAGATCAAACAATTCTTTTTTCAAGGATTCGATTTCCTTGTGGATGGCTACGGTATCCAATTTCCGGATTTCTTTAGCGCGTAGCATTGGAATCACCACTTTCCTTCTTCACGAATTTCGTTGATAATGGAAGTTTGTAGGAAGCAAGGCGTAATGCTTCTTTCGCTACTTCTTCACTTACTCCAGCAATTTCGAACATAACCAATCCTTCTTTCACAACAGCTACCCATTCTTCAACGGATCCTTTCCCAGATCCCATCCGAACTTCCATTGGTTTTTTCGTTTTTGCTAAGTGCGGGAAGATTTTAATCCAAACTTGTCCGGCCCGTTTCATATACCGAGTCATAGCAATCCGGCTAGCTTCGATTTGACGAGCAGATACCCATGCACCTTCGGTCGCCATTAAACCAAATTCACCGAAGGAAATGTCAGCGCCGCCCTTGGCTTTGCCTTCATAGCTGACGCGATGAGGACGACGATATTTTGTCCGTTTTGGCATTAACATAATTATTTTGCCTCCTTCTTAGTCGGAAGGATTTCCCCTTTGTAGATCCAAACTTTAATTCCTAGTTTTCCATAGGTTGTCAAAGCTTCAGCTAAGGCATAATCAATGTTGGCTCTCAAAGTATGTAAAGGAACGTTGCCTTCACTATACCCTTCACTTCTCGCGATTTCAGCACCAGCTAAACGTCCGGAGATGAGGGTTTTACATCCTTTCGCGCCGCCTTTTAGTGCGCGTTGAATCGCAACTTTTTGAACCCGACGGAATGAAGCCCGGTTTTCAAGTTGTTGTGCGATGGATTCAGCGACTAATTTCGCGTCTAATTCAGGATGTTTAATTTCCACAATATTTAAGAATACTTCTTTTTTCGTGAGTGCTTTTAATTTCTCGACAACAGCGGTTTTAGTAGCGCCGTCGCGACCAATCACCATACCGGGTTTTGCGGTATTGACGGTGATGATAACGCGGTTTTTTCCGCGTTCGATTTCGATTTTGGATACGCTTGCGGTTTTGTATAGTTCATTTAATAAGGAGCGAATCTTTAAATCTTCGTGCAATAGATCCGCAACATCTTTTTTGTCTGCATACCATCTGGATTCCCAGTCAAGGATGATGCCGATACGAAGTCCAATTGGACTAACCTTTTGTCCCATGATTGTCGATTACTCCTTTTCTGCCACGGTGATCCAAATGTGGCTGGTACGTTTTAAAATCGCAAAACCGCGTCCTTGAGAACGGGGTTGCATCCGTTTTAAGGTTTTTCCTTCGCCAACGAAGATTTCTTTGACAAAGAGTTTTTCTTGGTTTAATTGATAGTTGTGTTCTGCATTCGCAACGGCAGATTTTAACAACTTTTCTACAACGAGAGAAGCCCCACGGGGTGTTCCTCGTAAAATGGCATACGCTTCTCCAACGCTTTTTCCGCGAACAAGGTCGACGACTAAGCGAACTTTACGGGCAGCGATGCGCACGCTACTAACTGTTGCTTTCGCTTCCATGCTTATTTGCCTCCCTTAGCTACTTTTTTATCGGCGTGGCCGCGGAACGTCCGGGTTGGAGCGAACTCGCCTAATTTATGACCAACCATATCTTCGGTAATATAAACTGGAATGTGTTCTTTCCCATTGTGGACACCGATGGTTAATCCAACGAATTGTGGGAAAACAGTTGAACGACGCGACCAAGTTTGGATGACCTTCTTGGAGTTGGTTTTATTCGCTTCCACGACTTTCTTCATTAAGTGGTCGTCGCAAAACGGACCCTTTTTAACTGAACGTGACATGTTGAGTTCCTCCTTCCTTACTTGTTGCGACGTCTAACGATTAACTTATCGCTAGATTTCTTGGTTTTTCTCGTAATCTTACCAAGGGCAACTTTCCCCCATGGTGTGAGTGGTGATGGATGTCCAACGGGTTGTTTTCCTTCCCCACCGCCGTGTGGATGGTCAACAGGGTTCATGACCGAACCGCGTACGGTTGGGCGAATCCCCATATGACGTTTCCGACCGGCTTTTCCTAGGGATACAAGTTCATGGAATTCGTTGCCTACTTCACCAATGGTGGCGCGGCAAACACCGAGAATCCGACGAACTTCTCCAGAGGAGAGACGAACAAGAACATAGCGTTCTTCCCGTCCTAAGATTTGAGCACTCGTTCCAGCAGCGCGAACTAATTGTCCCCCTTTACCAGGGTAAAGTTCGATATTATGAATCACGCTACCAACAGGAATGTTTTGAATGGGTAAAGCATTTCCAAGTACGATATCGGCTTGAGGGCCGGATTCAACGCTCATACCAACGGTTAAACCCTTGGGAGCGATGATGTAACGTTTTTCACCGTCTGCATAGTGGAGTAAGGCAATGTTGGCACTACGATTGGGATCGTATTCGATGGTTGCGACTTTCGCAACGATGCCGTCTTTGTTCCGTTTGAAGTCGATGACGCGGTATTTGCGTTTCGCGCCGCCGCCTTGGTGACGTACGGTTAATTTGCCTTGGTTATTTCTGCCGCCTTCTTTTTTCAAAGGAGTGAGCAATGATTTTTCTGGCTTGTTGGTGGTGATTTCAGCGTAATCTAGCTTCGTCATTCCACGCGTCCCATTGGTTATTGGTTTTACTTTAATAATAGCCATTAATGATTCCTCCCACTACGCCGTGTAAACATCGATTTTATAACCAGGTTGTAAAGTTATGATTGCTTTACTAACCGCTGGTTTAAAACCGGAATGTTGTCCCACACGTTTCGCTTTCGCGAGTTCGTTGATGACGTTTACACTTTTTACTTTGACACCAAAGATTTCTTCGATGGCTTGTTTGATTTGGATTTTGTTCGCGTTTTTATCGACTTCGAACGTATACTTGAGTTGTTCGGCGAGCTTTGTCGTTTTTTCGGTTACGATCGGGCGTTTGATCACTTGATATTTATCCATACTATTCTAAGAGACCCTCCTCGATCTTTTTAGCGGTCGCTTCGGTTACAACGACGAAATTGTGATTCAAAATGTCATATACACTTGCATGTTCGTAAACTACAGTTTGTACATTTGGCAAGTTGCGTGTCGCAATTTCTACGTTTTCGTTTTGACCGTCTAATAACACCATGATTTTGCCTTCAACGTTTAAATTGTTGAATACATCCACGATGCCTTTGGTTTTGAATGTTTCGAGTTGTAATTGATCTAAGACAACAAACTTGTCTTGGCTTACTTTCCCCGATAAAGCAATTTTTAATGCAAGACGACGAATCTTCCGGTTCACTTTGTAATCATAACTCCGTGGTTTTGGTCCGAAAGCGACGCCTCCTCCAACCCATTGCGATGCACGGGTGGATCCTTGACGAGCGTTACCTGTACCTTTTTGACGATAGGGTTTTTTGCCACCGCCGCTCACTTCTGTACGGGTTTTGCTGCTATGGGTTCCTTGACGCATAGCCGCTCTTTGAGCTTTTACGACGTCATAGATGACTTGTTGGTTATGTTCGATTCCAAACACGGAATCCGCTAGAGTAATATCTCCAATATTTTGTCCGGCTTGGTTAAACAGTGCTACTTTAGGCATAGCATTTTTCCTCCTTTCCTATCGTTCCTCTATTTTTTAACTGCATGTTTGATGATGACAAGCGATTTGTTCGCTCCTGGTACATTCCCGCGTACAAGGAGAATATTGTTTTCTACATCTGCACGTACAACGGTTAAGTTTTGAATCGTGACGGTTTCGCCACCCATCCGTCCAGGCATTTTCTTCCCTTTTCGAATGCGGTTAGGAGCGATGGTTCCCATTGAACCAACTCCACGGTGATATTTCGAACCGTGCGCCATTGGACCTGTTCCAAAGTTATGACGTTTAATGTTCCCTTGGAATCCTTTTCCTTTTGATGTTCCTGTTACGTCTACATACTCTCCAACGGCAAATATATTACACTTTACCTCTTGGCCGACTTCGAATTCCATCATGTCTGGAAGACGAATCTCTTTGATGTAGCGCTTAGGTGTTGTTCCAGATTTCGCGAAATGGCCAAGTTCTGGTTTGTTTGCTAATTTAGCACGTTTTTCCATGAACCCGAGTTGAACCGCTTCGTAGCCATCGGTAACAAGCGTTTTCTTTTGTAAGACGACATTTGGCGTCACTTCAACGACGGTTACAGGGATTAAACGCCCTTCACTGTCAAAGACTTGCGTCATGCCGACTTTTCTTCCTAAGATACCTTTTGCCATGAGTACACCTCCTATTAGATTTGCAAAATTTCTTAAGTTTCTTAACTAGATTACTTTAAAACGATATCGACGCCCGAAGGTAAGTCGAGGTGCATCAAAGAATCGATGGTTTGTGGAGTCGGGTTAACGATGTCGATTAAACGCTTGTGCGTGCGACGTTCGAATTGTTCCCGAGAATCCTTGTTCACGTGCGGGCTTCTTAAAATCGTAAAGATTTCTTTTTCGGTGGGTAATGGGATTGGACCTGATACTACCGCCCCGGTTTTCTTCGCCGTGTCAACGATTTTCTTTGCTGATTGATCTAACAACCTGTGGTCGTAAGATTTCAAACGAATGCGAATGACTTGATTTGTTGCCATGGTAAATCCTCCTTTGCATATAAATTCTCTTATATACTTGCTCGTCGTGAATTCCCCAACACCTTGCGTATCATAACAACGCCTATGTGTGTGTCAGCCACCTCACGAGTCACAGCCATCCTGTTTTTCACAGGCTGTTCTATTTTACCAAAAAAGAAACGCGATTGCAAGGATAATTTCCTCTCAATTTCGCGTTTTTTTTCGTTACCTTATAAATATGTGCGTGTTACGTACGTGTGAGGGAATCTTCTTCCCAAAAGAAAGCAATTTCCTTCTCCATTTGCTGAGGATCGTTTTCGATTTTTAAATGCGACCAGTGTTTAGGATACATCGATAAGTACTTTCGAGAAGCAAACCGATCATCAAGTAATATCGCAACGCCTCGGTCTTGTTCGGTTCGGATGACCCGCCCAACCGCTTGAATGACCTTGTTTAAACCGGGGTAGGTATATGCAAAATCAAAGCCACTTTGGAAGGTTTCATCATAGTGGGAGCGTAATACATTATTGAAGGGGGCGACCATCGGTAAGCCAACACCAATAATCATCACTCCTGATAATTGGTCGCCAATGAGGTCAATCGATTCGCCAAATACACCGCCCATTACAAAGAACGCGACTTGTGTTTTCATACTATCTGTGGTAAACATCGACATGGTCTCTTCCCGTTCGAGAATCGACATGTCACGACGTTGGATGATGAGTTCGGCATCGATGTTCGCTTTTTCCCATACTTCTTTTACCATATTCAAGTAGAGATAAGAAGGAAAGAAAATGATGTAGTTTCCTTTTTTCGGTGAAATCATGGCTAATGCGAAGGATAAAATCGTGGTAACCGATTGTTCTCGATCTAAGTATCTCGTGGAAATCTCATCCACAATATAAAGTAACAAGTTTTCTTGAGGGAAGGAAGAGGGAAACTTCACATCCGTCCCTTTGGATTGGGTTAGAAGGGATTTGTAATAATGGATGGGCTCTAATGTCGCAGAGAAAAAGACAGCGGATTTACAATATTGTTGAATCGTTTCTAAGAGATAATGACTGGCGTTCAAACATTTAATCGAGACAACTAAGTCCTTATCAACGTGTTCGAGTAAGAAAACAAAACTTTCATTGAATAATTCTGCCATTCGCACAAACTGGATTAAATCAAAATAATGCTCACTAATCTTGGATTTATTGGGTATTTTGGTTTCCGAAAGAAGCGCTTGATCGAGTTTCCAAATGAGCTTATTTAATTGTAGTAATAGCGGTGGGTGGACGAAATCTTTCTTGACGAAATCTACCTCGAGTAACTCGATTTCAAACAGTTCAAAGGTATCTAAAAGTCGATTGATATCCATCTTTGGACTCGGTTTCAATCCGCGAACCAAATCATATAAATCTTGTAATTGTTTTCGTGAAATCGATTGCGAATACATTTCCCGACTTCGAGAGACGAGATTGTGAGCTTCATCAATTAAGAGAATCGGTTGATAGGTCGTATCTTCAAAATAACGAATGAGATGAGCTCTCGGGTCAAAGGCATAGTTGTAATCGCAAATCACGATATCTGCATAGTTAGATAAATCTAGGGACAATTCAAACGGACATAATTGATAAAGCAATCCGTATTCTTTAATCTTCTCTTTCGTTAATAAAGTATCACTCCGATAAATCGATTCAATGGCACGAAAGACGCGAGAAAAATACCCTTTTGCGTAGGGACAATGAAGTGGATCACAATCCCGCTCAGATAATAAACACATTCGGTCTTTCGCTGTAATCTCGACGCTTTTATGTACTAGACCACTTTGCTCCAAAAGCCGGATTGCCTCTAAAACGACACGTTTTCCGTCATTTTTAGCAGTCAAATAGAAGACCTTTTGACGATAGTCATTAATTGCTTTTAATGATGCAAAAAGCGTTGCCATGGTCTTGCCAATCCCGGTGGGAGCGGTCGCGTAAAGGATGCCTTTATCAAGGATGTTGCGGTACACATAGGCCATTAACTCCCGTTGACCAATCCGGTATTCAGGAAATGGAAATGTGAGTCCCTGAATCGATTTCTCACGGGTTGCCTCGTGGTTAGAAATGACTAAAAGCCAGGCGAGATATCGATGAATGGTTTCTTCATAGAATATTTCCAATTTCGAAAGGGTATATTGTTTTGAAAAAATCTTCGATTCCCGACTCACTGCGTGAATGTAGATGACATGAACATCCATGTGAGAAAGTGAATGCTCTTTTGCGTAAAGATAGGCATAGAGTTTTGCTTGGACAAAATGAGCCGGATGCGTTTCTTCATCGAGGCTTTCTAATGAAATTCGCGTTGATTTAATTTCTTCTAATATCAACGATTCACGATGCAAAATCCCATCGATTCGTCCAGTCACTTCCAAGACAAAATCTTCTGTTTTAACCACATCTTTGACAAATACTTCGGCTTCATCTGTAGGGAGATATCGACGTTGCCATTCCTGGTGAATTTGCGTTCCTTCTAAAGCGCGAATTTGAAGAAGACGCTCACTACTTAAGTCTCCAGATCCAAATAACAACTCTGCAATGTCTTTCGCACTTGTTCGTATTTCTTTCACACGCTCACCTCCCTGTTGTCTATTATACCTTAGGAATAGAAAAGAGAAAACCAAAGTTGTGATTTGGTCTTCTCTTTGTTAGTAAACAATCCGAAAAGGAAGTAAGGGTAAGTCATTTGTGGTAAAAATATCACAATTTGGATAGTTTTCGTAACAATACCGAATCTCTTTCCATTCATTTATCGGTTGAATCACGATTTGATTCGCAACTAACTTCACATTTCTTAATGGTTGAAATGTGGTTCCATCGTAAGAAACAGAGAACCCCATCTGATTCATGGAACGAGAGGTTAAAAACAAGTTATTAAATTCTGTATAAATGACCACCTTACCAGGAGTTGCTTGATGAGAAAAGTAAGCGGGAGCCATTTGGTTCTTTTCTAACCGGTAGACTCGTTCTAGTAATACATTCGCAATCCGTTTCCCAATCGCTTCTTTTTCACGAGGGAGAAGGTTGTGTTCTTCTCCTAAATCCACTGCCGAAGCCATGGCGATATGATTGGATAACTCCACTACTTGACGTTGAGCTTGGCGCAGTTTCGCGACCGAGTCGTGATTGATTCCCTCATAGGAATACCCTGCAATTTGAACCAGTACAAAGGGCAATTTGGGATCTTTAAACAGTTTTCGCCAGGATTCGATTAATGTTTGATAACCATATTGAATCACGTTAGCATTTTGAAGATCATCTTCTCCAAAATAAAGTACTGCGCCTTTGAATGAGAGTCCTTCCAAAGGTTTAATCATCGTTTCGTATAATCCGGAAGGTCGATTGAAGTGCTTCGGACCCATGGGAAGGACATAAGGATGAGCTTGAAACGCCATAACGGAGGCTTCTAATGGTGGGTGATCTTGTAAATAGGTCACTTTTAGCTGATGATAGAGATGAAATTGTTTCATTTGTTCTTGAAAAGCATGATCATATTCCGTTGTTTTATGGTATCGCGTCGATTCGGTTTTATAATTCGAACAAAACTTACCCAACTCTTGGATGGAACAGATTTCCATCATCCCTGCGAAAGCAAAGAGACTAGTTTGTTCATAACTTGCTTGAATAATCCCGATAGGATATTCCAACTCGTAGGCAAGCTTCTTACTAACATGGTAAGCAATCGCGCTGAAAGAACTCAGATCAGGTGCTTTTAAGACCTTCCAACTACTGTCAGTCAAATATAAATCGGGGTATTCTTGCTCGGCGCCAATATAAGGAATCTTTGGTACTTGATAGTACCTGATTTTCGGGTTTGCAGCGGGTCGGTTTTCATATGATTCTGCGACAGACAGTTCCATATTCGAACTTCCACAAAATAAGAATACATCTCCGACCACACAGTTATCTAAAATAACCTCGGTTCTTTTATGAGAGATAATCACTGAAAATGGTTCACTTAGTTTGGGCAGTGGTTCCAAAAGAAAAGTAAAAGTGGTGTCCTTCGTTTTGATTTTCGTACAATAATTGAGAAAATCTAAACGAATTTCAATGCCTTTTTTGCACGTTCCAAAGATTCGAATCGGACGATCCGCTTGGAATACCATATTCGATGAGAAAATCGGACTAAGAGTAAAAGGGGTCTTCAAGGTAAAAATCCTCCGGGCCAAAGATACAACACGGGTTTCATTATATCAATAAAAAACCCTTTTCCAACAAAAAATCAAAGAATTTTCTGTATCATAAATTCTTTGATTTTTGTGTTTTCTTAAATTGTCACAAGATAGTTACATAGGTTTTTTCTTTTTCAGTTTTGACCGTAGAATATAGCGGTTTTTTGCCTTAGCAACATAGGTGGTTTGAATAAAGGCTAACGTATCCTGGATGGTTTCTGATAGGGGTCTCGTTTGAAACTGAAGTTCATCGACTGCCCGTTGATTCGAGAAATGGTAGTTCGATTTCAAGACAATGACGGAGTAGTGTGTAAAGAGAGGTTTTTGTTTGACCAGCATATAGTACGCTTCCGCAAAATAACTCATTGCCAAGATAAACCAAAAGGCAATTTTAGTTTTGATGGGTTTCCGTCCCGAAGCAGTTGTGATTTGATCCAACAAGTCTTTGACTGTAATTTCATGACCACTTAAGATGTAACAGCGCCCTCTTTTTCCTATCAAAGCTGCTTGAACCATCCCCTTCGCAACGTCTCGTACATCCACAAAATTATAACCCCCATTGACATAAGCACTTAGCCGTCCCAGCAAGCAATCAATAAATAGTTGACTAACATTGGACAGTTTATAGTCTTGAGGACCAATCACGCCTGAAGGATGGACAACAACGACATCGAGAAAACTATCTTTCTTGCT
>CAZABW010000036.1:0-3926 GCA_964483655.1 uncultured Candidatus Izemoplasmatales bacterium
TTGTTTGTCATATTTATCAAAACGATTGAAGAACTTTCTTCCTAGAGGGAGTTCTTTTTCTTCTCTTTCAAATTGGAAATAAAAGAAAGCATGATACAATAAAAGCAGGTGATAAGGATGATTATTTTTGGAAAGAATAGTGTTCATGAATATTTAGAAACGAAAAAACCCATTCTCAAAGCGTTTCTGATGGATTCAGGAAATGTTGATTTTTCAAGTCGGTTTAAGCAGCTCCAAATTCCTATTGAAATCGTATCAAAACAAGAAATGAATCGCCGATTTGAGGGGAATCATCAAGGCGTTGCAGTGGAGATTCCGGATTATCCAACCTACACCCTTCAAGATCTTCTTGCTAATAAAAGACCTGGAAAATATCAATTAATTGTCCTACTCGATGGGATTGAAGACCCGCATAACTTAGGGGCGATCATTCGGAGCGCTGAAGCAGCGGGGTGCGATGGGATTGTGATTCCTAAGCATCGCTCGGTTGGAATTACCCCTACGGTTGTGAAAGTCGCTTCAGGGGCCATCGAACATATCAAAGTTGCGACTGTTACCAATATCAATCAAACCATTGAGCAATTAAAAAAACAAGGATTTTGGGTCGTTGGGACGAGTTTAGATGCGACGAAAAGTTATACCGAAATCGACGTATCCTGTGACTTAGCAATTGTTATTGGGGCGGAAGGAAAAGGAATGGCAAAACTAGTGAAAGAAACAGTGGACTATAACGTTACAATCCCCATGAAGGGCAAAGCCAATAGTTTGAATGCTTCTGTCTCAGCGGGAATCCTTTTATTCGATATTATACGCAGGAGGACGAACTAGAAAGTATGCGTTTTCGTGATTACAATGACTTTGAGATTCTTGACTTGATTAAATCTGGAAATGAAGAAGCATTTCAATTTATGGTTGAGAAATACAAGTATTTAATTGCGAAAAAGATTAGTTTATTCCAACTTAAAGATCATTTTGATGACTGTTTTCAGGAAAGTCTATTAGTTCTCTATCGCTCTGTGATGAAGTTTGAAGACCGGTTTGGAAAAACCTTTACTAAGTATTTTGAAAACAATCTCGAAAACCACCTAATCTCTACGCTCAGAAAACAATCCAGACAAGGGAAATTCTTAAATGAGTATGGGGTGTTCTATGTTCAAGAAAGTATCCCAGGGGCAGACAGTTATTGTGGTCTTCACCAAACCATGGATCAGTTAGTCTCCTTACTTTCGAATCGAGAACAACGAGTCTATGACTTATGGATCAAGCAAGGGAAAACGGTGCGAGACTGCGCTGAAATTCTTCAAATGAAGGAGAAACAAGTCTATAATGCGATGGACCGCATTCGAAAGAAGTTAAATCATTTATTGACATCATGATTTTCTTGACAAAGCTAGGAATTTTTGATATATTTAGCAAAGCAAGCGAGATGATAATATGAGTGATAAAGCAATTCTAATCTGTTCTGTGTGCCTATCCCGTAATTATGAAGTCAAAAAACGGGAAAAATCAGCACAACGCATGGAAATTAAAAAATTTTGTAAAAAATGTCAAACACATACGCTTCACAAGGAAAGTAAGTAGGAGGTCACTATGGCAAACGTAGAAACAAAAAAGGTCGAAAAAGTCGATCAAAAAGTAACGAAAAAGGTTGAAAAACCCCAATTAACTCCCGAACAAAAACACAATAAAGTATTGGAAGTACTAAAGAAAGAATATGCCTTTGAAAACTGGTTATTAGCCATTCTTTCCCCTGTATTAATCCTTTATGGTGTTTACATTGTTATGGGTCAATTTGGTACTGTCAATCTAGCAAATATCCTTGGCCGTAGTGGAACTGCCTTTATTGATTTCTTTTTTGAAACAACCTTAAAACGTGTTCTCACCGGATCTTTCTTAATCTTAGTAGGAACATTAGTTATTATTTATCTTGCGATTCCTTTCCTTCGTCCCAGCATGGAAGAAATGAAGAAAGTGAGTTGGCCTACTGCGAAGTCCTTAGCTAACAACTCCGGAAAAGTATTCTTATTCCTCGTCTTTTTAATGCTTGTTTTCACGTTATACGGGTATGCTTTAGATCCATTATTCCAATGGCTTTATAGTCTATAGAAATAGGCAGAATTCATGGATAATAAAAAGCGGTATTGGTACGTAGTTCAAACGTACTCAGGGTATGAAAATTCGGTCAAAGAAAATCTTTTACGCCGGATTGAAACCATGGAGATGGAAAATCTAATTTTCCAAGTCATGATCCCTGAAGAATTAAAAGCAGAAAAGAAAAACGACGGATCGATTAAAGAAAAACTAGTCAAGATGTTCCCTGGATATGTCTTCATTGAGATGATTGTTACCGATGAATCGTGGTTCGTTGTCCGGAACACTCCGGGTGTCACAGGATTCTTGGGTAGTAGTGGGGGAGGAACCAAACCAATTCCTCTCTTCCCAGATGAAATTAATAAGATATTGAAAAAATGCGGAATGCTCTCTGTTCAACGGTTGAATGTCAAAGTTGGACAAAATGTCAAGGTCGCAACAGGTCCCTTTGCTGGACAAATAGTCGTCGTTGAAACCATTGATCATGAAAAAGGCATTATCACAACTTTAGTGGAAATGTTCGGTCGTAAAACCTCCCTTTCTTTAAAGTTTGAAGAAATTGAAGTCATTTAATCCTTTAAAAAGCCGAAACTTTCGGCTTTTTTCTTTTGTTCGATGAAAAACCAATAAACCACGCGTGCGCGACTGTTCTATTTAGTATATAATACACATACAAGAAAGCGAGGAACTGTGATGATTCAATTAGTCAATGTATCGAAGTATTATAATCAAAACAACGCAGTAGCTTTAGGTCTCCGAAAGGTGAATTTAGAATTACATGCAAATGAGTTCGTAGCTATTGTCGGGGAGTCAGGGTCTGGTAAAACAACTTTGCTCAACGTCATTTGCGGGATCGACACGTATGAGGAAGGTGAAATCTTCTTTAATGGAGAAGCCACGTCTTATTTTAGCACGTCTGATCTAGAAGATTTTCGGAAACACTATGTTGCGTTTGTCTTCCAAAATTACAATCTCATCGACTCCTATACTGTTCTCCAAAACGTAGAAGCTCCGATGATTTTGGCTGGTCTACCTAAAAAACAAGTTCGGGAACGAGCTCTTTCCATCATTGAACGGGTGGGATTATCGGATCATATTCGTCATAAGGCGACGAAACTATCCGGAGGCCAAAAACAACGGGTTGTCATTGCCAGAGCCTTAGCAAAAGATTGTCCGATTATTGCGGCCGATGAACCAACTGGAAATTTAGACCAAGAATCAGGAAAAGCCATTTTACAATTGCTTCATGAAATCGCCAAAGAAAAACTTGTGATTTTAGTTACTCATGACTATGAACAAGTCAAACAATACGCAACTAGAAAAATCCGGATGTACGATGGTGAAGTCGTAGAAGATAAAGAAGTAAAAAAAACAGAACCGAAAGCCATTCCTACGAAAACCGAGAAAGACAAACCACTCTCTTTTTTGAAAACGTTAGCGATTGCATGGCGGAATTTAATGAGTGTTCCAAAAAAGACCCTCTTAGCTGTCGTCGTATTTACCTTTTTTACCTTTTTTGTGGCGTTATCGTATGGGGGCTATTTACTTGCCTCGAGCACTGCCGGCGAAATTAATAACGCTTATTTCTCAAATACGTCAGATCGTCGTGTTGTTATTCGAAAAACAGATCTTAGTGCATTGTCAACGGATGATCTCAATCAACTTAAGAGTCTCAATCGGGTTTCTTCTCTCGTTGTGAATGATTATGTCCTTGATATAGAAGTGAATTATCAAGGAAATCTATCAGTGGATTCTGATTATAACTATCTTTCGGTCAAATATTGGCCAGTTTCTGCTTTGTCAGAAACAGATTTAATCGCAGGAAGAATGCCTAC
>CAZABW010000036.1:4026-12729 GCA_964483655.1 uncultured Candidatus Izemoplasmatales bacterium
CAATTTGATGCCTCAAACGTCATGTCAGCGCCAAGAGTTGTCATAAAATCTTCTCTCCCTGACAGAAACATTGTCCTCTCGAAGTCGTTATCATATAACGTCTGTATGACGACCGTTAGTTGTACAGCAACGGGATTAATAAGCATTCAAGATTACTATCAAACAACAGAATTGACGAATGTATCCTTTTCGATTTCTAGTGGGGATGATTATAATGTGTTAGAGATGAATCAAGCTACCTATGACGCCTTATTCCATTACGAAGTTCGTCAAGTTAGTTTGGTTGTCGATTCAGACTTGTTTGTCGCTGCACTCATGGCTCAAGTTTCACTTATTCCCGGCACAGGAACAAGCAAGTATCATGTCTTTTATCCTCATGCTGCTCAATCACTGGACCCATTTAGTCAGTTATTCTTAGTGATGACGTTATTAGGTTCAACCTTACTTCTTGTGTTTACATTATTTGCATCGACTTTGATTTCCTTCCTCATTTTAAAAGCCATTACCAATACTAAGTTAAAAGATTATGCCATTTTCCGAACGGTTGGAGCCAATCGAAAAGTCATCACTCAGCTGATCTATATGGAAAATATCATTGCATCTACCATTGCCTATGTTATTCTAGTTGGCATCATTGAACTCATGAAATCAGGACCTGTTTGGATGAATGAAATTGTTCGGTATTATCAATTGGGATCCTACATCATATTGTTTATAATCATGTTTGTCATGGGATATTTCGTTTCTATGCGATATTGTCAAAGAGTCTTCCGTGAATCCGTCCAACGGACGTTAAAATCCGAGTAGAGAGGGGATGAGGATATGATTCGTTTAGAGAAATTAAATAAATATTATAATAAAGGCAAAAGTAACCAAATTCATGTCATCAACGATACATCCCTTGAGTTCCCTCAAAAAGGATTAGTTGCTTTAACAGGTCCATCCGGATGTGGAAAAACAACGCTCTTAAACGTGATTGGCGGACTGGACGATTTTCATAAAGGCTCGATTGACTTTTATGGAGAAACCATCAAATCGTACAACCCTACTCGTTGGGATATTCTAAGAAATAAATATATTGGTTACATCTTCCAAAACTATAACTTAGTGAACGACAAAACGGTCTATGAAAACGTTGAAATTTCGCTTAATATGGCAGGGCTCTATCACGCGAAAGAAGTGGAAGAGCGGATTCACTATGTTCTCAAAAGTGTCGGCATGTATCATTTACGAAAACGCAATGTCTTAGCATTATCTGGTGGTCAGCAACAACGTGTCGCGATAGCACGAGCGATTGCGAAAAACCCGAAAGTGGTATTAGCGGATGAACCAACAGGTAACCTCGATTCTAACAATACCTTTGAAATTATGCGATTGATTAAGAAGATAAGTCAGTCAACATTGGTTATCTTAGTGAGTCATGAGCGTCAATTGGTGGAGTTTTATGCGGATCGAATCATCACATTACAAGATGGAAAGGTCATCGCAGACATCCAAAACGAGGGATCTCGTACGTTTGAACGCATTGATGATCGGAGCATTCATTTAAAAGACTTAACCAAAGAACAATCCAAAGAAGTTCTCGATATGGAGTACTATTATGATCAGGAGCCTTCTTCTCGTCCTCGACTTCAAGTGATTTATAAAAACAACACGCTTTTTGTGAAAGCCGAAACCAATACTAAAATTCGATATTTAACGCCTGACACCGACATCAAACTCATCGATGATCATTACAAAAAAGAAGAATCGAATGCCATCGATGAAACGCCATTTGAATTAGATCAACTCGGTGAAATTCCTGAACATGCTCATCGAAAATCATTTATTCGTTTTCGTGATACCTTACGCGCTGGATTCAAGAAGGTTTTGACAGGAAGAAAGTTTTTCTCCAAATTATTCCTCATTGCCTACTTTATTATCGCGGCTATCATTTTATCGAATATTTCTCAACTTGGAATCTTACTTCAAAACCGAGAATCGGAATATTTCGTGGAACCGCGGAATACCGTATCTGTTGTCATTCCGGAGAATTTCACCATGCAAAACGTTTCTGCTATTGAAGCGTTGAGCGCAGTAGGGAACGTTTTGCCAAATCGAACGGCTGCTTATTTCTCATTCCGCTTTGAAGATTTTTACCAAGGTAGCGGAATGAGAGCACAAAGCATTCAACAGTATGCATTACCCATTCAACTTTCCGATTTAGGAGAGCATCGCGTGGTGCACGGTCGTTTACCGAATGCACAAAACGAGGTAGCGGTGGATATGTGGGTTCTCGAACGATTACTACAAACCCGCGAACTAACAAACTTGGGATACGATGAAATTCCGGATATGCTTGGTGGAACGATTCAACTATACTCGAATCGGGGGTATGTGTATTTTGAAATCGTTGGAATCTTGGAATCCAATTCTCGCATTGTTGTAACGCATGATAGTGATATTCATCTATTTGGACAAGACTACTATATGTCCTACTCGCCGATTGAGCCCTATGTTGGGGAATTCACTTTAGTTACTGGAAGTCAAATGTTGACATCGTTAGAGTTGTTAGCAAACGAAGAGTTAGGGTATGTTGTAGGGCAACAAGTTGTTTTAGGCTCCTTCACCTTCCGGGTTGCCGGTGTGTTCCGGGGACTGGATGCTCAATATCTCCTACGCAGTGAGGATATCACCAAGTTAAAAGTACAATCCTATATCGATAGTCGCAACGATTTCGAAGATAGTGTTTTATTGTTTACAGCTGCAGATAAAATGCAAGCTATTGAACAAATCAACACCCTTGGCTTTACAGCATTAGACTCCTTAGAATACGCGAATGAGCAGTATTTAAAAGCCCAAGGAGAAATGATTATCATGCGGTTAGTTGCTATTTTTATCCCCTTGATTGGAGCGCTAATTTTCACCCTTCTTTCGATGCGTTCTAGTATGCTAAACCGGATTCGTGAGATTGGTGTTTATCGTGCGATTGGGGCAACGAAGTTTGATCTCATCAAAATCTTCTTGTCTGAAATATTAGCTTTCACAACGATTGGGTCTTTAACTGGATATATCTTTATGGCGATGGTTATGGGGCAAATTCAAAACCTATTCGGAGTATTAGAAACCATTTACTACATGCCAGTCTTGCATTTTATCTTAGGAATATCATTCATATATTTGGTAAATATAGCATTTGGATTACTGCCAATCTTTACTTTACTGAGAAAAACGCCATCTGAAATCATCGCAAAATACGACATTTAACCAAAACTGCTTGGATCGTCCAAAAACACTGCAATTTGGGGCAAAATCCAAGCAGTTTTACCTTGACTTTTGAATCTCAGCTATTGTATAATATTTCAGCGTGCGTTGTACGCACATGAGAGTGGGAGGATTTATCCGTTAACCACATCACGAAAATAAGGAGGTGTCTTTCGTGGCAAAAGAAATTAAAACCGTTGTGAAATTGCAAATCGCGGGTGGAAAAGCAACCCCAGCCCCCCCCATTGGACCAGCATTAGGGCAAGCCGGTGTAAACATTCAACAATTCTGCGTCCAATTCAATGATCGGACGAAAGAAATGGTTGGCAGCGTGATTCCAGTTGTTATTACTGTATTTGATGACCGCTCGTTTACCTTCATTACCAAAACCCCACCAGCAAGCGATCTGCTCAAAAAAGCCTGCAACATTAAAAAAGGCGCAAGCAATTCGAAAAAAGACAAAGTCGCGACAATTACGCGAGCAAAACTACTCGAACTTGCACAAGTCAAATTGCCTGATCTAAATGCAAACGATGTCGAAGCAGCGGCTCGGATTTTAGAAGGCTCAGCAAGAAACATGGGAATTGTCGTTGTAGACTAGCATTATAGTTGTTTCACATACAACTGTATATGGGAGGAAATTTCCGCTAAAACCAGATATAGGAGGAAAAACATTATGGCAAAAAAAGGTAAAAAATTCATTGCCGCTCAAGCCAAAGTTGACCGTTCCAAGAAGTATCCCCTTCTCGAAGCAATCAACCTTGTAAAAGAGATTTCGTATGAAAAATTCGACGCTTCTGTTGAAGTTGCCTTCAATTTAAACCTTGACCCAAGAAAAGCTGAACAAAACCTTCGGGGCGCGTTAGTTTTACCATTTGGAACAGGGAAAGAAAAGAAAGTCTTGGTCTTCGCACGTGGTGATAAAGCCAAAGATGCACAAGAAGCCGGCGCTGACTATGTTGGTGACGATGACTTGGTTCAAAAGATTCAAGGTGGATGGTTCGATTTTGATGTGGTCATCGCGACCCCAGATATGATGGGAACCATCGGGAAACTCGGACGCGTGTTAGGTCCTAAAGGTTTGATGCCAAACCCCAAGACCGGAACTGTAACAAACGATATCACAAAAGCAGTCAGTGAATCCAAAGGTGGAAAAATCACCTACCGTGTTGACCGCAATGGAAACATTCAAGCATTAGTTGGTAAAGTATCTTTTGAACCTGCTCATCTTGAAGGAAACATTAAAGCGGTTCTTGATGTCATTAATAAGTCCAAACCTTCGACCGTGAAAGGCGTATACATGAAAAATGTTGCGATTTCATCGACGATGGGACCTGGCGTAGACATCGCAATCTAAATTTTATACTCAGCACAGCTTTTTCGAAGACAGTAGGTGCCTAGGCTTAATTTCCTACCGAGAAAAAAGTTGGATATCGAACAGATATTCCCTCTTTTTCTTCGAAAAGGAGGGTTTCTTTTTACAAAAAATAACAGGAGGTAAAGCAATGTCAAACTCGAAGATCATTCAAGTGAAACAAGCTGAAGTCGATGTACTTCAAGCGAAAATGCAAAAAGCGAAAGCTGTTGTCATTGCCGAATACCGTGGATTAACCGTTCAAAAAACCGAAGAATTACGTCGTTTACTTCGTAAAGAAGGATGCGAATTACTCGTAGCTAAGAATAACATCGCTGCTCGCGCTGCGAACAATCTTGGTTTAACGAAGTTAGAATCGGATTTAGCGGGACCCAACGGACTTGTATTTGCAATGAATGAATCGGTCGCTGCAGCGAAGATTTTAATCGAATTCACGAAGAAAAATCCAAAGCTGGTGGTCAAAGCAGGTTATGTAGATGGCGATTACTACAAAACCGATGAAATCAAACAAATCGCAGCATTACCAAACCGTCAAGTCTTACTTACTATGCTTGCTAGTAGCTTACTCGCACCCCTGCAACAACTTGCTGTTGGTTTAGATTTAATCGCCAACAAAGAAAACAACTAATCTAATTGGAGGAACCATATCATGGCAAAAATTACCGTTGAACAATTTATCGAATCGTTAAAAGAAATGACCATTTTGGAAGTCAAAGCATTCATCGATGCAATGAAAGCTGAATTTGGTGTTGACCCATCTGCTGTTAGCGCTGCTCCTGCTGCCGCTGTTGCTCAAGTAGAAGAAGAACAAGGACCAAAAGAAGTTAGCGTTATTCTTACTAGCGTAGGACAAAGCAAAGTAAATGTCATCAAAGTCGTTCGCGAATTAACCGGTCTTGGATTAATCGAAGCGAAAAACTTAGTTGATGCTGCTCCTAAAGCTATCAAAGAAAAAATCAAAGAAGACGACGCGAAAGAAATCGCGAAGAAACTTACAGACGCTGGCGCTACTGTCGAAATTAAGTAATTATCCATTTGAACGACGAAACCTGAGAGTGTCTCAGGTTTTTGCCGTTTAAGGAGGAGTCCTTTTTGAGTCATTATTTTACAAAAAATCCGGTGGATGTCGTCTCTAATAAAAGAGAAATCACCTTCGTTGTTAGTGGAACAGAGTACCATTTTCTAAGTGATCATGGCGTCTTTTCAAAACAAGGATTGGATTTCGGAACTCGCTTACTATTAGAATCCCTCGTTCTTGAAAGAGGACAAAAAGTGCTTGACTTAGGTTGCGGGTATGGGCCAATAGGCATCGTTCTCGCATTACGCGACCAAGCGGAAGTTGTCATGTCGGATGTCAATCAACGAGCACTGGAATTAGCATCACTCAACGCAAAGAATCATCATATATCCGTCAAAACCATCGAATCCAATGGATTTGAACAGATTGACGGACTTTTCGACTGGATTGTGACCAATCCGCCGATACGAGCAGGGAAACAAGTCATCTATGAGATGTTCCGTCAAAGTAAACACTTTCTAAAACCCAATGGTAGGTTGGTATTAGTAATCCGCAAGGATCAAGGGGCGCTTTCGGCGAAAGCTGAACTAGAAACCATATATCCGAAGATTACGATACTCGCTAAAAAGAGTGGTTATTTTGTTTTCGAATGTCAATTACAATTGACTGTTTGACACCTTTATGATAAAATAGTTAAATGCGATAGAATGCGCATTTTTGCGTTGTTTCAGAGAAACAGATGAAATCAACGTCTGTACAGAAAAAATTGGGGTGATTTTGTGGATTTCAAAACAGTGCAATACGGAAAGAAACGAATTAGAAGAAATTACTCACGGGTAAAATCGAACGTTGAACTTCCGGATCTGGTCGAGGTGCAAACATCTTCCTTTGAGTGGTTCATCCAACAAGGTTTGAAAGAATTGTTTGAAGACATCTCACCAATCACCAACTTTACCGAAAATTTAGAGCTTTATTTTGGGGAATACGAATTAGGAGAACCGAAGTATACCGTCTTGGAATGCAAAGAAAAAGACGTGACTTATTCTCGCCCCTTACGAGTATCCGTCAAATTACGTAACAAAGAAACCATTGACCGTGAATTTGGCGAAGAAATCATTAAAGACTCTGTCAAAGAACAAAAAATCTTCATGGGTGATATTCCCGTCATGACGCCAGTTGGAACCTTCATTATCAACGGTTCGGAACGGGTTATTGTCAGCCAAATCGTTCGGTCAGCGGGGGTGTTCTATGCCGTTGATACCGACAAGAAAACCTTACAAAAACGGTATTTAGGACAAGTAATCCCGACCAGAGGGGCTTGGCTTGAGTATGAAATTGGTTCCAAAGACTTACTTTACGCAAAAATTGACCGCTCTAAAAAAATCTATTTATCGACGATGATTAAAGCGCTTGGATTCTCAAGCCATGAACAAATCATCGATTTATTTGGTAACAGTGACCTCTTAGAAAACACCATGGAAAAGGACCTTACGAAAAATGCAGAAGATGCGATGAAAGAAGTCTATGCAAAAATTCGTCAAGGTGAAACCGCAACCGTTGAGGGAGCACGTAACTTTTTCGTTTCAAGACTCTTTGACGCAAAGCGTTATGATTTGGCCGAAGTTGGCCGTTTTAAAGTAAATCAAAAATTGGATGTCACCGTACGGATTAAGCAATTGCTTGACCACGGTATGGATGTCTATTTCGCCCAAGATATTATTGATCCTGAAACTGGTGAAGTCCGTTTTGAGAAGAAACAAAAGGTCACCTCTGAAGCGATATCAGTAATCGCTAAGAATCGTGGATTAATCTTAAAACGGGTTCGTTTTGATGAATCTTTAGAAGAAGAACTGAAGAACTTACTAGAACGCGAAATGCGAGGAGAAATTTCTCAAGATCCATTGAAAGATCAATTTGTCGAATCGGTGGTTAAAGATTGTTATATTGAACAAATCGATGTTTCTTTCTCTAAAGCAGAAGATGCTAAAACGATTCGCTTATTAGGAAATAACTCGATTGAAATGCGTCAACATATCACCACCAGCGACATTATTGCTTCGATTTCCTATTACCTTAACTTATTCGATAAAATTGGATCGTTAGATGATATTGACCATTTAGGAAATCGTCGTTTACGTCTGATTGGCGAACTCTTGAAAAACCAATTCCGAATTGGTTTGGCAAAAATGGAGAAGAATGTTAAAGACCGGATGTCAACCAAAGATTTAAAAGAAATGACACCCCAAAACTTGATTAACATTCGTCCATTAACCTCTTCTTTAAAAGAATTCTTTGGTTCTAGCCAATTGTCTCAATTCATGCAACAAACCAATCCCTTAGATGAAATCACCCACAAACGTCGGATTTCTGCTCTTGGACCGGGAGGATTAACCCGGGACCGTGCGGGATTTGAAGTTCGTGACGTGCATCAATCCCATTATGGCCGGATTTGCCCGATTGAAACGCCGGAAGGACAAAATATCGGGTTAATTAACTCTTTAGCATGTTATGTTAAAGTGAACAAATATGGCTTCATGGAAACTCCTTACTTAAAAATTGATAAAGCCAACATGTTGGTTACGGATGAAGTTGTTTATATGACAGCCGACGATGAAGGTAAATTCGTCATTGCTCAAGCAAACGTTACCTTAAATGACGATCATACTATCCGCGACGCTCGTGTGGTTGCACGTCAATACGGAGAAACAAAAATGTTTGATCGCGAAGATTGCGATTACATGGACGTATCTCCCAAACAAATCGTTTCGATTTCAACTGCTTGTATCCCCTTCTTAGAACATGACGATGCGAACCGCGCATTAATGGGCGCGAACATGCAACGTCAAGCGATTCCTTTATTAAAACCCGAAGCTCCTTTTGTAGGAACGGGAATCGAATACAAAACGGCACATGACTCGGGTACGAGTTTGCTTTGTGAAAATGATGGGGTTGTCGAATATGTCGATGGTTTAGTCGTGAAAGTACGTCGCAATGATGGCGGTCTCGATTCCTACGACTTATCTAAATTCATGAGAAGTAACCAAGGAACCTGTATCAATCAAACACC
>CAZABW010000036.1:12829-17744 GCA_964483655.1 uncultured Candidatus Izemoplasmatales bacterium
ACGACTTATCTAAATTCATGAGAAGTAACCAAGGAACCTGTATCAATCAAACACCAATTGTTTCTCTAGGCGATGCCGTCTTCAAAGGCGATATTCTCGCCGATGGCCCCTCGATGGATCAAGGGGAATTGGCGATTGGACGAAATGTCATCGTCGCATTCATGACATGGAATGGATACAACTATGAAGATGCTGTCATTATGAATGAACGCTTGGTTCGAGAAGATGTTTACACCTCCATTCATATTGAAAAATACGAAATTGAAGCCCGTGATACCAAACTAGGAAAAGAAGAAATTACCCGCGAAATTCCCAACGTTGGGGAAGATGGCCGTAAATATTTAGATGCGAAGGGAATCATCATTCCTGGAGCGGAAGTGAAAGAGGGCGACATTCTCGTTGGGAAAGTAACTCCGAAAGGGCAAACAGATCCCACTCCGGAAGATCGTTTATTACTCGCAATCTTTGGCGAAAAATCCCGTGAAGTTCGGGATACCTCTTTACGTGTTCCTCATGGTGGAGGCGGAATTGTTCATTCAGTAAAAGTGTTCTCCCGCGAAAACGATGACGAATTACAACCAGGAGTCAATGAAGTCGTTCGCGTTTACATCGTTCAAAAACGGAAAATTTCTGAAGGGGACAAAATGGCGGGCCGCCATGGAAACAAAGGGGTTATCTCAAAAATCCTCCCTTCTGAAGATATGCCTTACATGGAAGATGGAACACCGGTTGATATCATGTTAAACCCCCTTGGAGTTCCCTCCCGGATGAATATCGGGCAAGTCTTAGAAATTCATCTTGGTATGGCCGCTAAACGCTTAGGGCTTCACGTCGCAACCCCTGTCTTTGACGGAGTTGAACAACGCGACTTAGAAGCAATCATGAAAGAAGCTGGCATGGCATCGGATGGAAAAGTGGTTCTTTACGATGGCCGTACAGGAGAAAAATTTGATAACCGCGTGTCTGTTGGTGTCATGTATATGATTAAGCTCGACCACATGGTTGATGATAAGCTCCATGCTCGTAGCGTGGGACCTTACACATTAGTAACTCAACAACCAATGGGTGGAAAAGCCCAAAACGGGGGACAACGGTTCGGAGAAATGGAAGTTTGGGCACTGGAAGCATACGGTGCTGCTTACACCTTACAAGAAATGTTAACCGTCAAATCCGATGATATTATCGGTCGGAATAAAGTCTTCCGGGCAATCGTTGATGGTCATCCCATTCCCGATCCCAGCTTACCAGAATCGTTCCGCGTATTAACGCGCGAGTTACGTTCTTTAGGTATATATGTAGAATTAATCAATCGCGATTCTGGCATCAACGAAGTCAATAAATCCCTCGTTGATGATCAAGTCGAAGATTATATTACCAAATATGGATTTCAATAAAGAGAAAGGTGAGTGATTGAACATGTCACAAAAATATTCGCATCTTCGCATTCGTCTGGCCTCTCCTGAAGAAATCCGTAGCTGGTCGTATGGAGAAGTCAAAAAACACGAAACCATTAATTATCGCACGTTGAAGCCCGAAAAAGATGGGTTGTTCTGCGAGGTCATTTTTGGACCGACAAAAGATTATCAATGCGCTTGTTCCAACAAATCCAAACGCTCCACACATTCAGGCAAAAAATGTCCCGTTTGTGGTGTGGAGTACACTGAAAGTAAAGTCCGTCGGGAACGGATGGGTCATATCGAACTCGCTGCTCCTGTTGTTCATGCCTGGTATTTACGGAATTCACCTTCCCGGCTAGCCACACTGCTTGATATCAAATCCAAGGATTTAGAAGAAGTTGTTTATCTTGCTAGCTACATCGTTGTCGATGCTGGCGATACCGAGTTACAAAACAAACAAATCTTATCCGAAGCAGATTATACACGATATTACTTTGAACTTGGAAATCGCTTCAAAGCGATGACAGGTGCAGAAGCCATTAAGTACTTACTCAAACGGTTAGACTTAGAAAAAGAAACTGCCTTATTGCGTAGAGAATTAAAAACCGCTTCGAAACAACGTCGTGAAAAAATTATCAAACGATTAAATGTCGTTGAAGCTTTTAAAAATTCAGATAATAAACCGGAATGGATGGTTTTAGAAGTCCTTCCTGTCATTCCTCCTGATTTACGGCCGATGGTTCAATTAGATGGAGGTCGTTTCGCAACGACAGACCTTAATGATTTATACCGCCGGATCCTCAACCGAAACAACCGCCTAAAACGGCAGTTCGAACAAGGAGCTCCTCACTTAATTACCAAAAACGAAAAACGGATGTTACAAGAAGCTGTAGACGCCTTAATTGATAACTCCAAACGGGGACGTAAAGTGGTTGTTGAACGCAACCGTGCACTCAAGTCTTTATCGGATATGCTTCGGGGAAAACAAGGTCGTTTCCGTCAAAACTTACTTGGAAAGCGCGTGGACTATTCCGGTCGTAGCGTTATCGTCGTAGGTCCAGACTTAGAAATGTACCAATGTGGATTACCCAAAGAAATGGCGATCATTCTTTTCAAGCCCTTCGTTATTCGTGAATTGATTTCAAGAGGAATCACTTCCAATATTCGCAGTGCAAAACGTTTAATTGAAACCTTAGATGGACGAATCTGGGGGGTCTTAGAAGAAGTGATTCGGGAACATCCCGTTTTACTCAACCGGGCACCGACGCTTCACCGCTTAGGAATTCAAGCATTTGAACCCAAACTTGTCGAAGGAAAAGCAATTCGTTTGCATCCGCTTGTTACAACCGCATTCAATGCCGACTTTGATGGGGACCAAATGGCGGTTCACGTACCGCTATCCGAAGAAGCTCAAGCGGAAGCTCGGGTGTTAATGCTCGCTTCGAACAACATTTTGAACCCCAAGGACGGAAAACCCGTTGTTACTCCCTCTCAAGACATGGTTATCGGTAACTACTACCTAACGATGGAACGCGCAGGAGAAATCGGCGAAGGATCTGTTTTCAAGGATCAAGATGAAGTCACGATGGCCTACGAAAATAAGTTGATTACCTTACATTCGCGGATTGCGATTAAAGCCAAATCCATTTTCAATCAAATTCCTGAGGAAAACCAAAACGATTACTTAGTTACAACCTGCGGAAAATTGATTTTCAATGCCATCTTACCGACTTCCTTCCCGTACTTAAACGAACCAGATGAGCGGAACCTCACCGAACGGACACCCGCGAAATCTTTCTTAAAACTCGGATCTAACATTCGTGAAGGTATCAAAGCGATGCCAGTTGCGAAACCCTTCCCCAAAAAATTCCTATCCTCCATCATCGCTCAAATTTTCGCTCGTTATAAAATTAATGAAACGTCGAAAATGCTCGATAAGATGAAAAATATTGGCTTCAAATTTTCAACCATTGCGGGATTGACCATCGCTGCTTCAGATGTTACCGTCTATACCAAAAAAGAAGAGGTCTTGCATCGTCATGATCAAATCGTTGACCAAATCAATGAGATGTATCAAGAAGGATTGCTGACTGACACAGAACGGATTAGTTTAGTCGTTGATGAATGGAAAAAAGCGAAAGATGAAATCCAAGAAGGACTCAAAGACGAACTGAAGTTTGACAACCACATTCGGATGATGTCTGATTCCGGTGCCCGGGGGAACATCTCCAACTTCACCCAGTTGGCTGGGATGCGTGGTTTAATGGCGAACCCTTCCGGGAAAACCATCGAATTACCGATTAAAGCTTCCTTCCGTGAAGGCTTAACGATGTCTGAATTCTTTATCTCTACCCATGGTGCTCGGAAAGGTTCTACCGATACCGCGTTAAAGACGGCAGAATCGGGATATTTAACCCGTCGTCTCGTGGACGTCAGCCAAGATGTTGTGATTACCGAAGAAGATTGTGGAACCGATAAAGGCGTTCGCACCATTGCGTTGTACGATGAACGCGATGGAAAATTAATCGAATCGTTGTTTGAACGTTTACGGGGTCGATATGCGGCTGCCGATATAGTCAATCCGATTACGCGTGAAGTCGTCGTCTTTAAAAACAAATACATCAGTGAAGAGTTTGCTCGCAAGATTGAAGCTGCTTATGCAGAGTACCAAATCATTCATCAAGGACCGATTCCAGAAAGTGAATACCCGATGGTGCGGACGGCCCTTACTTGCTCTTCCAAAGTAGGGATTTGCCGGAAATGCTATGGACAAAACCTAGCGACTGGGGAAAAGGCTGAAGTTGGGGAATCTGTTGGTACGATTGCGGCTCAATCAATTGGGGAACCTGGAACGCAATTAACCATGCGTACGTTCCATACTGGTGGGGTTGCTGGTGACGATATCACCCAAGGTCTTCCTCGGGTTCAAGAGTTGTTTGAAGCTAGAACGTCCAAAGGGGAAGCTATTATTTCCGAAATCAATGGAACGATTCGCGAAATTCAACCCGTGGAAGAACGCTTCATTATCACCGTATCGAACGACATCGAAACCAAAAAATACGAAACCAATTCCAATGTTCAACCACTTGTTCGCGTCAATGATGATGTGTATGCTGGAAGACAACTAACCGAAGGTTCGATTGACCCCAAGAAATTACTTCGTGTAACTGATATGGAAACCGTTCAAGAGTATATCTTGAAAGAAGTTCAAAAGGTGTATCGTTCTCAAGGGGTTGATATTTCCGATAAACACTTAGAAATCATCATTCGTCAAATGACTCGTCGTGTGAACGTCATCTTAGAAGGCGATACAGATTTATTACCAGGAAGTCAAATCAGTGTTCAAGAGTTTATCGAGGCCAATCGTCAAGTCCTCTTAGAAGGCAAAAAGCCAGCGATAGCGAAACCAGTCTTACTGGGAATCACCAAAGCATCCCTACGGAGCGATTCTTTCCTTTCTGCCGCATCGTTCCAAGAAACGACGCGTGTCTTAACGGACGCTGCGATTCGCGGAAAGA
>CAZABW010000036.1:17844-19562 GCA_964483655.1 uncultured Candidatus Izemoplasmatales bacterium
GCATCGTTCCAAGAAACGACGCGTGTCTTAACGGACGCTGCGATTCGCGGAAAGATTGATCCGTTACTCGGTTTAAAAGAAAATGTTATTATCGGTGGATTAATTCCATCTGGAACTGGAATTTTACGTCACTCTCAACTCGAGTATGAAGTTCCGGAAACCGATGAAGAAGACCTCTACGCTGATTTTGAAGAATAATTTATGAGCGGCCATCTCCGGATGGTCGTTTTTTTTCGCTGAGTTCGGGAGAATTCTTGTAAAACGCTTTCTTTTTTGGTATTATCTTTTCAATAGAGGTGGTATTTATATGATTTTCAAAACGATCTACTCGCGAATCTATCAAAAAGTATTATTTCTTGCAAGCCAATTGTTGATCAAAACACCGGAGCCAATCCTCATGGAAGGAGAACGTTCGATACGCCAAACCATCGACATTCTTAAAAAGGAACAAAAAAATCCGGTGATGATTATCAGTGATCCGTTTGTCAAAACTTTACAACCCGTTGTGGAACTCTTGCAACTTATGAATGACCATCAAATCCAATACACCTTATTTGATCAAGTGATGCCGAATCCAACCATTGATGCGATTGAAGCGGCGCTATCCTTATATAATAGGGAGAAATTAACTGCGGTTGTGGCGATAGGCGGAGGATCGGTGATTGACTTAGCAAAAGCGATGTTAGCTCGGGTTGTGCGTCCGAATAAAACGATTCCTCAACTGAAAGGGATATTGAAAGTTGGAAGAAAAATCCCGCTTTTAATTGCGGTTCCCTCGACAGCAGGGACGGGCTCAGAAGCGACGCTTGCGGCGGTGGTGACGAATGCAAAAACCTTAGAAAAATATGCCATAAACGATCCCCACCTCGTTCCTCAATATGCCATTTTAGATCCGCTATTAACGAAAGACTTACCCAAGCAACTATCCGCAACGACAGGGTTGGATGCCCTAACCCATGCGGTAGAAGCATACATTGGTTGTGCTAATACAAAAAAAACCATCCACGCGAGTGAAGAAGCGATTCGCCTCATATACAAGCATATCGGTCCTAGCGTTTTTGATCCCTCTAACATGGAATCACGCGCCAAAATGCAAAAGGCTGCGTATTTAGCGGGATATGCCTTTACCAGAGCCTACGTGGGGAATATTCATGCAATTGCGCATACCTTAGGAGGATTCTATAATGTTCCTCATGGATTAGCGAATGCGGTGATTATGCCCCTTGTATTAAAGAAGTATGGGTCCAAGATTCATTCGAAACTTGCAAAACTTGCAGACTTGGCTCATGTTTGTGGGCCACGAGATCGTGATGAAGAAAAAGCGAACAAGTTCATTCATTCGATTGAAGACATGAATTTAAAGTTTGGACTCCCTAGATGGTTCGATGTCATCCAAGAAACAGACATTTCGGTGATGGCAGCACGTGCAGAACAAGAAGCCAACCCCCTCTATCCTGTACCAGTTCTCTTCTCTAAACAAGACTTTGAGTCTATTTATCATCAAGTTACCCGAAAACTCGAATACATCCAAGATTAGGTCAACTTAAAGGGGGTATAAATACCCCCTTTTTTTTTGAGAAAAAAAAGTGCTGTTTCCGCGTAGTTTATAGTTGACACCATCCAAGGCATGTGGTAAAATATAACCCGTCGCGTGAAAATGAGACACGGTCTTTGAAAACTGAATAGAATATAAGACGAACAAAAAAACCACAAAAAAA
>CAZABW010000037.1:0-18218 GCA_964483655.1 uncultured Candidatus Izemoplasmatales bacterium
GTACGAAATCCGTTGCGATGAACAAGCAAATCGTTAGCGTGGGGAAGAATTTGTTTGATAGAAATATAATTATTAGTGGGCAAACATTCGGTTCTGACGGCATACCTTTTGCTTCGTCATTATACTTCATTAGTGATTATATAAAAGTCAAAAGCGGTACGTACGCATTCTCAAATAGCGGCGTTTTAGACACTGATACAAGAGTAGTCACTTACGACATAAACAAAGTAAGAACAAGCGTTAGAATTGTGGGTTCAACTTACGTAGTCGCTGGCGATACTGCATATATTAGATTTTCAAATGTACTAACTAAATTAGACACTTTCCAACTCGAACTCGGCACAGTCGCCACAACCTACGAACCATACGTGTCAAGCGAACGCTTCCTAATCGCTAATCGGCAGGGGTATAAATTGCCGAACGGGGTTGCCGACGAAATCGTGGAACGGAATGGCAAATATTATGCGGTGCAAAGGGTGCAAAGGTATGTGTTGCAAGCGAGTGATTTTACAGGTGTTACTAACGATGGTGGAATGCAATATGTTGTCATTAAAAAACCGTTAGATAGTAAGGGCTATAACATAGGAACTAATACCGAAGTATATGGCTATTTAATCGAAGGTTACTCTCCATCATTAACTTCATACGTGTTATCGACATATTTTAATCGTGCAAACGGAACTGAAATACTATTGTTTTTCCCAACTGCCACTTACGCCAACCTCGCCCAAGCCCAAACTGCCCTCGCTGGCACAGTGATTTATTATCAACTCGCCACACCGATTGAAACTGAAATTGCGTCTTACGGTGTCGCTATGGCTTACCAAAACGGCACGGTTTACATCAATGACGTGTTGCCTGACGCTGACGTTTATTCTACGCAAGCGAACATCACTCGCACGGCTTACCCAATCACGGAACTGACTTCTTTAGTAAAACTCAACTCGGACTTATCACAAACAAAACTCAACCCTGCAACGGCTGTTATCGCTTTGGACGGTTTATCGTTCACACACGCTTCCCTTACGGCTGGCGACAACATTTACTTCACTTACCGATACGGTGCGAACACGAACATCAAGGGGTTGACTACGGCAACGTTTTACGATTCAAGGTTCGTTGTGGTAGATTCGGTAACATCAACTGTTTATCGCTGGCAAGTCGCAGTCGCTAATGGCGTTCCGTCATTGACTGTCACGGCTATTTAGGGGGGGGACATAATGGCACACGAGATTTATATTGAAATGCTGGCCGACGCTGTTCGTTCGGGCAAAATCACGATTGAGCAAGTTGAGGCGTGTTATCGTGCGGAAGTGGAACAGGCGTTAAATGAAATGGATTAACCATCGCGTTATAGTATCGTTCGCTATTGCGTGGTTTATAACGAACGGTCATGCGTACTTACTATTAGGTATTGGGTCGTGGCTCGATATAGCATGGATGAAATGGTATGGCGGGGCTTATCTCGCCATACTGTGGATGCCATTCACACCCGAGAAACTCATTACTATACCATTGGGTTTTCTGATTCACAAAATATTATTTAGGAAGGAAATGCCAAATGAAATCAAATCAAATCTATTACGTCGAAAAAACTGTAATCGAGAACGGGCAAAAATTATTAAAGAAAACGGCGATTGACATTTTCGATGTCAAGAACGAAAAGGGCGAGGCGCTAGGTTGGTTGATTGATAGTCTAATCGAGCGCAACGCTAAATTGACCGAGTACATCAACGAATTACATGCTAATGATATCGAATGGAAACAGGCAACGAATAAAGTTTTAGAAAATATAATCCAAAAATTAAATGAGGGGGAATGAAATCATGTTAGACACTTTTAAGGAAATTTGGCAACTGCCGGAGATTCAAGCGTTAGTATCACTAATCATCACATCAGTACCGGTTATCGCGGCTGCGGTTATTCGGCAAATAGTAATCAATTTAGGCAACTCACAAAATAAACTCGTGTCGCAAATCACAAAAGCCGTCGAGGCGCAGTTAGCCATCGCTCATAACGAAAATATCGCGCTGCAAAATCAAATTATCACATTACAAAACGATAACGCCGTTATGGCTAAAATCGTATCGCAAGCGGTATTGGGTTCACGCAAATTCAGCCCTTCGGCTAAAACCGATTTGACGTTGCTAGCCGAAAAATTAAACGTGTATGACAAGATTGAGGTTGTTAAACAAATTAACACCGACCCCGTCATCGACGATATTAAACCTGTTAGTTTACCTGAACCCGGAATTCGATTGTAGGTGGTTTATATGTTTGCCACAATTAAAAAACGATTTTTATTCGGGTTATACATCACGTTTGCGTGGTTAGTACCATTATGGTTGATTATGTCGTCATCATCGGTCGAGTTTAACACGGTTAAGGTTGCTGATATGAAATTATGGGTATTCATTGCGTTAGGCGCATACATCGTATTTGGTTATAAAAAAATAGGCGAGAAAATTCGCACGATGTCTATGTCGATATGGCGCATTATATTCGAGTCATTTCAACACCTAGCAATGATTGGATTCGTTTATCTCATTGTGCTATTCATTCAGGATAGTGTAGCCGGTGGCGATGTCGTATTGCGCAACGTATTATATTTTGTTATCGCTGGCGTTATATGTCGTATCCTTGATTGGGTATTTAATGCGGAAAGCATCCGCATCGCGGCATTGACTAAAACGGCGCGCGAACAAAACGAGATTGAGGATATTAAAGCGCGGTTGCGCGGTGGTAACTAATGAAATCATGGTTGCGTAATTTATTAGGTTGGGGGTTTGTCGCATTAGGTTTGGGAATCGTTACCGTTGCGACATCGTTGATTTTTCAACCCGATAGAATCTATGAAGAATCGTTTTGGTTAATTATCGCGCTTAAAATATTGGTTACGATTCTAACGTTCAATATCACATATTTTAACGTAGTGATATCCCTTAAATCGGACAAGACATCATCGATGGTCGAGACGTTTATCGATTACGCCCGATATGTAGGAATAGTCCACAACCGGAAATTACACGCATTAGTTCGTGAAAAAATTAGCGAAGGCAATGCCATCAGATTAAGAACGGCCGCCACAACGCTATTACAACGCGTTACGCACGAGTTAGACTATGACTCGGTAATTACACGCAGAACCGATATAAATGCAATGGTAGGCGAATATAGCGCGTTATACGGCTTTGGTTGGTATAACCGTCTACGATTACGTCGAGCGATACACCTCGCATTGCGTGGTAAGGTTAGATATGAACGATTAAAATACAATCATATCATGTTGGATTCTAACTTAACGAACGGGGAATATGCAAAAATGTATATTAACGAACGCACTGAATTGGTATTACGAAATATCAACATGGTTATCGGTTCGTCGGTATTAGCAATATTGACCACAATATTCGCATTGGGTGAGGTTAATAATTGGTTTTACGAATTATTATCTAACGGAATCACAATTATCTTTGCTGTATTCAATGCTTATATGTTCGGAAATCGGCAAATTTCTAAATTAAAGACCGTTTATCAGACTCGAAAAGACTTTTTATGCGAATTTATTGAAAATTGAACTTTGGCGCTAGATTTAGCGCCATTTTCATATTTCGGCTGAAGGGGGTTTGAGGGGGTTTACCCCCTTTTTCTTATCCCTTCGCGTAACGAAAAAATATATAAAAAGTTTATGAAAAAACGCCTAAACCCTCTAAACCCTCTCGATATTTTTATGTTTTGTTTATATTTTGTTTGACATTTTTTAATGCATAATGCTATAATATCAATGCGGGGGTGAGATAGTGCGATTTGAAAACGCGAAACTCGTTGAAATAACAACGAACGAACGCACATTGATTCGAAACATGATATTCGATAGCAACTCACACGCTGACGCACAACATAGAATAACGCGTTATTTAGTTGATATAGGTTATTCAGTATTGTTTTCGCGGTCGGCATCGTTTCATGTCATGATGGTTGTGTTGTGTAATTATCCCTATTTGAAGGAGGTGAGTGAGAATGTTGAGAACACAGTTTAATAACTATGTAAGACTCGTGCGTAATTATTTCAGAAATAGCAATAATGAGACTTATCGCAAAATGATGGAATATGAACGTGATTTGCTATCGGCACACGATATCGGTGTTGATGAGTTATATCTTATCGGCGAAATTGCAAAGTATAGCGTATATAAAAAGGATGTTACCTATGACATGATGTGTAATGCATATCTAATCTTAGGCAATAAATTAGACATGGAGGAAGAAAATGCGTTATCCAATACGGACAATGGAACAGATGAAATCGGCGATTGAATCATTACGCGTTATGCCGTCGCTAGGTATGATTATCTATAACGGCGATTTAGAAATGATTATCGACTGCAATACCGATATCGATGCACGGTATATTATCGAGCGTGGCTATCGTGAATTCGAATTTTATGTTAAGGGGGAAACGAGATGCAAAACAAATTAGCAAGGGTCGTGCGTGAAAACCGACTTAATATCGGGCTGACACAACGCGAATATGCTGAACGGGTTGGTATTAGTACGGTAACATTATCAAAGATTGAAAACGGCACACGTATCGGTGCATCGGTTATGCGTGCGGTAGCGGGTCAACTACGCTTATCAGTTAGAACCGTGCGTGAGTATATGATGACGTATGAAGATAACAAATAAGTTGAATCTACCGCAAGCGTTATTGAATGCCGTCGAACGCAATTTGCGTGAGGTTATCGATGGGGCATATTCAGCAACGGAGATATTGAAATCAACCCGCGAAATTATCCTTACACGTCGACATTGGAACGAAATCGAGCAAGATGTATCGGATTTGATATGGCAAATATTTGGAACGGCGGTTCATAAATTAGCGTCGGATAATGACGATACGGGCAATGCTGAGATACGCATGTATGCTAATGTCGATGGTATCACGTTATCGGGGCAATATGATTTATATGACATCGATACGTTCACATTGATTGATTATAAAACCGCATCGGTTTGGAAGGTTATATATGGCGATTTCGATGATTGGCGCAAGCAAGGGCTAATATATGCGTGGTTAAATCTACAAAACGGCGTACATGTCGAACGCGTGCGTTTCCATGCGTTTCTAAAGGATTGGTCGTCATCGGATGCTAAGTACAAGGCGGATTATCCGCAGTTGGGGGTATACACCTATGAGTTTACCGTTGGGGCACTTGATATGGTCGAAATCGATACATATATTCGCGAGAAGATATCCGCCATAATAAAGGGTGAGTTGCCGTTATGCACCGATGCCGAACGTTGGAATTCAGGCACAAAATATGCGGCTATGAAACACGGGCGAAAAACTGCGGTTAAGGTTTCCGATAATCGCGCCGATGTCGAGGGTTTGGGCGATTATGTCGAAGAACGACTTGGCGTAGATAGAAAGTGCGAAAATTATTGTCTAGCCGCACCGTATTGCACACAATATAATAAGGGAGTGAAATAAATGGGATTACCAGTTCTAATTATCGGACCTTCGGGTTCAGGGAAATCGACATCGATGCGCAATTTCAAAAAAGGCGAAATCGGTATCGTGAATGTGTTGGGTAAGCCGCTACCGTTTCGCAATGATTTTCAAACGGTCAAGACGGATGAATACCCGAAATTGAAACAAATATTGTTATCGGCTAAGACTAACTCAATTATGATTGATGACGCCGGTTATTTATTAACTAACGAATTTATGCGTCGCAGCGAGGAAAAGGGTTATGAGAAATTTGCTGAAATTGGAAAGCATTTTTGGGATTTGATTCATTTCATTATCAATCAATTACCAACGAATAAAATCGTGTACATGACAATGCATATTGATAAAAATGATAACGGAGATATTAAACCGAAAACAATAGGGCGTATGCTAGATGAGAAGGTTTGTATCGAAGGACATTATAGCATCGTTCTACGGTCAATGAAAACCGAAAAGCGTTATATTTTCCGCACGCAGACCGACGGGTATGATGTAACTAAGACACCCATTGGTATGTTCGAATCCGATGAAATCGACAACGACTTAAAAATAGTGGATGAAACCATCCGAAAATATTATAATATGGAGGCAACAACGAATGAAGAAAATCGATAATTGGCAAGATATTCAAGAAGGTGGCGTATCATTAAGCATCCCCGTAGGTCCGCAAGTTTGCGTAATTCGCAACGTTGTAGATGACCCGAACAAGGAGTATTTGAAAATTGATTTTGATATCTCCGATGGAGAATTCAAGAACGCGTTTCAAAGTGCTTATGAGCAATATGGAAAATGGCCATCGCAAGGAACAACGTATCGCTCATATAAGACATCGGCACAACCATTCTTTAAGTCTTTTATCACAGCCGTTGAAAAATCAAACGGGATGTATGTGTGGGATTGGAATGAGAAATCGTTAATCGGTAAGTCGTTAGTCGTCAATTTTGGCGAGGAAGAATACGAGGATGGCGGCGATATTAAGGTATCGATTAAAGCACGCGAATTTCGTTCGATTAGCGCGTATCGTGAAGGCAAGGTCGAAAAACTTACGATTAAGAAATTGAAAAACACCGCTAATAAACCTGCGGATGTACTACCAATTATTGAGGAAGATTTACCGTTCTAAAAGGAGGGCTTTGCTATGAATATGGATAATATACCGTCGGAGTTAAAATTATATGGGTCGTGGTGCTGTTGGCGATTAAACGAGAAGGGCAAAATACCATTCGATGCCGCTACGGGTAAAAACGCGAAATCGAACGACAAGTCTACGTTCCACTCGTTTGAGTTCGTCGTTGATAAAATGCATCAATATATCGGTTATGATTCTGATGGAAAAATGACGGGTGGTATCGGCATCGGGTTATTCGACGGTTATTCGGCCGTTGACATCGATAAATGCCGTGATGCATCCACAGGTATATTATCCGATATGGCAAAGGATATCATCCACACCATCGCGTCATATACTGAGGTGTCGCCATCGGGAACGGGCGTTCGCATTATATTTAAGTCCGATATCATTTTAGATAAATCACGCTATTATATCCAAAATGCTAAGCGAGGATTAGAAATCTATCTATCGGGTCAAACAAACAAATTCGTTACCATAACGGGTAACGTCATCTATCCAGCCGAAATTAAGTCGGTTGATATCACACCCGTACTGGATGCATACATGCGACGCAACGAACCGAAGATAATTACGTTCGATATCGAAAATTATAAATCCGATACTAAATTGCAAAACCTATGGAATAGCACCGCACCCGGCAGTGGTGCGAATGAATCCGAATGCGATTTAGCATTATGCTCCAAATTGGCGTATTACCTCAGCGCTAACGAAAACGCCGTTAACGAGGCGTTTATGTCATCGCCGTATTATCTAAGCAAGGATGATGAACACCGTCGTAAATGGGAAAACCGCACGGATTATCGTGAGGCTACGATACGTAAGGCGTGTTCTAATATCGTGCAACGTGAGGAAGCGCCGGTCGTTAATCTATTCGATGAGTCGGCATTGACCGATACGGGCAACGCACATTTATTTCATAACCGATTTGGTGAGATTATTCGATATAACGTTGATAATAACTGTTGGATGTTGTGGAACGGTAAATATTGGCAAACTGACGTGTTCGATAATATCAAGAACTATGCTGAGGTTGTTATCGAAGGTATGAAAAATCAGGCGAAACGCATGGATGAACCGATGCGAACGGCATTATTACGCAACGTGAAACGAGCGTTGTCATCGGCCGGTAAAATCGCCATGTTGAAAGAAACCGAACACTTACAGGGTATTCCGGTTACTAATAGCGATTTTAATAAAGATGATTTTCTGTTGAATTGCGAGTCCGGTATTATCGATTTACGGACGGGGAATATTATGGAGCACGATAAAAATGCAATGATTTCCAAAATTGCACCGTTCGAATATTCACGGGCTAAACCGGTACGTTGGTTGAAATTCATTGATGAAATATTTAATGGCGATAAGGAATTGATGCATTATGTTCACAAGTTATTAGGTTATACCATAACCGGTTCGACTAAGGAGCAGTGCATATTCATTCTACTCGGCGAGGGTCAAAATGGTAAGTCGGTTTTGTTAGACACAATCAATCGTGTGTTAGGCGATTATGCCGGTACGGCTCGAATCGATATATTGTTGGATAAGAAAATGCAAAATCAATCTACCGAAGAAATCGCGCGCCTTGCCGGGATTCGTAATGTCATAACATCGGAAACCGAAATTGGCGATAAGTTGAAAGAGTCAGCAATTAAAATGCTAACATCGGGCATAGATAAAATCGTGTGTCGTTTCCTGTATGGTAATAGTTTCGAATATTATCCTAATTTCAAATTGCTAATGATGGCGAATCATAAACCCGTTATTCGTGGAACTGATTTAGGTATATGGCGTCGTATCAAAATGATACCGTTCAATGTAACGTTCAATGGAGACCGGTTGGATAAGGATTTACCGAATAAATTACGTAAGGAATTACCTGAAATATTAGGGTGGCTTGTCGAGGGCGCTATGCTATGGCAACAAGAAGGGTTAAATGACCCAGATTGTATCAAGAATATGGTTAAGGAATATCGCTCGGAGATGGATTTAGTCGAACAGTGGATATCACAAAACTGTGAAAAACGCGCTTCATATCTAACACGTGGTGCTGACTTGTTCGCCGATTTCTGCGAGTATGTTAAATCCAACCGCGAATTCCAAATGACGCAAACGATGTTCGGTCGTGCGTTATCCCGCAATTACGTAAAACGCACGCAAGGTGGTCAGGTTTATTATATCGGTTTACGTATAAAACGTTCACACCCTGAGCGCGATATAACCGATGACGAGATGCCGCGCGTAAAATCAGTGAGGGATATATAATGCAACTCCGACCGTATCAATCCGACCTTATCAACGCGACACGCAACGCGTTCCGCACAGCACGACGACCGTTAGTCGTGCTTGGTTGCGGGGGCGGTAAGACTGTATGTTTTGCTGATATGGCACGACGGCATATCACGGCTCGTAGCGGGGCTTATGTGTGGTTTTTAGTCCATCGGCGTGAGTTAATCGACCAGACGGTAGAAACGTTTAATACGTGGCAAATACCGATGGATAATATCTATGTCGGTATGGTTCAAACGGTCGCGCGACGTCTATCCGAATTTCCAACGCCAACGTTAATAATTTTCGACGAGGCGCATCACGCTACGGCTAGACAATGGCGCACGATAATCGATTATCACGCTAACGTGCCGGTCGTTGGATTAACCGCGACACCAATACGATTAGACGGCGAGCCATTAGGGGATATATTCGACGCGTTAATATGCGGGGTTGATTCCGAGTGGCTAATGGATAATGGATATCTAGCACAATACGAATATTTTGCACCGCGTAAGAATGATATAGCGTGGCGAACACGTGGTAAGGATTTCGATATGTTAGATGTTGAGACGGCGTTAGAAAAATCGCAAATATATGGCGACGTTGCAAAATATATCGACACAACACGCAAAACGATAATATATGCACCAACGGTCGCGATGTCGCGTCGCATAGCCGATACGATACCGGGCGTCGTTCATTTCGACGGCGATACACCGTCGGTACGTAGACGTGAAATCGTCGACAAATTCAGACGTGGTGATATTCGCGTATTATCTAATTGCGATTTAATCGGCGAGGGTTTTGATGTCCCCGACTGCGATACCGTGATATTATTACGGCCGACACGCTCGATGGCGTTATATATCCAACAGTCGATGCGATGTCTTAGACCACGCGATGGAAAAATAGCCCGTATTTACGATTTAGTCGCTAACGTATATCGACACGGTATGCCTACGGAAACGCGCGCGTGGTCGCTAAAAATGGCATCACGATGCAAGAATCCCGATGCCGAACCCGATTTATTGGTCCGCGAGTGTCGTGCGTGTTATCGGGTTTATAATGGTACGGCACGCACGTGTCCGTATTGCGGAAACGATAACGGTAAGACGCGACGGCAAATCGAGGCGGATAAAGAAGCCGAGTTAGAACAAGTTAAAAAAATTGCACGGATTGAACGCGGTCGCGCGCAAACGCTAGAAGATTTAATCGCCGTCGGTCGCTCACGAGGGTATAAAAACCCTGAATATTGGGCTAAGATGGTATATAATGGTCGCTCACGTCGTACATAATGAGCGATTTTTATATTTTTTTAATATTTTTTTAATAAGTCGCTTGACAAGTAAAACGACTTAGTATATTATTAAGGCGTGGAAAACAAAAACGGCGAACCCGTAGGAGTTGGAAAATGAGAAAATTAACAGTAGAACAAATGAAAGATAAAATCCAAAATCAAAAATACTATATCACATATTATTGGGAAGATGATAGTTACGAATTATCTCACGACACCGGAAAAAGAGGATACGCTGGCGGAGTAAAGATTACTAAAGAACGGGCTCAAGAATGGTTAGAAGCAGGTGCTAAATTATTGAAAATGTAAAGTCGAAACCGCTACGGCGGTCTACCGGATAGCCGCCCGGTACTGATGAGACAGGCGATGGTACGAAATAAAATTGGTGGCGACCTCACGCAGAGGTGATTTGATGAAAACTTTTGAAGAAATGCAACAAGAATTAAAAAGACTTAGACAAAAACAACAAGACGAGTTCATCGACAAATTGGAACAATAAATAGATTGGATGATTGAAAAGGCAAACGATTCGTCATATCAAGCAACAAACCACGAAAGAGTTGTTTTCAATCGAATCCGTCAAAAATTAAAAATTATGAATAAATGGTTTCAGGTGGAAATATGAGTAAACCAAAGAAACCCAGAAAAGCAACCATCATCTGTGTGAACGAGTGTAGGGGGTCTATGCCCGTTACGGTTCATTATGTTTACGTGGATGGTAAGCAACACAATGTGTTTGATAAATACTCAGAGGCAAAGCAATACATCAACGAGATGGGATTCGCATTGGATTCCGTTCGTAATAATTAGGAGGGTATGTATGCAATTCAACACAAGCAACATCAACGAAACACTAACGCACAACGGTTCAACGGTCAAAATCAACACGACCGACACCAACGAATACCAAGTAATGTATCTAAATCCGCGTGGCTGGTGGCACTGTGTCGACCGCACGCCCGATATGAACCAAGCCATCTACGTAGCCAACATTTGGCTCGAGATTAAGGCGAGTTAGGGGGGATTAGAATGGGCAAAATCACTTTAGTAAGGGTAATGTTAGAGTTAAGCAACGGTAAACTGAAAGATGAGTTTATTCGAATAAACGATGATACATTTTCAATAATAACAAGTAAGGCGAAGGAACATTTAGATAGTAGATACAAAGGTTATAAGATTTTAGGCGTATACATCTTCGAGATGGTTGCCGAATTGAAAACATTATAGGGGGGAATAACCATGTTGCAAGAACAATTTAGCGAGTTCCACAAATATTGTGCCGATTTAGGGCTTAAACCGTCCTCTGGCGAGGTTTTAATCGCTTACCGTGATTTAATGCTATCGCAACAAGAAAACGCGCCTAAGGGCTATTATGGGGGGAATGAAAATGAAACCGAGTGAACTGCAACAAATATTAGAATTGCATAAAAAGTTTCTAAATGGTGAAAAAGGCGGATTGAGGGCTAAATTAAGAGATGCTGATTTAAGTTTTGCTAATTTAACAGGTGCTGACCTAACACGTGCTGACCTAACACGTGCTGACCTAAGATTTGCTGACCTAACACGTGCTAACCTAACAGGTGCTGACCTAACACGTGCTAACCTTGATTTCTCGCAACTTAATCTATCTTGTAAAGGTCTCAATTTCACGATTGACGAACGAATCGCTAAGCAAATCGCCTATCACTTAATTAACCTTATGCAATACAGTAAAATTGCTATGCCCGATAATTTAGTTGAATGGGCTAATACTTCACATCTAATTACTATACATGAATTACCCTTGTTAAAGGGGAGGGGGGATGAAAATGATAATGATTTGTAAAGCCGTTCAAGCGGTAGAAACCACAAAGGAATTGATGGACTTTTTCAAAACGCAAAACGAACCATGCTATTTTATCGCTGTAGACGTAGACCCAAAGAAGAACGGAAAAGACACCGAAATTGTGGCGGAATTGAAAGTGCGTGAAACCAATGAAATATTAGAAAAAATGAAGATAAGTGATGACATAATCCAAAGTATGGTTATTGAAAAGATAAAACCCGAAAAAATAGATATTGTCATCGAAAACAACTATGCCCTCGACTACGCTATTGAACTTGCAAAGAGGGATGAGGCGATGAAAGTTGTAAGAACCGAAAACGAAGGATTTATAGAATTACAATGCCCCGAATGTTATCACGATGTATCGTCATTAGATGATTTTTGTTCTAGTTGCGGTCAACGATTAGATTGGAGTGATGAAGAATGACCCCACGTGAAATCCTCGAAAAATACGGATTGAAAACAGACGAAACGGGTCGATTAGGCTCGCAGGGAGGATTTTAACAAGTGAAAACTCTAAAGATTGGCACTATAACAGGGTGGTCTTTTAATGGAATTGATACATTTTCTCTAGGTGTAAAATATCTTAATCAAAGATTATTGTGTATTTCAGAACAAGGACACATTTTGTTGTTAGATGAAACATATGGCTTATATAATACTGGTAAAGTTTACAAAGGTATGGCAGAAATAAATGAAAAATCCTTAAAAAAACTACCTTCTTCAGAAGTTAGTAGAATTCACGCAAGTTTATATTAAAGAATTGGAGGAACTAAAATGAAAATACCAAATTATGATTGGAAAAGATTCGAAAATGTTAAATCAGAACCAAGTGAAGTGTTGGAAACCTTTAAGGAATTAGCATACAATTACATTCAAGAATCTTGGCTAGACCCTCAATTTAGAGAAGACTACGAAAATGTCGAAAAGGCATTAGAAAATTACACAGAACTTGTCAAGCGTGATGAAGCGATGAAAGTAACAAACAAACCTATCAATGTCTCTTTTGACATGTGTGGAAACAGGTATGAAGAAGGACATCCTTATTACACGCAAGATTATATGGAAACAGAAAATAATTATTATTGCCCTAATTGCAGTTATTATTTTGGAGATAGTCCTTTAGATTTTGGAAAACATTGTCATAACTGCGGTCAACACTTAGATCGGAGTGATGTAAAATGATGGCAAAAGAAATCCTAGCCAATGGCGTAAAGAATTGGAGGAACTAAAATAAAATGATTACACATGAAGAAGTGAGAGTTGTAGTACTCAGTATCAACGACGATGATTTTGAGTGTAGATTTACTAATCGTATGAATCTAATTGAGGACTATATCGACCAACAAGAAAAGAAAGACAGGTTGCTGGGGTTGTATAAAGAGTATTTTGAAATGTGTCAACGTGGAGAATGCGACTGGAACATACTAAGAAATGAAATACCAAAACAAATCAAAACCCTCGAAGAGGAACTAAAAAATGACTAAATCAATCTTATTCAACGTAGCATCCACGCAACTAATCAACATCCTCAACGGAACAAAAACACTCGATAAACGAATGACCGATTTGGCTAAGGGGGTATTGTGATGTTAAAATACGGTAATGATTCGAACCACATACAATATATGCAAATATCGCGTATGACAAATTATTTCAGTATGTCGGTTAATTGGTGCAATGAATCCGATAAAAAAGCCGTCATCGATACAACATGGTTCGACCAAATTGTTAAGGATTCAATCCGCGTTATTAAACGGGGAGAGCAAGCGTTCGTATTTACAAATGAACATATCAAGGCGATTTTAACCGTTATTCCTAACGTACACGTCTACGATATGAATGGAGTGTATATGCTATATGTATGAATATGATAGCGACTTAGAACGTCGCGTTAAAATTAAACTGATTATCGATGGATTGAAACAGATTGACCTAGCACGCCAATGGGGCGTATCACGACAGGCGGTTAATTCCGTTATCATGCAGCGTTGTAAATCAAAACGATTACGGGGGTTATTATATGAATATCTTGGAACATCTAATGAATCTAAAAACCGGTAAAATATCAACTCTAAAATTGGAAAACGGTCGCGGTATGTCCGTCGATATCACTTGGGATAATGCGTGGTTCGTTCAATTCAACGGTAGGGTATCAAAATTCACACACATTAACGCACTAGCGCAATGTCTAAGACGGGATGGGATTATTTATTATGCTAGAACTTAACAAAGTGCATCTAGGCGATAATATGCAACTCATCAAGCAAATACCCGACAACACCGTTGATTCGATAGTAACCGACCCACCATACGGCATCTCGTTTATGAACAAGAAATGGGATTATGATGTGCCAAGTGTCGAGTTTTGGAAGGAAGCGTATCGTGTACTAAAACCGGGCGGACACATTTTAGTCGCTTGTGGCACACGCACCCAACACCGAATGGCTGTAAATATCGAGGACGCTGGCTTTGAAATTCGTGATATTGTCGCTTGGATTTATGGCAGTGGATTCCCGAAATCGTTAGATGTAAGTAAGGCGATTGATAAATCGTTTGGCGCAGAAAGGGAAATAACACGGCAAGCAACGGAAGAATATCGAGCAGACGGGAACACGCCGTTTGATATGCGTAGTAGTAGTAGTAGAGAAAGACGCGATGTTCCATCCACCGACGCCGCGAAACAATGGCAAGGATGGGGAACAGCGCTTAAACCTGCGATGGAATTGTGGACACTTGCGCGCAAGCCAATCGAAGGAACTGTCGCAAATAACGTGCTGAAGTGGGGTTGCGGTGGGTTGAATATTGATGGGTGTAGGGTGGAAACCGATGATGAGATGACACCACGAAATAATAAGGTAGGGCGAAACGGTGTATTTAATGCAAGTGGTGGATATGTTGAACCAAATTTGTTAGGTCGTTTCCCCGCCAACGTAATCCACGACGGAAGCGACGAGGTTGTGGCGATGTTTCCAAAAACTAATGCTTCGTCAAGTGGCGGTGTATCGAGCGGAAGGAATTTTGGACAAGATTATAACGATAATAATGTAAAGACACTGCCAAGAACTGGTCATGACGATAACGGTGGAAGCGCCGCGCGGTTCTTCTACACAGCGAAGGCTTCGCAAACCGAACGCAACGAGGGGTTGTATGGGTTTGAGGAAAAATATACCGCTTCTGCCGAGTTTAGACCGAACCACATGGAAAAAGCAATCGACGGTGAAGACGGCAACCCTTATGGGCGATGGCAACCGCGAAAAAACATTCACCCAACCGTCAAGCCGCTTGACCTTATGCAGTACCTTTGCCGACTTATCACACCGAGAGGCGGTTTAGTGCTTGAACCGTTTGCTGGTAGCGGTACGACGTGCATAGCGTGTAAGTTGGAACGAATGAACTTTATCGGTATGGAAATCGATGCCGATTATGTAAAAATAGCAGAAGCACGTATCAAGGCTGCTGACGTGCAATATGACATCTTCGACTTCCTATGACACCAAGCGAAAAAATCGCCCGTACATCAACGAAGCACGCCTTGTGGTATAAAACCCTAGCCGATGATAAAAAGCGTAAGGCGAGCCGAAAACGGGCTAAGGAACGGCAAAAAAATATAAGATACCAAAAAAGGTATCGGAAAGAGGAAAAGGAATGACAGGTTTAGAAGCGTTGCAACATTTGAAATACGGTAAAAAGGAAAAACCCTATGTAGAAATCATCGAGCAAGATTTGGTAACACTAGCGTTTATTCGTTCAGTTTGGTTAAGCAACGAAATAAGCGAAAAGGAAGCGATTGAGAAAGTTACGGAAATGTTATTTAGTGATAAAAAATGGGAAAAGGAAATCATAGAAAATGAGTAAGGAAACCTATTACCCCGAAAACCTAATTGAAACATTATTCATCAACGAACCACACATTGACACCGAATACATCGTGAAAAACTTTGAGGTAAATATTAGCGAAATACTAGCAACAATTCCGCAACGTGAAGCCGATATTCTAATGAAACGTTTTCGTGATGGTATGACATTGAAAGAAATCGCAAGTATTTACGGATTGTCGCACGATAGAATAAGACAACTAGAAAGTAAAGCCATAAGACGTTTGCGTGTCCCATCGAGGTTATACAAGTTGCGTTATGGTGTTGACGTGTTGCAATTACAAGACGATATTAAGAAACTTACTGCCGAATTAGTCTTAAAAAAACAAACGTTGTTATCACAATTAGCAAACCCTGAATTGATTGAGGTTACCGAACAAGAAGTAAGAGAATACACCAAAATAGAACACTTTGATTTTTCTGTTAGGACATTCAACTGTCTAAAACGTGGTGGCATTGACACGCTAGGCGAATTGCTAAACCACACCGATATGCAACTGTTGAAGATTAGAAATCTAGGTAGAAAGTGTCTTGTGGAAATCATTACAAAATTGCAAGAACATGGTTTTGAATTGAAAAAGGAGGAGTAACCAGTGAGTAGAGAAACAGAAGCGTTGCAGTGGATTATCGACTATGCCGAAAAGCCAAAATACGCAAACCAAGACGGAACTATCAACCACAACACTAAACTATTAGAAAACGTTATAATCATAAAAGACGCACTAACCACAAAAGAAGAATTGAAAGAAACCATATCGAAGATTTATCAAATAGCACGTGAGTGGTCGGATGATATTCACGCTGATGGTAATGATTCAATGCAAAAAATCGTTAAAATATTGGAGGACTAACCAATGCAACTAAAACTTAACATCGACACCGACTTTGAAGCCGAAGCGCAAATACTGACTGAATTGGGGTTTGAGGAAAACCAATTTGGAACGAATAAACCCGTTGAGGTGTTTGCTGAAGATGGCTACTTAGATATCAATGCAATCAAAACTTACACAAGAGAAAATATCGCGGTATGTATTGAAGCATCTTGCCACAAGCAACGTAACGTCATCAAGTATGCCGAATTAGAAGTCTACGAATACGACGGCAAACCAAATTCACACACAAGAGTTCGCACCCTAACCCCCGCCGAGTCTATCCCATACCTAGCCGACCTTATCGAGTTGGAAATTGTGGAGGTGGTGGAATGACACCCGTGCTAACGCAACAAACCCGCATTTACGAGGTCAACGACAAGCAACAAACCCGTTATCTAGGGCAATACGACACGCAAAACGAAATTGAACGGGTTATCAAGAACCGACCTATCGTTAAGGTCGAGCAAGACAATCGGTCAAGGTTTACGAGGAAAATATATGTTAAGGGAGGCAATTAGGAATGAAAATATTTAGCGTTGAATTGTACAAAAAATGGCACAAGAAAACATACGGGGTTGAGGCTGATTTGGTTACTTTCAAATGGCCGTTAGACTGCGATGGGCAACCTTATAACGAAGATAATACCGTCATAGGGAAAAGCGGTATAAAGTGGTCGGGTGGTTTTGGTTCTGAAGAATGGTATGTGGAGGTGGAAGAAAGTGTTTAACGGAAACTTAGGCAAAATCATCGAGTTATGGCTCGAAAATAATTATCGTGTCGAGATTGAAAAAGACGAGTTTGTGGTCTATCTCAACCACGACTTAGACGATGACTACCACACCATCACGTTCGATAATGTGAAAGAAACTTACGAGTGGTATTTCAAAGGCGACGAAGAAATCAACGCACACACGCACAAATTAGTATCGATAACGTTGGAATTGTTGGGGTGGGAGTAATGGGTAAAGAATTACCGAAAGCGTTTTGGTCAATTATGTTTATATTCTCACTATCACTCACTCTTGCGATAAGTGCTTATTTTATTGGTCAAAACAGCCATCTATTAAGAACCCCAAAAGAATGGGTATTACAAGTCGTTATTGAAGATTATGAGGACACACACGGAACTAGGGGGATGACCTCGTATCATATACAAGAACATACCATCGTAGATAAAGATGACCTGTGTGGCGAATATCAATGTAAAGTGTTCGAGATTACGATTGTTGATGATGGGGGTAAAAGTCATATTTATAATGCGTTGATTGCTTGTAGTATGTCATCGCTAAACACCTTTCTAAACTTACCCATACCAGCAGAAAGAATTATCGACTTAGACACCGAACTTACGTTTTCTTATTATGAATGGAGTGATGAGTGATGAAACGAATAATCCAATCTCTGTTTAATGCGATTTTGTTATCATTTTTCATT
>CAZABW010000038.1:0-2074 GCA_964483655.1 uncultured Candidatus Izemoplasmatales bacterium
TTGAAAAGAAGGATTTCTATGAGGATTTAAGTTTTGTTTCCTTGCCCTTCTTACTTTATTTGAATATAATGAAGGTAAAGTAAGAGGGGGGGAGACCATCATGGCTGACTTTCAGACGTTGATTGCTCGAATCAAGAAGCAAGATGATTTGGCATTTGAAGAACTCTATGAACTGACCAAACGGTCGGTTTATGCCATGATTTACTCCATTGTTCAAAATCGAGCAATGACAGAAGACCTCATGCAAGATACCTATATCAAGATGTTACAATCCATTCACCGATATGATGGAAGGGTCAAATTTATTACTTGGCTTATTACAATTGCCAAAAACCTAGCGATTGATAACTATCGTAAAGAGAAGCGACTCATTTCAGTGGATTTACAAACGGAAGAGTATATGTTACCTACTCACATGGATTCCACTGAGAAACAGTTGGAATCCGATCAATATCTCTCTATCTTATCCGACGAAGAACGCGAAATCGTCTTAATGAAGATTGTGGGTCAGTTAACCCACAATGAAATTGCAAAAATAATTCATAAACCACTAGGAACTGTTATGTGGATGTATAACCAAGCCATCAAAAAAATGCAAAAATACGCAAAGGAGGAGTAGACCGTATGAACAAAAAGAAAATCGAACAAACCATACGCGAGGAATTCGAACAATTGATTCCGAAAAAGTCTCCCCCCGTTTCTTTAAAGGAATATGTTCAACCCCAGGTCAAGGAAGAATTGACTGCTACTCCTCCACCTCTTTTACGAACTCTAGTGATGGCGACTTTAATTCTATTTGTTTTGGTTTTAATCCCGATGATGACATTCATACCAGGATTACTAACAACGACAACAACAACCACTCAAAGTCATACACAAACGACTACTTCGATTCCAACGAGCACTGATTCTAGCACATCGACAACGACTAGTTCGACTGGTACAACGACCACCACCACAACAACAACAACAACAACAACAACAACAACAACAACAACCACAACAACCACAACAATTACAACGACAACAGGGGTTGTTGTCCTGGATATGGACGAAGTCTCCACTCAAGTTGTTACTGCATCAAAACTTGTCATGCAAATGTCCTCTAGTGAAGTATTACAATTAGCTAGTCGATTAAATGGGCCCCTCTTATTACTCGATGATGAAATTCAAACCATGAACCAATATGTATTTGCTTTAGAACAGTTCATTGCTTCTCCCGATGGATTAGAGACACTGGTTCAAGAAAGTGATCGCGAGGATTTCGATTTTAAAGTGCAAATTCAATCTGCGCTTTTAACCGGAGAAATCCAAACCATGTGGATGTATTATAATGTTATCCAAGATTCTAACCCCATCACCATCCAAGGTATGATCGTGATGGAAGACATCGAAACTTCATTTGAAGGACAAATGGAGGATGAAGGTGGCGAGCAAAAGTGGACCATCTATTCATATCCCGACCCCGATGATTTAACTACTTATATTCAGATTTCTCAAAAAGTGGAAGGCATTGAACGAAAATATCAAACGCACCATGTAAACAATGGCATCACGCTTTCTCAAAACGAGATGAAGTTTGAAAAAACGGGTCAAGAAATGAAAATCGATGTTCGATTGGAATCTTTAAACAAGATATTCGATTTCAATATTAAACGCGAACTTGAAGAAGGCGACTATGTCATCAAGGGAGAGTATGAAATCCAATCTGGTGATAATCATGAAGTTGGATCCTTTCAAATCGTGATCGAAGAAAACCAAATGAATCAAAATAGTGATTATGTTTATACAGTCCAATCTGAACAAATAGAAAAAACATATCGAAAAGAACGAATTCATAAAACAACCTTTGAAGGACTTACCGAACAACAAAAAACGACTTTGTAATGCTTCTGAAAACACCACAAAGTCGTTTTTTTTATTTAAGATAGAACTTTTATCAAAGCTTGAATGACGAGGGGATCGTACTTTTTATGAGGGTTTTGAATTAATTCATGGAGCGCAACATGGGACTCTTGTTTATCTTGATATGGGCGATGCTCTTGTAAAGCGGTGTAGACATCGGCAACCCCTA
>CAZABW010000038.1:2174-13713 GCA_964483655.1 uncultured Candidatus Izemoplasmatales bacterium
GGACTTCTTTGTATTCATCTTCAGACAAGTGCTCATGCTTTTGCAAAAGATCTTGTGGTAGTAGCATTTTACCAATGTCATGTAAAAACGCAGCAATCCGAAGCTGATTGGTTTCGATGGGTGATAAGCCTATTTCTGACGCTATTCTTTCAGCTAATCGCATTACTAAATAGGAATGCTTTCGTAGGGTGAAATCACGGCATTGTTCTAAAGCGAGAAAGGGATGGAGATAAAGAGGGACGCTTCGGATTTGATCATAAAAATAGTTGTTTGGTAAAGCAAGCGTAGCTGTATCAATGAAACCACCAATCAAGGACGAAGCTTGCTTCATGATTGGGTAGTGGATTTCCTGCTTTTTTTCAAAGAAGAAACCAATCACATACGGGTTCTTTGTGAGGGAACTTACCTCAACCATTACGATTTCTTGACACGTTGAATGGAGATGAGATAGCGACAAAAATAAAGGATCTGGAGCGTGTAAGATTGCTTCATCTCCAAGACTGCCTAAATCAAGAAGTTGCGGATTCTTTTGGTATTCAACGGTCGTTTGATGGTGCATGAGAATGATTTGATGATAGAGAGAATGATTGGCATCCTTTCGCCATACTTCGATGTGTTGAAAAGCAAGATGCTCTTGGTAATATTTCGTGATTGCCATTAAAGAATGGTTGAGATTATCAGAACATAGCAAAGAGTGAATCAAATAATCATCGATATCCTGCGTTTCCAGTAATCGCTTTTTGATTTGATCCACGAGTTGATTCATCGGAGAATGAGATAATGGGCTTTTTAGTGTCATGAATTAGATGGAAATAATGACAGTTTCTAGATATCGTTTCTTATCTAGTAAACGCCATAATTTTGGATATTCCCGATAAACAGACGGCATTTGCTCCCCCCGAAAGAGCAATGTCATTTGTTGGGTTTTGTAGTCATAATTATATATGATATAGTGTTTGATTCTTTTAGGTTTATCAAATAGCATATTATAACCTCCCATCGTCAATAGTTATACGTTTGACGATGAGAATTCATTGGTAGGAGTTGTAATAACTTTTCAATTCCTGTCTTTATATGCGCTTGTACTGTGGTGATGATGGATAAAAACTGAGTTTTATTACCTAGAGAGGACCCATTATTGCAAGGGACTCGCAAGAATAATTAGACAATTGAAAAATTCAACTAGACAAAAAAACAGTAAAAAAAAGGAAAGTATTGAATAAACAATGAAATTTCACTATAATTTTCATAGAATAATAAGGAGTAATGAGTAGGTTGAACCATTCGATAAAGAAATCCTATCTAGGCCATTAGATTAAAAACAATACAATCTAATCGCTTTACTCCAGAAAACATTATAGGAGGCTTTTATGAATTACTCGTTTCAAGAACTACCCAGTATGATTACAGTAGCTGCGAATGAATCAACACGAGAACAAGCAAAAGCGAGCATTGATGGTTTTTTAGGACCACAAGGGATTGAAACAGAACAATACTTTTATTTTGAGATCTATCAAGGTGGAAAGCCAGTCAGTACGATTATCCTTTCAAAAGTCGCAAAAGAACCAGAAAAAAGTAAAAAATTTCGAACTCGCACCATCGATGCAGGAACATACTTTGTTATGGAACTTCCTCATCAAGAATATGTTTCTATCAATAAAAACAAGTCTTTTGATATCGAGAAGTTCTTGAAAGAACAAGGTTATCAGATGGCTGAGTTTCCACTCTTCTCTTTTGCGCCAGACTTGGGCGAAGATATGATTCGTGTTTATATCAAAGTGGCGAAACGTTAATGACAAAATAAACTCTTTAGTCGAACTAGAGATTTTTATCAAGCGATATATTTCATCCCACTCGATGATATACCACCGTAAGGTCATTCTTACCTGATTGGTGGTGTATTTTTTTAATAAGACAAGAAAAAATGATTTGTATTATTCCTAATTTCTATATCAATAATAATAAACAAATGGTATAATCTAGATATCATTAATTATGAAGGAGATTACAATGAAACGAAACAGCATGTGGATGGTTTTACTTTTATTACTCTTTGCGACTTATTCCTGTATTTCTAATACCGTCGATTCAACCACTTTAACATCCGAGTTAACAACATCCACAACCTCTAGTATTTCACAGACGACCTCAACGGTTCCAGTTAATCTTTGTGATACCATCACTCAGATACCCAAAACGCCAATCCCGATAAACCCGAACCCCACAACTACAATCACCACAACCAAACCTCAGAATACTTCCGCAATCCCGACAACCACAAGTCCTTATAATACGACAACAACAAACTGGCCAACCACCACAACCACTACCACAGGTCCTTATGTTCCGACGACTTCAGGAAACAACACCACCACCACAACGACCACCGCAACCACCACCACCACGATGCCTTCAACGACAGTGCCTAAAACCTTTTTTACAATGACCTCGGAGGCCAATCCTGTTGGAAAAGACTTGTTTCTTCTAGCCATACTTAGAATGGATTTCAACAATGTTTTTGGTGTTCAAATCATGAATTATGAGCAATGGGACGAAGAAGGTACCGGTTATGTCGGTATTGACAAGCGCTATATCGATGTCAATATTGTTTCAAATGATCCCTGGATCGTGAAAGAATATGTGTATACTTGCTCTGAAGATACCAAAAATGATCCCCACTTTTCTGAGTATGACATGAGTCTGTATTTCATTGACAATCGCATGATCAGAGTTGAGAATGGCATACGTTCAGAACAAGAAGAGTCCTATTACTTTTATTACGGTGTTGAGTTTTTTCAATCCATTGTCACCCTCATTGAAGTCATTTCGCATTATGAAGTTAGTGAAACCATTTTGATTCTCTATGCAGATCAAATTTTACTTGAATCCATGAATATTATTGGTATTGCACCCATTACAATGATCATTGAAATGAACGAAGGAAAGATTGTGCGAATGTTTTCTGAGTCATTTTCCACAAATGAGGATTACTGGGGTCAATTTACTTATTTATTCAGCTATACGCCTTATGACGAATCGATTATTGATATTGACGTATCCAATTAATCCTGATTTACATACTTCTTAGTCCCACTTTCTTATCAACAAAAAAGTCCTCAACTTTTGAGGGCTTTTTTTCATGATATTCAGTTATAAACCTTCTACGTACTCTTGAAACAACACCATTCCTGCTCTTGTCTTGTTTATAAAAGCTTCTAAAGGATAGTCATTGGGTTGGTCAAATTCGAATAACACTTCCATCGTCCATAAAGTCGTCTTCCCTCTATTTTGAAAAAGATTGCGACATTTATTATAGGCTCCTGGAACTTCGTAGACAATCGTGATTTCCTCTGGAAGATGACTGTCCAAAACAGTGACTTTCATTTTCATTTCTTGGCCTTCAAACGAGAAAACCAAAGAACCCTCACTTCCTGTTTCAAATAAGGTTCCTTTCCGTTCTTCGATTCGTGTCAGTCCTTTTTCCCATATCGGCATTGTCGCTTTATTGACAAACTCTGATGTGACGAAATCGATTGGTTTTGCGATGTTGACAGATACTTGATATTCCATAAGCACCTCCGTAGATGTTTTCCTTTGATTTACCACACTTTAATTATAAACGATAGATTCAAAATGGCACAACCATATAGATGTAAATATTTAAATTGAAGAACCAATCATAAAAGAAATTCGCCAAGATATTGACACCCAACTCATCCATGCATGAAGTAATCGTTTTATCCTATGAAACGATTTCAAACCATCAAAACAGTGAGTAAAGAGAATGAAATAAAATAGTAGTATGTCAGGGTTGTATTCCATTTTCTCGTTTTGATACGAAAAGTAAATAGCCATCAATGGGTTGAATAAATGAGATTTTTGATATACAATGAGATATCTTAACACGGAATTTCATTGAAAGGGGTCGTTATGAAAACAGCATTTATCCATACTATCAAGCAAGTACCAGCCTTGCTAAAATTACCAAAAGAGGAACACAAAAAACTAAGAGAACTATTAAAACGGCATCCCATGCGGATTCCGCCTTATTACTATGATCTAATTGATTTTAAGGATGAACAAGATCCGATTGCAAAGATGGCAATTCCCTCGTTAGAAGAACTCTCACTTAAAGGAGAGTGGGATACTTCGGGAGAAAAGAGTAATACGCGCTTCAGTGGATTACAACACAAATATAAACAAACCGTTTTGGTTCTTTGTACGAATGTGTGTTTTATGTATTGTCGTCACTGTTTCCGGAAACGAATGGTAGGGTATTCGAATGAAGAAATCTCCAAACGAACCGATCAAGCCGTGGAATACATCAAAAATCATCCTGAAGTTACCAATGTATTGATCACGGGTGGAGATTCTTTCACGATGAGTAATCATCAGATCGAACAATACTTATCTGCTCTCACAACGATAGAGCATCTTCAATTCGTTCGCTTTGGAACGCGTAGTTTGGTGGTCAATCCAGATCGGATTATCAAGGATATTGAATTGCAAGCGATTCTCAAACGATATGGTGAGCGAAAACAAGTGATTGTTGTTACGCAGTTTAATCATCCACGGGAGATTGCAAACCAAGCGAAAGAAGCCACCAAAGCGCTCCTGGATGCAGGGTGTCGCGTCCTCAATCAAGCTGTCTTGCTAAAGGGCATCAATGATGACCCTCATACGTTAGCGTTGCTTTTGAATCAACTTACAGCAAATGGCATTCAACCTTATTACGTCTTTCAATGTCGACCTGTGAAAGGTGCGACGCATTTCCAAGTACCACTGGTCAAAGGAATCGAGATAGTGAACGAAGCAAGAAAAGAGCTAAGTGGGGTTTCTAAAGCATTTCGTTATGTTATGTCCCACCCGAAAGGGAAGATTGAAATCATTGGTGCTCATGAGAATCAGATGATTTTCAAGTTTCATCAAAGCAAAGATAACAAACATCACAATCTCTTTTTTATGAAAGACAAAAAGGAGAATGCTTGTTGGCTAGACGAACATTTGAATCCTTTCTAAACATTCAATGAACTAAATAGCGAGAGCCACAGGTGGAGGACTCTCGCTTTTTGTATGTCCTTGCTTGAATAAAAAAGCAGTGGTCGATTAGTCTCCACTGCTTGATTGTTATAGGTCATCAAAATCAAAGTTTTTGTTTCGATTCGACCGTTTCTTTTTCGGAATGACATATTGAAAACATTTGGACCCAAAGGTGGTATTGTTAGGAGTAATGATATCAAATCCATTCCGATTGTCCTTTTGAAACTCTTTACAGAGGTAACTTCGGATATAGGAGGATTTAATCACCGGAGAGAACAATCGCTTGATATACATTTCACCAGGGGTGATATGATCGAGTTTGGAAACCGGGATTAACCGAACCGACTCGAATTGATTGCGATCAGCACTAATGAGACTATCAAAGGACAAGATCGAATGTTCTCCGCACTCTTTCGAGAAAATTTCTTTTGTCTCATAATGTTGGGCACCTAAAAAGATTTGTGCATTACAGTTATCCTTAATGATGGATGACCGATTGGGGCCAACATAATCATAGATATAAGACAGCTGTGAATAGGATTGGATGACTAAATGAAACCAAATATTTCGCGATCTCGAAGTGGCGATTTTATTCTCAAAATCGCGAATTTCGGGGATATTCCCGAATTCATCTAAGAAGAAATGAAGTTCACGATCGGTCTCTTTTCGCTCTTTCTTTTCAAGCATCACACGATAAACCCAATCGATAAATAATCCCGCCACAAGAAAGTCGGATTTTTCATAATCACGAGTTACAAGGAAGATTGCAAAAGGTTCTGCTTCGCCATCCAAATGGATGGTATGACCGGTTGTTAACGATAAGATTTTGAAATCAAGCCATTTTTGCACGGATGTTTCAAACACACCAAGATAGCTTCTTGTTGTTCCATTCGCATTTTCAACGGTTTGACGCATAAGTTGAAGCGAATAGGAGTTTTCTGGTTTATAGTTTAATGGTGGATAATCTTTCAAAGAATAGTTATTCCCACTCGACATCACCGAATTGATATGGTCCCGTAAGGTGTTATATAAGTCGCGTATTGTTTTTAATGTCATCATATCTCGAGTGAATTGGTATTCAGGAATAATCGAGTCTTCTAAGAGGGCATAGATCAATCCACGAAATAATCGATTCGCTCCATCTTCCCAGGTGGGATCTTTCACGCTCTTTGTGGGAACGACCATATTTGCAAATTGGGTGACTAAGTCTTCCACTTTCATTAAAATATTATCTTTTAAGTACGAAATGTAATCTTCCAATGCCTCGCCTGAAGCGAATGCGTAGCCGTCGTAAGCAAGATACTCTTCCTCAAAATCATTGGCATCACTGTAAAGAATGAGGGTTGGATCCACCGCTCCAACCCGGAAGACTGCCGTTTTACCTACTAGGGTTAGTTTTTGGTATTCATCATAGATTTCTAACAACGGATTCCAGCGGTCTGATTTTTGTCCGTCCTTGAAGTTTAGTAAGAAGATCTTATAACCGTGTTGCTTCAGATGCTGAGCGTTACGTTCAAACAATTCTCCTTTCGGATCCGAGATAAATAAATTGGGTTTATTCTTCACTGACGAGATAGCCCGTAATTGCGGTTCCACACAACCCGTTGTTTTCCCACTACCTGTTGTTCCAATATACAGTTCATGAAAACTGGGTAAGAAGTAGAAACATAAATCACCGTTTTGGGGGGAAGTGACTTGAAAGTTGGAGTCGACGTAATCGCTCGCAATCGGAAAGTATCCCTTCATATCAACAGATGGAAGATCTTTATACAATACTTGACGCACGTGATACTTTTTAAAATCTAAATCTCGAAAGTGAACTAACTGGGAATTTTCCAAGTATTCGTTGACATAGGACTCTCGTCCTTTATTAATGTTCCTCATGGTCTTGTCCCCTTAATAAATCCGAATTTCGATTCGGGTGATGAAGTCGAATTCGTTGCATCTTTCCAGGTGCCTTCTTGATAATGATTGATGTAGTGCATTTTTTTTCGATAATCTAAATGAGGGAGCAGAATAACTTCCACAAAAGAGTAGTCAATTTGTTCTTCCGATCGATGCACAACAATGTCTTGATAGATGGAAGCGAGATAGATATAAATCATTTTTGCTTCATTCGACGCTGTTTCCTCATCAGGAAGAAGGGTAACGCCAGTGTTCAAATACTTTTGAGCTAATGAGACCACTTCTTCATGAATGGCATAATTGTGGTCTTGTTGATCTAATTGGTAGCTTTTCGCTAATAAGAAAATGGAAGGAAGATCGCCCCAGTAGGCGCTTTGGGAGAATTTTAGAATAGCATTTTTCATATCTTGATTGACACCAATCCCTAATGCATAAAGGATGCCTAATTGGCGACATGCAATCACATTCCCCGATTTACTGGCTTGTAACATATTATAAAAATGGATGCTTGGATGATAGGTGTTATAATGACGATAATCTAACCAATATTGATGTTTTGGAGAAAAGTAATTTTGCAAGAAGGTAATCGTTTTACTCTTTAAGTCATACAAAATCGATTCATCAACATTATCATGAAGGTTATCGTTATTAAAAAAGTTATAGTCTGTATCAGCGACTAATTCGATTTCAAAGAGCCTATCCTTGATTAAGGATTGTGCTTGAATGACAAGATCATGAGGCATGGAATAGGCAGAACCGATCAGTGAAATGATTCGATCGCTATCTTGACACCATAGCGTGTCTTTTTTATTTCCGAGTAGGGTTGTGGATAATACCATGAACTGAAACACTTCGTAATATGTGGTAATTAATTCCATTGTGTTCCTCCTTGTGGATACATTTGATGAATATTTGGGATTCAATATGTTTCTAAGACTCACTATTATTAATTATAAATGAAGATTGTAATTTTTGATTAGAAATCTCGATAATTCCCATAATTTACTAAAACTTCTCCCTTTTTTTCATAAGTAAACGCTTTTTCTATTCCGTATCATGTTATAATGGCTAATGTGTGCATCCATTTATAAGGAGGAACAAGCATGAAGGAAAGCAAATCTTTGTCGGAAAAAATTTATGAAAATCGGATTATCGTTATTAACGGCGAAATTAACAATGAAACAGCAGTCAATGTGATTTTCCAATTATTAAATCTAGAAAAGGAAGACCCTGATACAGATATCTATCTTTATATCAATTCCCCAGGTGGGAGTGTTCCCGATGGGTTAGCGATTTATGATACGATGAATTATATCAAACCTGATGTTGCGACGGTGTGTTTTGGCACAGCAGCTTCGATGGGTTCGTTCTTATTATCAAGTGGGGCGAAAGGAAAACGATCTGCTCTTCCAAATTCGAATATCTTAATCCATCAACCTTTAATCGGGTTAAATGGCGTACAGCAACAAACGGATATTGAAATCATTGCTAAAAACATGGCAAGAACAAGAGAAAAACTGGAGTACATTCTTTCCAAAAATACGGATAAACCCCTCGATGTAATCCATCGTGACTTAGAGCGGGATTATTATATGACTGCTCAAGAAGCATTAGAATATGGATTAATTGATCAAATTTTAGAACCTTATAAAAAGTAAGCATTCGCCGGAGGATCCCCTATGAATCACATTGATTTACTCCAATACCTTTCTGCCCAAGAAGAAATTGTCTTCGATCAAATCCTCAAAGACAAAAACCTTTCCATCAACGAACTATTCCATTTGTTTCGTGAGATGAATCAATTAGGTTTGCTAATGGAGGGAAACAAGAAAGGTACCTATACCTTACAGAAAGAAGCGTTCACACCGTTTTTTATAGAACGGTATCGAATGGATCGACCCTTAGACGATTTAAGCGACATTGAAGATTTGTTCGCTGCTAATCCTGAATATCTCGATTTTCTTCAATTCTATTTAGAACCTAAACTGATTTCAGAGAAAATGATTTTGGAAATCATCGAGCAAAGACATATTATGGTTCTATGGAAAGAAAAAGCGTTTGGCAAATTGTTTAATCAATATTTTCTTAATCTATCGGAAGAACAATTAAATGCTTTACGCCCCATCGAAGAAGAGCCGCTCCATGATGAATCGACCATTGAAAAAGTCCTGGAGGTAAAATCACTAAAAGATCTTGCACAAAAATATAAAAATAATAAAAATTAGGAGGAATCAAAATGAGTGCTCAAGTTGCGTTTGAACAATTAAAAGCTTACATGGATTCAAAAGAGATTCACTATGTCAAAGATGATGAAAACTTTATTCTTCAAGTTATTTTTAAAACGGATGACATTGATTTAAAACACACAGTTGTGTTCCATGATGAACTACCAGTCTTCACCCTTTATTCTTGGTTTCCTTTCAAGTTTTCTGAAGAATTATTAATCGATTCGGTGTTAGCAACCTCCATGGTCAATCGCTTGATTTTAGATGGTCATTTCAACGTAGATGTAAAAGATGGTCAATTATCATTCAAAGCGACGATTCCTTATTCGAGCGAAGTGGATATCCCAGACGATATTTTCGAGTATTTATTCATGATGTCAAATGCCATTGTTGATCAATACAACGATATCTTCTTTGACTTATCAAAGGGCAAAATTGATTTAGACCAATTTAATCAACTAATTAATAAATAAATCGTTATCTTTGTAAAAAACCATAATTGATTGGAGTCAAACATGATTTTATCTATTAATGAGAAGATTCTTCTTGAAGGTGGCGAAAAAGCTATTGTTAAGAAATGGCTTGGTGCTGGGGCTCAAGGAGAAGTTTACTTAGTCAGCGTCGGAACGAAAGACTATGCATTAAAATGGTATTTTAAGCAACCTAGTCCAGCTTTCATCCAAAATTTACGGACGAATATTCATAAAGGATCTCCAAGCGAAGAATTTTTATGGCCATTAAAACTTGCGGAGCAATCTTCGAAAGGGATTGGCTATTTAATGGACCTTCGCCCAGAACGATTCCATAGTTTTGTATCGTTCCTGAATGGAAAAGTCCGGTTTCAATCAGCCAGTGCACTTTCGACATGGTGCTTAGATTTAGCAAACGGATTTAAGATTCTCCATTCTCGAGGGTATAGTTATCAAGACTTAAACGATGGCTCCTTCTTTTTAGACCCTATTACTGGAGAAGCACTCATTTGCGATAATGATAATGTCGCACCTTTTGGGGCGAATTTAGGGATTATGGGCAAAGTGAAGTACATGGCTCCTGAGGTCTTGCGTGGAGAAGTATTACCGGATACCCATACCGATCGATTTAGTTTAGCGGTGATTTTATTTATGGCACTGACCTATGGGCACCCTTTCCAAGGAGAATATTTGCGCAACTATCCTTTTATTGACGAAGTTGCGGAAATGGAGTTATATGGAACGAAACCCTTGTTTATCTTCGATCCGAAAAATACGTCGAATCGACCGATACGAGGGTATCATAATGTTGTCTTAAACTATTGGCCCCAAACCCCGAGTTATCTTCAACAAGAGTTCATCAAAACCTTTACAGAAGGACTATTGGACCGTGAAAATGGGCGGACAACGGAAATCCGCTGGGTGCGGTTATTCCAACGATATCGGGATGAGCTGGTTGTGTGTCCTCACTGTCAATTTGAATATCCCAATCAAACATTTCCGCAATCCACTTGTCCGAAATGTAAGAAACAACATCCCCTCTTAGGAAAACTAACCATTCATAATAATGTCATTTATTTAGCAAAAAACAAAGCTTTGTATGCCACTCATTTGGATAAAACATCGAGTGAATACAATCGCGCGGTTGGGAAAGTTATCCAAAATCAAAAAGATCAGACCCTGTTTGCACTAAAGAACCTCTCTTCATCAGAGTGGAAAATCACCGATGCACTCGGCAAATCCAAAGTTATTCCCTCAGATGGTATTTTTAGACTCGATATTCGGTATTTGTTAATTGAGTTTGGAGATGGAATTCAAGGTGAATTTCAAGCGATATAGGAGGAAATATGTCAACCAATACAACGAGTAATTTCGATCAAGTAGGCATTGCCAAACAAACGTTAAATATCTTCTTTATTATTGATGCTTCTGGTTCCATGGAAAACGAACGCATTGGCGCTGTCAATAATGCGATTCGGGATGTGATGGAAATCATGCCTGAGATTCAAGATGATACTGCAGATGTGGAAATCAAAATCTCGGCTTTGAAATTTGATGATCAAGCGAACTGGATTTTTCCCGAAGCGAAGAAAGTCAACGATTTCAAATGGAAAGATATCCAAGTTGCTGGAGTAACCAATCTTGCGGATGCATATCGTAAATTAGAAGAGAAACTGAGTAAAGAATCCAATGGCGGAATGATGCCAGATTTTGGTGGGTATGCGCCAATTATTTTGCTTATGACCGATGGGATGCCGACCTCACCAGAATGGCCAGATGCTTTAGCGAAATTAAAGAAACGTGGATGGTTCCGCGTAGCTCTGAAATACGCACTAGCCATTGGCATTGATTCCGAAGAAGCGAAGCAAGTTTTGCTTGCGTTTACCGATAATAGTGAAA
>CAZABW010000038.1:13813-14907 GCA_964483655.1 uncultured Candidatus Izemoplasmatales bacterium
ATTGATTCCGAAGAAGCGAAGCAAGTTTTGCTTGCGTTTACCGATAATAGTGAAACAATTTTAAAAGTTTATTCGGCAGAAGCATTACGAAAAGTGATTAAGTTGGTCATTGTTCGTGCTTCGCAAGTGAAGAGTAAATCATCGAGCGGCGTTCAATCGGAATCTGGCGCTCAAAATCAAGAAGCAATCAAACAAATCAACGAAGGCATTCAAGATGAAGATGAAGTGGAAGGTTGGCAATAGTCAATGAAACGCGAAACATTGACATCAAGATCGACTGGAAAATCTCATCTCCTTGAAGGAAGCATCTGCCAAGATGCTTCTCTTGTTTTTGAAGGCGAAGATTTCGTTATATGTGCTATCGCCGATGGTCATGGAAGTCCGGAATATTTTCGCTCGCATTTAGGTTCGCAGTTTGCGGTCGAATGTGCCGTCGAAAATGCCAAGCAGTTTTGGAAGAAGTATCCAACCGTTTCGGAAGCAATCCGGAGTCTAGATCAATTTAAACTATCGATTTTAACCGATTGGAATAATCAAGTGGATTTTGATATCTCTCAAAATCCTTTTACCGAAGCAGAATTGAATCGCTGTACTGAGCGTAAGCGACAACGTGTTCTTACCCAGCCAGCCATCGCATACGGGGCAACCCTTTTAGCGACTCTATGGAGCGATGAATATCTTCTGCATTTTCAAATCGGGGATGGCTTGATTGTTCGAGTGGATATCAATCTCCAAATCGAAGAATGTGTCCCCAGTGAAGCTGATTATGGGGGAAGCATCACCGATTCTTTATGCCAAGAAGATAGTTTTCAGCGGATGCGAGCGTCGATTCAAGCACCATCAGATACCATCGCGATGGTTTTATGTAGTGATGGCGTCATTAATGGCTATCAAAGTTTGGAACGCTATCGTCATTTTTTCATCCTTAAAGTCCTTTATGAACGGTATCGAAGAACGAAAGAGACCACACAAACTTGGGTGGATCAAACCGTTCATTTGATTGCGAATGCCTATTCGGGCAGCGACGATTCGACGGTTGCTATAGCTTTTTATGATACGGCTCCTTGTCAACAACTCGAGTTTTATCCAGAGAT
>CAZABW010000038.1:15007-18110 GCA_964483655.1 uncultured Candidatus Izemoplasmatales bacterium
TTACGAAAAATTAGAAAAGAGTACTTACTCGATCACTCCTTTGGTGATTTTTCTTTGGTTTACCCGTATTTATTGGATTTATGTATCGGGTCAGACCAAAACAAGAAAGACGTCAAACGCTTTAAATTATATCTCAATGACATTCCTGTCCTTCAATATCTTCTTGAAAGTGAAACCCCTGCCAAAGGTCTTCAAAAGGCCATGTTTGAATTTGAGAATCATGGGGTTCCCAAGGACCAAGCCCAGTGGGTGATTGCTCAATGTGTCTATGCTTTACGGATTTCGACCAAGATGGACTTGGGGGTTCATCGGATTCCCCTTAATAATCACACAGCAACAAAAACGGCTTCCACCAAACCGAAAGTCTCTCCACAGGGACCTCCTATCGCTGTTGCGACCCCAAGTGTGAAGACGAATGCATCGGTAACTAATCCACAGTCAGTGGCTTCTAAACCCAACCCCCAAACGACGACACCAGCGGTTCCCAATCCAACTCCACAAGTTGTAGTGGCAGCACCCCCTCAAACTAAGGCGCCTCAACAACCCCATTCTCCCTCCTCATCCTCTAGAAAACGAAAACGGACGTGGTCAGATGTGGCGAATGCGGTTTGGGAATGGTTTCTGTATGATCGTCATTGGTTATTGGGTCTGATTGTTTGGACCTTACTCGTTTCAGCTAGTATCCTCTTGCCAATATTCTTTTTCGAACAACCTTTTTCGATTTCGATCATCACGATGATTTTAGCAGTACTTGGTATTGCGGATTGTACCTACCTCTTGATTTTTTATGTGGTGGATGAAGAAATGGGCGCTCTCACACTTGGTATCCCGATTCTTTTATTCCTGGGAATCGTCGTGCTGTTCTTCGTTTCCCCAGCATCTCATTATTTGGTATATTCCACGTTTGGGGTTTTGCTTGTATTTGGATTAGTCGCGTGGTTCAATAATTTTCTGATTGAAGATTTATGGAAGAATCCTCATTTGACAGTAATGATTTCGAGTATTTTAGTTCTAGTCCTTGCTTACTTCTTATTCGTCGGGGTCTTTCAATGGATAGCGGTATTACAAATCACCTTAGTGCTTTGGGTGTTACTTGCTTCCAGTGGGTTAATGATTGCTCGTTTCATCGAAGAAGATGGTCGGTTGGACTGGTTATGGGATCGCTTGTTTTCGGTGATTCTACTCGTTGTTGCGTTCTTTAGTGCGATTATCGTTACAACGAATGACACCTCAGAAGAGATTGGTTTTCTTTTACCTATGTTAAGCGGGGTCAGTATTTACTGTGCGTTTTATCATGTTTCACATATGATATTATCGCTGATTGCTAGTAAGGGAGGGCTTCGCCAAGGTATAATTACCATCCTGACCTTATTGATTGGCCTTTTATTTGTTTATTCGAGTGGACCCGAACCCAATGCAGTCGGCTTACTTTATTTTTTTATCATTAGTTTCATTATTCATATTTTTATTCATGTGTGGATATTGTTTCAGCAAGATTATTCTGGTTGGGCGGGGTTTCACTTCTATTTGGGACTTTTCTTAGTAGGGGCAACCCTCATCTTCACAGTGTTTCCTGAGTTCTATGCGACGATTTTTGAATGGATTTCATAAGAGGTCCATCTGTATGTGTTCATCACGAGAGGAGGAACTATGGATTATCAAATCTTTGTAAGTTGGACGGGGAAAGATGTTGAAATCAAAAACGAAGTTGTTCGGTATTTTCACAACGCTGGTTTTGGTGTGTGGGAATCCGATAGTCAAACAACCAATGCCTTTAGCGAAGCTTGCGTGAAAGCCTTAAAAACTTCGCACTGTTTTGTCTGTATCGTCAGCGATGACTCCATGAAACCGACATCCTATGTTAGCGAAGAAATCCGGATAGCCCGGGATCGAAATACCCAAGGTCTTCTTGATATTGTCCCCTTTAAAGTTACAAAGAGTCCTTATACAGATACCTTTGATTTCTTTATTGGTGGATTTTCAGGAATTTTAGGGGACAAACCTCCTACGCCACAGATGTTTGATCAACTTATAAAAAAAGTCGAATTACTCGCTCAAAAACGCTTATCAGGCAATCCAGAAGCTCCTTTAAGCCCGGTCAAACCGCGGATCATTAATGCCAATATTGGGACACCAAACTACTTTATCGGTCGAAGCAATGAACTCCAACGGATCCATGAAATATTGCATGAGCAAAAACAAAATATTGTTTTCTTGCATGGGATAGGTGGAATCGGGAAGACTGAATTGGCTAAGAAGTATGTCTCAACGTATCAAGGATACTATAATCAACGCCATTTAGTATTCTTTTCTCAGTCGCTCCAAGAGATGATTTCGAATTTAGAATTTGAAAATATTTCGATCACAAAAGAAGGATTATCAGAAGAGGAGTATTACTATAAAAAATATCAGCTCTTATTAAAGAGTGATTCCAACACGATTCTTGTCATTGATAATTTTAATGGGCAATATGACTCTCGCTATGCTGATTTAGAAGCTTTACCGTGTAAGTTCATCTTCACAACACGGAATGAAATTGAATATGCCCCTTGTGTTCATGTTTCCCCAATTGATGATTCAGATATGATTCAACTCTTCAGTTATCACTATGGCATGCCAATTTCAGAAGCAAATAAGGGCATGGTAGAAGAGATGATTGCTCTCGTTTCGCGACATACGTTAACCGTTGAGTTAATCGCTAAGACCATGAAAATGGGTCGAATATCCCCTGCTAAGATGCTAGAAACATTAAAAACCGATCCTAAAAATGTTACCCAACGGATTAATATCATTAAAGACCGAAGTAGTCATTATGATACGATCTATCGATACCTTTTAACCCTGTTTGATTTATCACAATTGGAACGAGTTCATTTAGAGATTCTTTACATTTTAGCACTGATGCCATCTAGTGGTGTACTTTATGAAACCCTGCTTCGATATACGCAAAAAGAAGACTATAATGAAATTAATGATTTGGTGATGAGCGGTTGGATTCAAGAGGATCGCGAACGGATGATGTTTTCACTTCATCCGTTGATTGAATTAATTGTCCAACACGAAGTGAAAGATACGGAAGAATTGTTTGAGCAACTGCTCATCC
>CAZABW010000039.1:0-17902 GCA_964483655.1 uncultured Candidatus Izemoplasmatales bacterium
TTATATCATAAAAGTCTTAAATTGGAAGAATCCACTGATAAAGAAACGAAAAAATCATGTTTGAATGAAATCCTGTGTGGTTTTGATTTGTGAGCGGTAAATATTCGCATAGACACTGTTGTTTTTTAGAAGGTCTTTGTGTCTTCCTTCTTCGACTTTGATTCCATTTTCTAATACAACGATTTTGTCGGCGTTCTTGATTGTGGACAGACGATGGGCAATGACAATCATCGTTCGACCTTTACGAACCGTTTCTAATGCTGTTTGAATCATTGTTTCGGTTTCGGTATCGATATTGGCGGTCGCTTCATCCATCACTAAGATGACAGGATCATGAATCACTGCGCGAGCAAAACTAATAATTTGCTTCTCACCAACACTAAGATTTCCGCCTCCTCGCGTAATGATTTGATTCACACCCTGTTCTAACTTATCGAGTAGCTTCCCTCCTCCGATTTCGCGTAGGACACGTTCAATTTCCTCATCACTAATATGACTTAATCCAAATCGAACATTATCAGCTAACGTTCCTTTAAATAAAACGGGGTCTTGCAAAATGATCCCAACATGGGCGCGATAAGAACGCTTGGAGTAGTTTGTAACATCCACTCCATCCACATAAATTGTCCCTTTATCTGTTGGTTTGATATCGTAAAAGCGGAGTAGTAAGCTCATCAGTGAGGATTTCCCTGATCCCGTATGGCCTACCAAACCTACGAGTTGACCTGGTTCAATCTTCAGATTAATCCCCTTCAAAACGGGGTGAGTGGTGTCATAGGAAAACCAAATATTATCAAACTGAATATCGCCTTGAAACCGAGGAATGATTTCGAACGAACCGTCTTCTTGTTCCCCATCGATAATTCGGAAAATCCGTTCCGTCTTTACAATTGCGTGCTGTAAGTTCCCGATTTCTCGAAATAATGTTCCTACCGGTTCAATCAAGCGTGATAGATAATCATTATAGGCGTAGATGATTCCTGCGGTGACCACAAATCCAGCAATGGTTAGATATCCATTCCCGAAGTATAGCACGATAACCGCAGTAACTAACGCTCCAATCAAACGGATTAAATTCCAACCAATGGATAAGTGAAGTTTAGTTTCTTTCAACTTTTCTTTCGCAAAGTCCGCCGATAGTTCATTAAACTTATCTTCTGTTTGTTGTTTAAAGTTGAAAATTTGCAAAATGGAAATGCCATTAATGATTTCATTTAAGTTCGCTGTAATCAAGGAGTTTTGTTCGTTGACTTTCACTGCAATCACATTAAGACGCTTCATAAACGCTTTTAGCCATATATACACGACTGGAAAAACGATGAAAGTTAATAGTGCAAGCGTCGCGTCAAGATAGAACATTCCGATATAGGCAAAGACGACTGCTAAAGAAGCATTTACTAGTAGGTTCATAATCGTCGAGAAAAGATTCATCATCCCACCTACATCAGAAATAACGCGGTTTGCAATTTTCCCTGCTGGTTCACTCTCGAAATAGGACATCGGCATCCGCTGGAGCGAACGAACCGCATCTTTTCGAGCGTCTCGTACTATATTCACATTAATCATTGAAGTGGAAATCCGCTGAATGTAGGTAAACAGGATATGTAGGAAGAATCGTAAGAATAATAGACCTAAGAGCAGAATCAGTGGTTGTATAAAGGGTTGATAGAAATCAAGAACCGCTGATCTGGATAATAAAACAACAGGATATGTATGACTTACCCCATTGGGTTCAATGATGTTTAGGGTATCATTGTTAAGAACTCGGTTTCCTCTGGGAACGATGTCTTCCACAAAATAGTATTTCCCTTGAATAATAACAATCGAAACTCCTTGTACTGCATCATCATCCTGAATGAAATAACGACCCTGATATGTGACTGTCTGATTAGCAGGTTCGCTAACTTCACGCCAAGGGCGTTCAATGCCCACCAAATAATCATCTAAAATGGCTTTCACGATTAAAGGGGCGACAAGTCCAAGAGTTTGAACGATAAGCATTGCGGCGATGCTAATCGTTAGTAATTTTTTATATTTGGCGATATAACGCCATACTTTTTTCATCGTTTTCATCATGATCACTTCATCGTCATTTGTTGGATGTATTGCTGCTTATACCATCCATCAACTCGGAGCAATTCTTCATGATTACCCCTTTGACTGATTTTTCCTTTTTCCATAACTAAAATAATATCGGCATCCCGGACCGCAGAAAATCGATGTGCCACAATAATATTCGTTTTCCCTTTTCGGAATTCTTTTAAATGTTCGATAATCGTATCTTCTGTTTTAGCATCCACCGCGCTCAAAGAATCATCAAGAATCAAAATTTCGGGGTTTTTAATTAAGGCGCGAGCAATCGATAACCTTTGTTTTTGGCCCCCGGATAATGTTGAACCGGCTTCTCCAACCATCGTATGGAGTCCATCTTGTAAGAAACTTAAATCCTTTTCAAAATCCGCGATTTTTACAGCTTTATCGAGTTCGATTTGATTCGCTTTCGGATTTCCAATCATGATGTTTTCATCAACGGAACGTTTGAATAACATATGCGACTGGGGAACATATCCTACCATCGATCTGATATCATCAATGATGTATTCTTCGATGGGTAATCCATCCACATAGATTTGACCTTCAGAAATGTTGAACTCTCGAAGCAGTTGTCGAATCAGGGTTGATTTCCCTGCACCTGTTGGGCCAACAATCCCAATTGTTTGACCTTTTTTGATGGTAAAGTTAATATTTCGAATCACAGGCAACTTGTCAAAAGGATACTTGAACGTGACATTACGAAACTCAATTTCTTCAAAGAAAACAATCGGTTTGGATGTTGGTTCATCGTGAACTTCACTTTGTTGTTTTAAAATTTCTTCATGTCGATCAATCGAAATCGTTGCATTATTGATTTGTGAGAATAAGGTTGATATCGAAATAATTGGACCATATAACATCCCAATATAGGAGACAAAAGTAATTAATCCACCTAAAGTCATTTCTTGCATGATAATAAAGTAAACTCCAAATCCAAAAGCTAAAACATAGGCAATCCCATATATCACTTCAAATAACGGGTTAAACCAGTTTTCAAAGCGGACAATATAGCGCCAGGATTCGATGTCCTTGTTAATCGCATCGTATTGTTTTTCTAAATCACGGTCTTCTTGTACATAGGCTCGAATTGCTCGTTGTCCTTCCACAGACTCCAGGACCTTCTCAGTCATCTCTGCGTAAATTTCACGATGGCGTTTGATGTACTTCCGTTTTTGATTCCGAATCACATTGAGAATCGTTAACCCGATAGGCATAATGGTAATCGAAATCAGGGTTAATTGCCAACTGATGGTCGTTGCCATAACTCCAATGGCAAATAAGATCACTCCTACGTTAAAAATAAAACCTTCTAACAATGAGGTAGCCGCTTGAGTAATCGCGTCCAAATCGTTGGTAACCCGTGCGATGAGGTCGCCTTTTTCATACATTTCATAAAATTTCGAATCCATCTCGAATAAATGACTTAAATATCGCTTTCGAAGTTTGAATGCTAGTTTTTGCGCTTCCACATTCACGAGATAGTTATATCCGAAACTGAGTAAATAGCGTGCGGTAGGGAGTAAAGCTAGTGCAAACACCAAAAAGGTGAGACTACTTTCGTTAATCCCCCCAGAAACAATCGTATCAATGGCTAACCCGAGCACTCGTGCAGGAGTAAGCGAAATAAACGCAATGGATAATAACAAGACAAACATGAGAAGGTAGGCTTTCCATTCCGCTTTGATAAACCATCCAATTTTTTTTATTATGTTAATCAATTTTGTAATCTCCTAACGATAAAAACGTCCTCTAGTATAGTTTGATTCATCGAATGGGATGTTTCGGTTGAAAAATGCAGCCTGAGCTTGTTCGATGATTTGTTTTGTTTCTGCTTTTGATTCAATGGTAAAATCCAATCGAATGGTGGAAACTCCTAATTGAAGGAGGGCTGGAATCTCATCTAGTAAAAACAAGGGCTTTGCATGTAAGAGTCGAATGTTACAATTCCCATCATCCTTTAACGGAAATCTCATACCAATACGATCTTCTAAGTAATATTGATTGTGATGACAAATTTGACAATGATCTTTTTGATTTCCTACATGAGTAGTAATGGGACAATATTTTGATATCATTAAATCAAGTCGGCCATAAACGATCATTTCTAATGGCGGATTGATTCCATATGATAATCGGTATTGTTGAACTAGTTTTGTCAAACGAGACTTGTTCACCTCACTAGAAAGAACGATTCTCTTCGCCCCAAAGCGCTCCAATAAATCGATTGTTTTGGTATTCGTCACATTGAAAAACTGGTCTGCAATCCATGAGATTTTGGGATTATGGATAACGGAGCTGATTTCATGAACGACAACTTTCTTAGGGTGAAGGGAATGAACTTGAGATGCGTAAATGCGCTTTCTAGCGACATATAAATCCAAACCTGGATAACTTGGTTCGTCAATAGCAAGTTCTTCATCGTAATAAATCGTTTGAATACCTTGTTCATGGGCTTGATTGAATTGATCCATTGTCTCTACTTTCACGACAAGTTGAGGATGAACATTTCGTGTTTTAGGAGTGATAACATCTAGCGATAGAATCCGACTTTCTGGTCGTTGTAAGAGATGATTTTTCAAAGTTTCTAGAGCATCGCGTCTAGCTTGGTTTAAAACACCAACTGGGATAAATCCACTTTCATCAGTTTCTACTTCAATCGATTCTAATGCAAAGGGTGTTTGACCTAGCTTGGATAATTGGGATTGGATTTGTTCTCGACTTGTTGGTTGATTGATTGCCTTGGGAATCCGATATTCCGTCCTAAGTTCGATTTCTTGATGGGGATGGTGGATTCGGATAGTAAGTGGTTGATTGATCCATGCTTGAACCTTCATGTGAATCGGAATCAAGGGATACGTTTCAGATAAATAGGGTTGATAACTTTCTTCTAAATCTTTGTCTTGGGTCTTCATAAGGGGATCGCCTACTCGAACTTCTTCTGCGACATCAAGAATGATTTTATCGCCTCTTTTGGCGCTTATCACACTTATATCATTCACGAGGATTCGAGAGACAACCATCCCATAATCATTTTTGGATAGAAAGCGAACCCCGTCTTGAACACGAAGTGATTCACTCAATATGACTCCCGCTTTTCCGCGATGATAGGAAATGACTTCTCCAATTTTAACTCCGATATGGTTCGGCCGATAGGGCTGATTCAAAGTGCTAGGATTGGTACCTAAAAGATACCCACCTGTAAATTCCCGATGGAATAAACGTTTCAAGTCTTCAATGGTTTGGTTGAACAAAACACCCCGTTGTTGAATCGCTTCATGATAGGCTTTTGTAACTCCAATCACATATTCCGGCTTTCGCATCCGCCCCTCAATTTTCAACGAATCGACTCCACTATCCATAATTTCATCTAGACGATCCAGTGTCATCAAATCTTTCGTCGATAAGAGATACCCACTCTCTCCAACTTGGGTTTGATCTCGATATAGTTTATAAGGAAGGCGACAGCTTTGAGCACATTCCCCCCGATTTCCACTACGTTTACCAATCATGGAACTATGAAGACAGTTCCCTGAGTAGGAGACGCACAAAGCTCCATGGATAAAAACTTCGACTTCCATGTCAACTTTACTCTTGATTTCTTTGACAAACTCTAAATCGGTTTCTCGAGCTAAAACAATCCGTTTCACCCCAAGCGACTTCAACCACTGAACCATCTCAATCGAATGAGTATTCGCTTGTGTTGACACATGAATATCTGTATCAGGATACCTTTTTGTTAGCGTATCAATTAAGCCAAAGTCTTGAACAATGAGTGCATCCACATGATGATGAACTAGAAAGTCTGTATATTCGAGTAATTGAGAGAACTCATCCTCAAATAGAAGCGTATTTACAGTAACGAACAAACGCACATCTCGCAGATGTGCATACTGAATCATAGTCACTAACTCTTCCTGTGTAAAGTTGCTTGCGCTTGCTCGTGCTCCAAACTTTTTCCCAGCTAGATATACTGCATTCGCTCCAGCATTAATCGCGCCAATAAAAGAAGCGTAGTCCCCAGCAGGTGCTAACAATTCCATCTTCCTCAGTTTCAACACTTCCTTTCATGTCATCTCTATTATACCATTACTCATAGAAACAACTTCCAAGATTCTCAAGGAAAACGCCATCAGGAAATTCCCGATGGCGTACCTAAAATTGATGAATCTTAAAACACGGGATAGACTGCTCCGGGATACGTTTGAAGGATAAATTGTCGCACTTTTTCGCTTTGAAGTACTTCAATCAAAGCTAGAATCGCGGCCTTTTGTTCATTTCCACGCTTCACAACTAAAATGTTGGCATATGTCGTGGCTGCTAATGAACTCGCAGATTCCTGTGCTAATAGCCTTGAAACAACATTGGCACTGATTGCATAATTACCATTAATAACCCCAAAACCAACATCTGCCAATCGTGCTGGAATCCCTGCCGCTTCCAACTCGATAATGTCGAGTTCAAGCGGGTTTTCTACGATGTGCGTGAGAGTGGCTTGTAATCCGATGTTTTCTTGTAGCGTAATCAACCCCAGCGTTTCTAATAAAAGCAACGCTCTTGCCCGATTCGTTTGATCATTCGGAATGGCCACTTTTGTTTTCGTAGGTATATTAGTTAAACTTAAAACTGTTCCATGATAAAGCCCAAGTGGCTCAAAATGAATGGCCGCAACAGACACTAAATCCGTATCATTGTTTTCATTGAAAAAGTCAAGATACGGTTGATGTTGAAAGAAATTTGCGTCTAGTTCTTCGGATTGAAGACTAGTATTCGGTAGAACATAATCTGTGAATTCGACAATTTGCAAGGTGTACCCTTTGGCTAGCAAATCCTCTCGAATGACTTCCAAAATCGCAGCATGAGGGACGATTGTAGCGCCTATGGTCAAGACCTGATCATCAATATTTGCTTTTTGACTACAAGCAAAAGATGAGAATAGTAAGATACTGAACAATGTAAATAATATAAAACGTTTCATATGATGTTTTTCTCCTTATTTTTTGTATTATTTATTATGATTCCATTTATTTGCAACGTGATTAGAAAGATACTGAGCAACTTCAACGATGAATATTAGGATTAAGACAGTGTAAATCATGATGTCAAATTGATAATTGTAATACCCATACCTTATAGCTATATCCCCCAGTCCGCCTCCGCCTGTGGCCCCAGCCATTGCTGAGTAGCCAACTAAAGCAATAAACGTAATTCCTACTCCGCGAATGAGCGATGGAAGTGATTCCCCAATATAAACTTGGTAGATAATCGTTAAGGGTGTAGCCCCTAATACACGCATGGAAGCAATCAAATCGGGATTCACTTCACTTAAACTTACTTCCACCATTCTCGCAACAAACGGAATCGCTGCGATGGAAAGGGGAACCATCATACCTAAGATCCCGATGGATGTACCTACGAGAAAGCGTGTAAAAGGAATCAGCAGAGTAAGTAAAATGATAAAAGGCAAACTACGTAAAATATTGATGAATCGCGATAATACTAGGTAAACTCCCTTGTGTTCACGGAGCCCACTGGGCTTTAATACTACAAGCAATACACCTAAAGGTAATCCAATTAAGTAACTAATCAATAATGACCCTAAGACCATGATAAGGGTATCGATTGTCCCTTTTACTAACAAAACTCCAATGCTACCCATATGATCACATCCTTTCCATTAGTTGAATTCCAATGGTTGACTTTGGGGATTCAAATAGTGAGTGAGTCCACCCAATTTCTGCGATTTCACCATGATTCAAGATAAGAAATCGATTGGTTATTTTTTTTATGAGAGATAATTCATGAGAGATAATCACAATACAAACTCCCAATGTTTGATGAATGGTTTGTAATAAGGAAACAATCTCATAGGTTGTTAATAAATCCAAAGCGCTGGTTGGTTCATCACAAAGTAATATTTTTGGTTGATTTGCAAGGGCTCGAGCAATTGCGACCCTTTGTTTCTCCCCACCAGACAAATGGTTCGGGAACTCCTTTGCTTTTTGTGTCAGTCCGACTAAATTTAGGAGTTCATAAACTCGACGATATTGTTCTTCTTTCGAAAAACCTTGGATTTGGAGGGGTAATGCGATGTTTTGAAAAACCGTTTTTTGCATCAGCAATTGATACCCTTGATGAATCACACCAATCTGACGACGATATTGTTGCCAATCTTGTTCAGAATAGTTGGTCAAACTTTGATTCCTAACGAGTATCTCTCCCTGATCAGGACGAATGAGACCAGTCAATAACTTAAGGATGGTTGATTTTCCGGCACCGCTCATACCAACAATACCAAACAAGTCCTTTTCGTTAATCGAAAAAGTAATGTTATGTAATGCATGAAACGGTTGATTTTGACTTTGATACACTTTACTAACTCCAATAAATTCAATCATGGTTCCTCCAAAAAAGAAATCGATACCCTAAATGAGTATCGATATTTTGCATGAAAAGGTGGCTAATTTGTAACAAAAAAAGAGCCTTTCAAGTACGCCAAATGGTTATACTCTATTGCTATAACGGGCAACACCGTCGTAGCCTACGTCATCAGACTTCGGTACGCGACTCCAAGACCATCAAGTACATCTACTTTCATTACCCTTTTTCACCAATCTAGGGCTCTCTTCTGAATGAGTTCAAAATACTCTTTCTTTTCAACGTCATTTTATTATTTACTTAGTATTATATCAAACGACAAAAAAGACACAAGCGAAATTTGAAATCAAAACAAAAAAAACGTTTTCAAGAAAAAAGCAACCTCAACGGTTGCTTCATACGACCCATTTAAAGTTGGTATTCTTCGGGTAAATGGTCCATTTGATCTTGTAATAGCGTTTCAATTTCTTCAAAGATTTCTCGCTTTTGCATGGGGAAACAATCATCACAAAAATTGTCTTTCGGGCAATTCGCACAAAATACACTCGTCATGTCTTTGTACTCATTAATGATGGCCAAGGTTGCTTTAATCGTCTCGATTTCGTCTTGCCGACGAAGAAAATAATAGGCTTCTAAGACTTCCTCGATGACTTTATCCCTTAACTCGCTTACTCCACGCAGGGCCTTGATTCGATGACTTGTTTTCATAGGTCCTCCTTTTTCCAAACATATTTGTTTGCAATTTCATTATATCGGAAAATTCGTTTTGACAATAGTAGTCTCTTAAAAAAAAAGTAAAAAAACCAACAAAACTATCTTGTTGGCTTGATTGCTCTTGTCGCGTAATAGGACGGAATATTTAAATCTTTCAAATGCCCACTGGTATTTAAATCATCATAAATCTCCGTTAAAATGAAACCTGCTCGTAATTGACCCCCAATATTTTCATCAAGGGAATGAGAAAATTGGTACCCATCTTCATCGGGTTTATAACTGGCCTTCTGTTGAGGGTTTTTTAATGGATTAAAGGGTAAAGACTGAACGATTCGTTGTTCACTTTCATCGACAATGAAATTAATCCCATTGTCTAGTCCACACATGAGTATCCCACCTGGTTTTAACACCCGATAACACTCCTGGAAGATGGACTCTACCGTTTCCACGTAGACGTTTGATACAGGGTGGAAAATGAGATCAAATGTCTCATCCGCGAAAGGAAAGGGTTCTGTCATATCTCTCTGTACAAGTGTTATGGGGTATCCTTCGCGTTCACTGACTAAGGTTTCACTCTTGAGCTGTTCTGATGAATAATCAAGTACTGTTACTTTCGCACCTAACGCTGCAAAAATCGGCATCTGTTGTCCCCCACCAGAAGCTAGACCCAAGACATTTGCATTTTTCATAGGGGGAAACCATTCGTGTGGAACAATCTTATGAGGAGTCAAAACCACACCCCACTGCCCATTCCTCGCTGCTAAAAAGACCTCATGGGAGATTGGAACACCCCACTCCCATCCATCCTTCACCCATTGATTAATGACAGAAGCATTTAATTCTTGATATCTCTTCATCATAACCCCCTAAATTTAAATGAAAGCACTGCTTGACACAAGTATTATATCAAAAGAGTAATTGGTAAACGGAGACAAATCATCCAAATGAGTGAAATGAAGAGATAAGATAAAATACAATCACTCCAAACGCTCTCAGAAGAATCTATTTTGAACTACACTCCTGTAATGGCAGATATTGGAAAAAGGAGGATCTAAGTCCCCCTTAGGATTATTGAGTTGGTTTAGGTGTGTTTGCCCTTTGATTGTACTTAGTCAACTGGTTTGTAAATTGCATACAGTCTTGCGTGGTATGCAGGCATGTTGGTTGCTTCAAAAATTGTTACTCCGGCGGGGTCATAAGACCAATATAAAAACTCATAGCCATCTCTTAATGGTGGTGGTGGTAAAACGACCTCTCCTTGATAGAAAAACTCAAGAGATTCATAAGGTGATATTTGGGTAATGTAGATCTCTTTGGGACTATAGTAATTGGTGAGTGTCCCTCGTCCTAGTTGACCAAACTGATTGTTCCCAATCGTAAGGATACGATTCTGTGAGGTAATAACCGTCTGGTATAAATATCCAGGTTGAACTAGTACAATCGTTTCGCCTGGGTTGGTGTGTAAAAACGTCATTAAATCTGAAGGTATTCCACGAGCGGTCCCATAACTAAAATGAATTTGATTTTCTTCATTGTCGCCCCAGCCCAATATGCGGCCTTGATTGGTAATGACTAACGAATTATAAAAATTCATCGTCAAATCAATTACAACTTCGTTGGCTTTTAATCCCAATCTTGTGGAAGGATTCAAAAGGGTTGGAACATGTCTTTGCCCACCAGTACCATTTTCACCATAACTATTAGATCCCCAAGTAAAAATCCGGTTTTGTGAGGTGATGAATCCTGAGAAATCAAGGCCAGTGACGATTTTCGAAATCGTTTCACCAGCAAGCATTGTGTACCGTGGGGTTATATTGACCGGTGTTCGCTTGTCAACGGTGGTATTATCTCCTAGTGCTCCTGATGTATTATGTCCACTGGTAAATATCCGGTTTTGATTGGTTAGGACCATACTATGCGTATTACTAATCGAAACCATGCTGATTTTCTCTTCTGGATTAAGCGCGTAATACGACGTCGTTTCGGTGAAGGTGGTTTGTTCTGTTATCTCATTGTTACCATAAATTCCTTGATTTCGACCAATCATGAATAACCGCCCAAAGCTGGTTAGAACCGCAGCGGTAGCGACACCATCAGCGGCTATCATGGAATAGATTTCGTTTTCTTGTAAGACGATTTGATTTGTGATATCAAGGACATTTTGACTCCGATTTCCCCACACTAGGAGTCTTTGGTTGGATGTAATGGCATAGAGGAAATTTCCGATGCCAACATCCAAAACCAACTCATCGGGTTGTAGTGGAAAATATTGAGATACTTCTGTATATTCATTCTTACTAGCCCAGGTTTGATCCAAGTATTGTCCTCTTGCACCACTACCTGTAACAAAGATTCTACCTTGACTTGTCAGAAGAACGGAATTTTCTGCTCCATTCCGAATGGCAATAATATCTTCTTGATCAAAAAGATCAATCGGTTTGGTTGCTCGATAACTTGACGTGTTTAAGGAAGATGGGAAATAATCATAATATAACTCGCTTCCCCACGCTAAGATGCGACCATATTTGGTTGTAACCGTACTATAGTAATCTCCAGCCACAATATCCACGATTTCATCGCCATTCGCTAAGGTGAAGTATGCTGTGATATCGGTAGCAAAGTAGCGATTGCTATAGGATTGATTCAGTAACATGTGGTTATTTGGTCTTCCCATAAAGAATACTCTACCCTGATTGGTGAGGAAGATGCCAAATGAACTGATTGGATGACCAAAATCAGCTTTGATGATTCGTTCGCCCGGAAGTAGACCATAGGCTTCATTGGCATGATAGAAATAATGAATGATTGGCTCATTACTACCAATTCCTAGTTGACCCACATGGTTTCGACCGGCTACGTATACATTGCCTAGATTGGTTATTAGCATTGTCGACTCGACACCAGAAAAGACATCATCAATCCATTCACCCTCAATCAAAGGGACATAAGTTGCCAAATCAATTGGGGTAAGTTGGTTCTTCTTGGTATGATTTCCTAAACTACCATAAGCGTTCAGTCCAAACGAAAGGACCCGGTGATGGCTTGTAATCACAAAACTTTGATTGGCACCAGCTACAACTTTCACAATGGATTCTTCTAGCGCTAACGCTAAATTGGCCGTAATATCAATGGGCTGTTGATAGGAAGATGTGTACCCATCACCAAGAGCCCCAAAATATCCAGCCCCCCAAGTGAATACTCGATTCTGACTTGTATAGGCGATTGCATGGTTTAATCCAGCGTCAACATCTTTTATAATTTCCCCAGATTTTAAACCAAACTGGCTATCAATTCGTACTGGAGCAAGCTTATTTGCTAAGTTGTAATCATTATTTCCTAGTTGTCCATAAGTGTTTTCACCAAAGGAATACAGGGCAGATCCAGCCATATATAAATTGAAATTCGCTCCGGCAACAACCTTATTGACTTTATACCCTAGTAAAACTTGATTCATTTTATCCCACAAAACGTTCGTGGAGTTCACGCCCAATTGACCAAAATCGTTCCCTCCCCAGGAGAATAGTTTACCTTCTGTGGATAGCGCAATACTATGTTCGGAACCATGGGCAATGGATGCAATCCGCTCATTGAGAAGCAATGGGTGAAATGCATCTGTGATATCTCGGACTTCTTGATTGGGCAGGCGATCTCCTAGTTGATTCATACTATTATCGCCAAAAGCAAATAACCGACCAAGATTTGTCACCACGAAGGAGGAATCTCCCCCGGCACTCACAAACTGAATTGTTTCTAGATTTTTTAGAGCTAAAACGTGATTTAAGGATGTTAAGGTCGTAATATCGGCAGATCTGCCTAACCCGGTCGCCCCAAAAGCACTATCCCCAAGAACGAATACGTTTCCTTGATTGGTTCTCAAGATTAAATGGGCAATTCCAGTACTAATCTGCATGACTTTTTCTTGATTACTTAAATCCGCAGATGGTGTAATATCGATGGGATTGACGGAATGTCCTAAGGCTTTGTTGTTACCAAGTTGACCTACATCATTGATTCCGACCGTAAGGACTTTTCCTGTGGAAGTTAAAAACACACTCCATAGATTCCCCGAGGATATGGATGTAATGGTCTCCTCCGCTTCAAGTGTGAATCTTGAGGTAACATTGATAGGCAGTGGATGAGTGGTTATTTGATGGGTTAGATACATGGTTACACCAGTTACTTCACTTCCCCATAGAAAGATTCGATTTGCTGTTGATACGGCATATCCATGACTTTCCCCCAATGAAATCATGGTAATCTTTTCGCCACTTAGTAGACTAAAGTTTTGCGTAATTTCCATAGTTTCATCACGTTGTAAGTTATCACCAATCGCTAGGTTGCCATTATAATTTTGACCACTTGCAAAGACTCGACCACTCCTCGTTAAAATCATCGATTGGTAAAAATTGGTATAAACTCCCACAATTTGATCGTCACTCTCGATGGGATAAGCAGATGTGACTTCTTGGATTTGATTTAAACTAGCATAATTTTTGGATCCAAACACACCTTCGGTATTTCTGCCATAGGCGAACAGCCGACCAAATGAGGATAGCAAGAAGAAATGTTCTTCCCCCATGGCAGCCATCACGATGGAATCCATTGAATCTAGATTTAACTGATCTGTAATCAAATAAGGTTCATAAAATAAAAGACTGTCTTGTTTGCCAAACAAATAAATTTCCTGATCCAACGTTATTAGTACACTATGACTAACCCCTGTATAGATTTCGCTTGTAAGAATCGTCGTCTCCTGATTTAATTGTACGGTGTACTGCATTGGTTCAAATTTTGCATAGATGGAAAGCATTTGTGCTGGCATATTACCAAATGTAAAAGGTTCAGTAAATGTTTCATCTTGATACCACCCTACGAATTGATAACCAATTTTTATCGGATTATCAGGTCTGCTTAAAATGGTTTGATAGGGATGTTCTTGCATGTCAATCGGACTACCACCAGCAGTATCGAAATAAAGCGAGTAATAAATTGTTTCCCACTTTGCATAGAGTGAAAATGAGTGCTCTCTTGGTGTACTTGGTTCAAAAGGAATGGACCTTTTAGCATCTTCATACCATCCACCAAAGAAAAAGCCAAGTCGTTCAGGATCTTGTAAAATCGTATCGAGATTTATTTCGTCGGATAGTAGGAATGAATCTGTTATCTGATCTGCAGATGCAAGAATTTTAGTGGGAATGGAAATGGTTCTTGTCAATCCATCTTCAAAGGCACGTAGACTCCCCCACCCATAGATTTCACCACTTGCGGTCGTAGCGATAACAGAAATTTTATCCATCTCCAACCCCACAAAAAATACATGGTCACTTGAAAAACGATTGGTAATATCGACCGCATATGGATACGTAAAGGAATCGCCGATACCATTACGATCGGTACTAATTCCATAAACAAGGATTCGACCATTGGAGGTTAAAATCATGGTTATCAAGTTATCACCAACAACTTTGACAATGGTTTCGTCTGCTTGTAGCGTAAATGCACTACTCACATCCTTTGGGGTTATACTGGATGTGGATCGATCGGGAAAATACGTAGAACCCACACGAAGAATTCGATTCAAATTGGTTAAATAAGTCGCGTTATTGGTACCTATATCAAATTGTGTTACAAACTCATTCTCAAGGAGATTTAATTTCGCCGTAATATCCAAGGGGTTGTAACTACGCTCAATCCCTTCTTCTAATAAGAGCGATTCATGATTTTCACCCCAAATTAAGACGCGGTGATTTGATGTTAACACCATAAAATTAAACATGGTCGCTTCAAACTGAAGGATTGTTTCTCCAGGAAGTAATCCTAAGAAATCATTGATTTCGATTGGTAGGGGCTCAATACGGCTCGGATCACGAAAGTCGAAGGCGGTAACGTACTCATACGTTTGCATCACGCCAAAGAGAAATACACGGTTTTGTGAGGTGGTGACTAGATTGGTGTGTTCTCCAGAAAAGACACCGGTTAATATTTCTTCTTCTGCTAAATCAAACAAACGAGTGAGTTCAAGAGGTCGAGGAATTTTGTTGTTAAAGAAGCTTCCCCCTTGATAAGGATACATTCCAGCTAATATTGTTAAAGGATAGAACATGGGTCCTAATTCATAGTTTACCCCTAATCCAAAGAGTCTACCCTGTTTGGTAAGTACCAATACATGACTGACCCCAGCAGTGATGGTACAAATCTCGTCGTCTTGTGCTAAAGCAAAATCATTTGTAATATTCTTTGGTGTTAAAGAATGAAGCGGGCTTACTGTACTTCCACCCCAAAGATAGACTTGGTGATCAAGGCTAAGCCCTATAATGATGTGCGATGCAGGGATTGCCATTTGGAATAAAATTTCTTGTTTTTCAAAGAGATCAAGTTGACGAAAATCAATCCATTTTGGATAAAGATTTAATGCGTGATTGGGCATCGATTGACCAGTCCAGGGAATGGTTAAATCGATATCCGAATACCAGCCGTCAAACAATGCTCCCTCCTTCGTAGGAGACTCCAATAAAATCTGTGCTCCTTCAAATAGCTCATGTGTTTGTGTAGGCACTTGAATTTTGATGTTTTTTTCGACTGGCTCAGAGAAGGTTCCAAATAAGGTATCTCTGCCCCATACTAATAATGTGCCATATTCATCGACTGCGTAATTGGCATTTTCTTTTACTGCGATACTCGTGATCAATCGTTGTGCCATGTAAGGAAAGCGGACCTCTAGGACCGCACGATGCTCAGCAGCTGGCGAAATTCGATTTCCGTAGGATAGAACTCGATTGGTGGACGTTAAGAATACCGTATGAAAAGAACCAACATGGATGGAAACAATTTCTTCCCTCGGGGCTAAAGGCATTGGCACGGCAGTAGGGTTAAAAAAGGTATTCTGGTAGCCAGTTCCAAATTGAAAATAATCATTATTGCCAAATGCATAAATTTTATTTGCTGTAGTGAGAACTTGAAGATGCAAGTCTCCTCTTTGAATCATCTTGATTTGCTCTCCTGCTTCTAACACAAACCGCGGCAACACATTCTCCGGAGAAAAAATTGCATTCACCGACCATGTTGGTAAACCACCGTTATTGCGTCCATGAACGAGAAGACGTTGATCTGATGTTGCTAGGAAAACCGATCGACTCGAGGAAGAAAAATAGATAATATCCGCACCATTTAATTGGTAAAAAGCGGTGGTTTCAATTGGAGATGCCTTTTCGATCTTCGTGCCATCCCCAATTTCACCTTGAATATTAAGTCCCCATGCAAAGATACGATTGTGACTCGTGACTAGATAAGATGTGTGGCCGGTAAAGACATAATTGATTACTTCTCCTAGTTGGAAAGAAAACTGATGAGTGATTTCTTGAACAAACAAAGGCATCTTTTGGGGATGTACTTCACCAATTCCTAATTGACCAGAGAAATTGCTACCCCAAGTAAAAACACGATTATTCGATGTAGCTACAATCGCATTTTGCTCGTCAGCATGAATCAACTTGATTGTTTCTCCTGCTTCTAGTTGGAATTGATTGGTAATATCATATGCAAATTCATAAGAGGTTAAAGCATAGGTGTCCCCAAGTTGATTGTTCGTGTTCGATCCTAACGTTAAAATTCTTCCATCTTGGGTAAGCATGACTAAAAAGTCACTGCCGGCATGGACCGTTCTAAGGGGCGGTATTTCAAATTCATTGATAGACAACCGATATGTCTTTGGTTTATCGACCAGAGTGCCATAAAGATGTACTGTGTTCCCTGGCATAACGGTTAGGGAAACTGGTATTTGGAGGGATTCATCCTCGAACCACCCACTAAAAATTTGTGTTTCACTTCCAAGAGAGAGAAAAGTAAGGACTTGGCCTTCTTGGAAAGATACATTTTGGAAGAAGACCCCATTCACAAAATAGACAACCGAATAACTTGGTATCGTTAGAATGGTGGTTGTTCCAGTTGTAATACTCGGCGAAGTCGTTGTGGTTGTTCCAGTTGTACTGCTCGGTGAAGTCGTTGTGGTTGTTCCAGTTGTACTGCTCGACGAAGTCGTTGTGGTCGAGGAGCCATCGATACTTGTAGTAGATGTCGATTCAGTTGATTGAGTGGTGGGTAGCGATAATTCACATCCGGCTAGTAAAAAGAGAAACAACAGCATCCCTAACCATATAATGAAACGTTTTTTCATAAGACCTCCTTAATTAGTTGTTTTCAACCTTAAAATTGAATCAAATTATTAGAATCTTTGGTGAATCTATCAAAAATAGATTAACAGACAATTAAAGAAATGACAAGGTATCTTAAGAAATAACTCAGAACTTTTGAACCTAACATATGTTTTGTATGTTTCAAGATCGGTTTACTAGACCCAATCTGAAACTCAAAAAAATAGAACTCCAACTTTTCATTCCTTTGTCGAATTCGTTATTCAAGAGATTCAATGATTGTTAAACTGAATTTATGATTATTTCCTAGTATGGTCAACCTAGACCACTTTAGCTTGTTTATCAGTTTATATAGTAACCACAAATAGCCTTTCTCCTCGAAAAAAGTACCCTATTTCTTTGATACTTTGAATATAGTCTAAACCAATAACCAATCTAAATCTGACTTCTTTTTATTGAAATGGATTCTAATCAAAAAAACCTTAGAACAATGCGTTCTAAGGATTAGATTATATGGCAGGGGTGACAGGATTCGAACCCGTACAAACAGTTTTGGAGACTGTCGTGCT
>CAZABW010000040.1:0-9664 GCA_964483655.1 uncultured Candidatus Izemoplasmatales bacterium
AAAGAAGCTTTTGAATAAGTTTGTAACCAAAAAGATGGGTTTCTCGAAAACGAGACCCATCTTTTATTGTTTGGCAATTTTGCGAATGATTTCCTTGTAATTAGAGTTCGTGATATAGTGTGATTGACTGTAATATTCAATGGGGATAGTCATCGTTTGATATCTTTGATCTTTGGGGTCGATTTCAAACAATACATCTTGAGCGAGTAAATAATATTTCACAATTCGATGTTCTTCTTGGTGGTAAAGGACGACTCCTCGTGTCAATCCAATGGATTGGCTTTTCGCTTCCCTTAATGGTTTGATTTTGATGATATGTTTCAGTGTCATCGATTGAGTAGAGGATGATAAAAGCTCTTTTTTTAATCTAAAATAGAGAATGGAATAGGGTAGTTCCAATAGAATAGGATAACTAAAAGCAAGAAGTAACAATGGGGGTGCGAAATAGCGTAATCCAATGATATTTCCTTCAGCGCGATCCATCGTGTCAAACCAACCTAGATAGATGGTTAGAATCAAAAACAAGAAAGTTACAATCATCACACCGATATTCGAGAAGGTGTGTCCTTTCAGAAATTCCAAATCATGTTGGAGTTTGTCATACCGATAAGGAATCGCTTCTCGTTTCAGAAGTTCTTCTTTCAAGGCTTCTGCGTTATCCAATTCTTCTTCGCCATTGTCATGAAACAACAAATCGATTTGAGCATCATTCAAACCCATTTTTTGTTTTAGTTTGAGTTTCGCTTTTTCGGGATCTTTGTATGTTCCTACAATCAACATGATATGGAGTATCAATTGTTCGGGGGGTAAGTTGATATATTGTTTTTTCATCGTGTCTCCTTTAGACATATAATTGCCTCTATTTATTATATCCACATTATACCAATAAAAAACATGATTCCTGACAAAATCATGTTTTTTAGTTTAAATAGTTGTTTCCGGGTTAGCTTGTAGTTTGTTCTTTGGTAGGAATAAAACCCCGAGAAGATTGGCAATACTTAATAATAGGATAAAGAATAAGCCTACTAACATATTTTCTAGTAAGAAGAAAAATACTAATCCCCATAAAACAGTACCAATGATGACAGTAATATTTCGGCGTTGATAAGCCTTCTTGTCTTGGGGATGATAATAAATCATAATTCCCAACCCCACATTTGCAAGAACAAACAAATACGTAATCAAAATGATAATATTCCCTAATTGATAATTTGATGTAAAGAGTAATTGATACATATTGAGTTTCAAAGTAATTTGACCATTGAAGATGGGATATTGATTAACCACCATATATAAAACGGGGAATAAGAAAAAGAGATGGAATAACAGAAAGGTTCCAATTGCCCATACAAGCGGGAAGAATCCCTCCTTTTTGATAATGGATTGATTCTTTTTTGGGTTTGGTTCTGTTTGAACAACCTGATCAGCAAGTACTTCAGGCTTTTTTTCGGTCTGCTCCGTATTTAATAAGTAATCAATCGAACAATGGAATATTCTTGCCATATGAATCAGTTTATCGGTTTCGGGATACGCTCCGTCCGATTCCCATTTACTAACGGCTTGTCTTGAAACATTTAATAGGTCTGCTAATTGTTCTTGGGTTAAATTATTGGTCTTGCGAAGTTTGGCGATTTTTTCTCCAGTATTCATAAGTATCTCCTCCTATATACCATCATCATAGCAAGTTTCCCATCTTAAAAACACCATTTTAGGTTTTCAAGATGTAAAGTTTGGGTTGCTTTTTGTTAAAAAGAGCCCTGTTTCTCCCATTTCGATAGAAGATCGTTATAAAGCCCTTCTGTAAGTTTACCTCTGAGAAATGTCCGATCAATCAGTTGATTCGGACTGACTAAAAGGAGTTCGCTAACTTCATTGTTCTCCGTAAAGGATACTTGATCAATCTTGGTTTGATAGACCAACCATACTAATCGTAGTTTATCTAAGGTGTAACTTTTATAGAAATCAACATGGTGAATTCTCATTCCAGTTTCTTCATAGAATTCCCGAATCGCAGCTTCTTCTAAGGTTTCCCCCAGTTCTCGGTATCCTCCCGGAAAGGTGATTTTACCCTCTTCTTTGCCTTTGAGTTTGACCATAACGAGCTCATTGTTCGGAGTAAAAGCCACAACGACACAAGCCACATAAACCCAGTTATTCCAATCGATATAACTGCAGTTAGAACACCGATTTACAGCGGTTTCCTCTTCGATTCCGCTGATTAATATATTTCCACATTCTGGACAGTATTTCATGGTAAATTCACCTCGAGTTAATCAGAAAGTTTGATGATCCTTATGGGTTATTATACCACTATACATTGTTTTTTTTAGATGGAAAATAATAAACGGAACCAAGATTGTCTAGAAGACATCGTTGGTTCCGTTTTATTTTGATTGATGATTCTTTAGTTGGCAAATCTTGTTTTTGAAACAACCCATGCTTTTAGCTTGATGTTGAGCCAAAAACCATAAATACCAAGAGTAATAATCGTAAGTAAGAACCATTTGATGAACTGACCAAATAATTCAATAGCACTACCCGTAAATTCTAGTTGTTTGCCTTCAATGTAGGTATGTTTCGCATACCATTTTTCACGAATACAGAGTGCCCAAGGAATACAGATTCCTAAGGTTAAAAAGGTAATGAGCGCTGCTAAAATATTCGTGCCAATCAATCCGAGTAATCCACCTGTAAATTTCGAGTTGTTCATAATGCCTCCTTGTGTTTTTTGGAAATCCTGTTTTAAATAATTGAATTGTGATGACTTCAAGATAAGTATAGGTTATCTATAAGTTATTTTAATACAAAAGTGTTCAGAAGTCATTAAACTAAAGAAGATACTTTTCCGAACTATCGAGGATTCTGCATAGCCCCTTTCAATGTCTTGATATAAATACCACCATTTATATTGACAACTCAGATACATTAGAAAATCCGTTTCATATCTTCAAGAGGGACCTTTGGCTCTCTATTTTCATATAATAACCCATTTTTCTCTTGCTGGACATCTGTAAGTTGAGTAACACAATAACCTTGGAATCGAGGTATTTGATAAATGGCATCAATTAAACTTTTGAGACGTTTGATAAATTCTTCTGATGATTGAACACTTCGACCATACCCCCAACCATCCTTCCCTTCGAAGGCGATACCAGCAAATTCGGTAATTAGAATGGGTTGAGAATGGTATTGATAACGTTCGCAAAAGGCTAATCTTGGCGGTTTTGGATGTACCTCTTCATTGGATAGAACTTTTTTCATATCTTGATACGTTTGAAGCAATGTCTCTCCATATTCTGCATAATTATGTAAAGTTATTAAGTCGCTAACAGTATGTTCCCAACCATCATTTGACACAACAGGGCGAGTCGAATCCAGTTCTTTGGTGAGGAATACAATTTCCTCTGTATATTTCTGCTGCGAAATGTCATGCATCACCTCAAAAATTCCCCATGACTCATTAAAAGGAACCCAAGCGATAATCGATGGATGTGATTTATATTGATGAATCACTTCTGTCCATTCCGTTTTTAGACGACGTTTTGATTGTTCTGTGTATTGATAGAAGCTTGGCATCTCCTGCCATGTATAAATCCCTAAAACATCGCATAAGTAATTGAATCGTTGATCTTCGATTTTTTCGTGTTTGCGGATACCATTTAATCCCATGGATTGGATTAGAGTTAAGTCTTTATACAAATCATCCACTGTGCATGTTAGGTGTTTCGTGTCAAAATATCCTTGATCTAAAATCATTTTCAGATAGAGAGGAGTTCCATTAATACAATACTCTTGATTCCATGATAAAAATCGAAATCCAACATAAGAAAACACCTGATCAACAACTTGATGATTTTTCCACAAGGTAACGACAATATCGTGTAAATAAGGATTCTCTGCTGACCAGAGTTTTATATCACTAGGAAGGGATAACTCAACTTGTGTCTTCGGTATACCAAGATAGGAACAAATTGCTTGCTTGTTGGAATCAATGATTTCAACTTGTAAAATATCTTCATCTGTCATTGCTTGCAAATTAAGTTGTAAGGTAAACATGGTTGGAGAATAGACATACTCCACATTCTTGATGTGGGTATGTTCCACAATCTCCATCCAAGCTGTCTTCCATATTCCGCTTGTTTCTATATACCAACATTCAAAATTTTCGTTCTTGTATCGTTGTTTTCCTCGAGGTTGTTCTCTGGATAACGTATCTTCGACGAATACTTCAATCTCTATTTCTTCCCTCTTTACAAACGGAGTAATGTCAAAGGAAAAGCGATTGTATCCTCCTTCATGACTGCCAACATACTGGGAATTAACATAGACCTTAGCGTGATAATCAACCGCCTCGAAATGCAAATAGAGTGTTTGATTTGGTTTGATAGAAACAGAAACAAGCTTGCGGTACCATAAGTGCGGATGATAGCTTTCATCATGAATCAGACTCTGTTTTGTATGATAAGAATATGGAACTTGAATGGTCATTCGATGGAGTTGGTCTAAGTTAAGTAATTGGGGGTTTTGAAATTGGGGTTCTGAAATAAATGCGAAATCCCAAGGTCCGTCCAACGACATCCAATTAGGACGTTTCATCAAGGGGCGAGGGTAGTTAGCAATGTCTAAGATGGATTGACTCATGGTTTCTTATCTCCTAGTTTTTGTTTTTGGAAATACTCGCTTGGAGTATCATGAAAATTTAGTTTAAACCAACGGTAAAAGTATTCAATGCTTTTAAATCCAAGTTTCATCGAAATATCATAGGTTGATAGCTCGGATAAATTGGAATTTTTAATAAACGAAACTCTTGCTTTTGTTAAATCAGTAACCGGAGTTGTATTAAAGAACTTCTTATATAAGCTGCAAAAGTGAGACAGACTAAAATCCAGTTCTGAAGCCATACTTGAGACAGAGAATGAACCTGGTCTGTGATAAAGGTCAAGCCGGATTTTCTCAAATTTACGTTGTAATGTTCGTTCATATTCAATTGAAGAAAACGTAAAATTATGGAGTTTTCTTGAAATTGAAACAAATAAAGTCTTCATTAGGGAATCGATCATATACTCTGATCCCAGCCGATTGGAATTACTCTCAGAATGAATTTTTTCCATAATGGAACTGATATAACTACTCATCATCGGGGACAAAATCGTATTGAGAGGAAAGCGGATTTCTTTAAAAAACTGATGGCTAGTAGAGGTAAAATCAAGATAATCATGATTGAGATTTACGCGTTCAACATAGAAGTGTTGTGGAACACGAGGTTCATATATAATACAACTACCAGGAGGGGCTTCTACCAATTTATAATTAATCATAATATTCACTGAGGAATTAAAATGGAAAAAAATGTAGCGCGCACTTCCTTCAGGTCGAAGAATTTCAAATGGTGCTTTTTCTATTGCTTGATAGCCAAAATAGTCTAGCTTAAAGATCACCTTAACACCCCCTGTTGCGTTTAATTATACTCATTATTTGCAATATAGCAAGATTATGAAAGTGAAAAATGTTATGGAAGATTAAAAAAAGTCAATAAAGTATGATAGCGGATTCATTTCGCTCATCTCTCGTATAACTTAGCTTATAAGCGCTTTCAAAGGGGATTTCTATTGACATTATTTCGTATAAGAATCATCAAAGATAGTGAAAAAAGATATCATGTATCGATAAAATGTCATATAATTTATGAGAAGAATTATGTATAGTTAAATCATGAATAGGAGTGATACTATGAAAAAAATAACCTTACTTGCTTTATTCGTTTTAATCTCATTTTTAGTCGCTTGCGGTGGTTCAAGTACAACGCAATCGATTGGAACCGATGTGACCAATCAAGATGGAACCGTATCGATTGAGTTTTATGGATGGGGTTCGATTGAAGAATCGATCGTCTTTCAAGAATTAATCGATACTTTCATGGAAGCGAATCCTGATATCATTGTCTCTTATACCAACTCCTCTCCAGAAACTTATATGCGGGTGTTACAAAATCGGGTGAATAATTTGCCTGATGTTTTTTACCTTCCCGATACCGAATTTATGTTATGGGCTGATTCGGGCCGATTGTTAAACCTGGATTCTTTTATCTCTTCTGAAACCTTAACCTCAATCTGGCCAGAAGCGATTAACCGCTATCAATATGATCGCAATGAGCAAGTATTAGGAAGTGGTAGTCTGTACGCTCTACCCAAAGATTTAGGCCCCTTTGCGATGGTTTATAATAAAACGCTTTTCCAAGAAATCGTTAGTGCGAAAGGATTGGACTTGGCATTTCCAGATCCAGATACCCCTCTTTCTTGGGATGCCTTCACTCAGTTATTAAATCAATTGAAATATACAAGACAAAATGGTCAAAAAGTGTTTGGTATTTCTCATTATGAGTTGCCAACAGCAATTTATTCGAACAACGCTGATTTCTTCGCTGCTTCTGATATTCGCAACGAAGGCATAAGTGCACCCAATTTTATCCAAGCCCTCCAGTTCGTTGCTGATCTTCATCTAGTACATGGAGTGATGCCTTCTCCAGATGAACAAGTCTCGGTCAATGGATTTCAACGTTTTTCAACGGGCGGGACTGTCTTTTCATTCATGGGGCCATGGGATTCGAAAGGATTTTGGGAGAATCTTTCGTTTGAATGGGACCTCATTCCAGTTCCTTATGGACCAGCAGAAGGAGCAAAATCAACAACTTGGGTAGGTTCCATGGGGTTTGCTATTTCAGCGAAAACAAAAAAAGCGAATGCTGCTTATCGATTAGCAGAATTTCTTTCCATCAGTCCTCAATCGCAACAACTCAGTTATCAAATGGGTCAATCTATTCCGAATGTCATCTCTTTAGCAAAAAACGATTATATTCAAGGAATAGGCCTTACTGGTACAAACCAACAATTCCCAGCGAATCGTTCAATGTTCATTAAGATTGTCGAAGGGACAGAACTCATTGGTGGTAAAGCAAGACCCGCTTACTTTACCTATGATTCGATTTGGTATAACGACTTAATGGCTGAACTGATTGATGTCTTTATGGGTAGTGAAACAGCAGCTCAATTTGCCAATCGCTATAAATCGGTATTACAAGCTGCACTTGATGAAAGCTACTCTTATATTGAATGATGAAAAGCCAATTACATCGTAAAGAATCCATCTTTGCTATTTTATTTATCCTAATCCCTGTGATTGGGTTTTTCATCTTCACATTTGCGTCTTTACTGTTTTCGGGATATTTTAGTTTAACCAATTTTAATCCAATACGGATTGATTATCGCTTCATTGGTTTCGAGAACTATCTAACCTTACTGAATGATAAGTACTTTCTTGAAGCAGTCTTTAATACCTTTTTTATGATGTTATCCATTCCCATTTCGATGTTTCTTGGTTTACTGCTTGCTGTCTATTTACGGCGTAGTTTTAAAGCGAATAAACTCATACGAGTCTTGTATTATCTCCCTGTTGTCAGTAGCGTTGTCGCAGTAAACGTGGTGTGGCGATACATTCTTAATGGGGAAAACGGGGTCTTGAATCATATCTTGGGAATCAATGTTCAATGGCTAGGAAACGGCGTTTGGCCCATCAAGTTTGCGATTATTATGAAATCAGTATGGGGTTCTCTTGGGGTTGTGATGATTTTATACTTAGCAGGATTACAAAACATTCCTCGATCCCTCTATGAATCAGCAGATATTGATGGAGCGAACGCAATTCAAAAGTTTGTTCATATTACCGTCCCACTCCTCTCACCGGTATCGTTTTACGTATTAATCACAGCCATGATTGGGGCGTTACAATCTTTCGCTGATGCTCAAATTTTAGCGGATGGAAATCCCGCTGCGAGAACCATCGTCTACTATATTTGGTCGAAAGGAATCGATCAGAATCGATACGGTGTTGCTTCTGCTGCTTCGATTTTATTAGGGGTATTAATTATGACGATTACGATCATTCAGTTTAAACGCTCGAAAAGGTGGGTGTTTGAAGGATGAGACTAAAAGGAATTCCACTCTCGAAGTGGTCCATATGGCATTGGTTATTTGTCATTTCATCCATCGTTGTTATATTAGGTACAATCTCCATGTTGTTTCCTTATGTCTGGATGCTAGCAACCAGTGTGAAATCAAGACAAGAAGCTTTTGAATTAATCCCAACATTATTTCCCCAACAATTTCAAATCACCACCTACATTGAAATATGGAAAACCATTCCGATTATTGGGGCGATACTAAATACTTTAACGGTAGAAATATCGGTAATCACAATCGGTACCTTTGTATCGAGTTTAGCCGCCTTTAGCTTTGCAAAACTACGTTTACCCCATAAAAACTTTTTCTTAATCCTCCTATTAAGTGCCATGATGGTACCTTATGCAGCTTTATTGTTACCTCAATATCAAGCTTATGAACGATTAGGTATGACAAATACTTTGTGGCCTTTAATTATCCCCGGCTTTTTTGGAAACGTCTCGATGATGTTTTTCTTAATCCAATATATGAAAGGGATTCCTAATGAGTTAATCGAAGCTGCTAAGATTGATGGGGCATCTTACTTTGGAATCTATTGGCGGATTATGATTCCATTAAGTATCCCTGCACTCGCAGCCCAAGTCATTTTTTGGTTTGTCGGCATTTGGAATGATTACTTTGCGCCTGCTATTTATTTGACCATTCCAGAACGACAAACCTTACAACCGCTCTTAGCTAGTTTAAACAGCGCCTATTCGAGCGGTACCAACTTTCCTCTGATTATGACTGGAGCGGTATTAGCATCCATTCCAATGATTGTAATCTTCGTCGTTTTCCAACGGTTCTTTATTGAGTCCATGGCACTAACAGGAGTAAAAGGATAATATGCATAAGAATCCATTGACCATTCAAAGAAATGGAATCAGTACGAATATCGGGGATCCTTTTGTTCTGAAATACAACGGAATTTACTATTTGTATCCTTCAACAAATCATGATGAAATAGGGATTTATTGTTACCAATCAAAAAACTTCATTGATTGGACATTCGTCGGGTGTGTATGTGATGACCCAATTACCAAGAATGCTTATGCCCCTGAGGTGATATTGTTTAAAGATAAATTCTTATTGATTACTTCTCCGGGAGGAAATGGTCATTATTTATTCGAATCACTCTCCCCGATAGGTCCGTTTCAACGAGTATCGAATAACTTGAATCATATGATTGATGGTTCCTTTTATTATGAAAATCAAACGTTATATGTCTTACGAGCCAATCATCAAGGGGTTGTGATTTCTGAGTTGAATGAACACTATCAACTCGTTCACCGAGTAGATCTCGATGCCAATCTTCATGCGTGGACGGAGGGACCGAATCTTTTCAAAAGAAATGGATTATATTATCTAACGTATTGTGGAAATCATTTATTTAGCGATGGTTATCGGGTCGAGTACTCCGTATCAAATTCCTTGTTTGGACCCTATCAAAAAGGGCTTCATAATCCGTTGTTAATCAGTGTTCATCCGGAATATAAAGCACTAGGACACAGCAGTGTTGTTGTGGGTCCTGATTTAGATACCTACTACCATGTGTATCACCAACTTGAGTTTAAAGATAACATCCCAAAACGACATTTTTGTTTTGATCGATTGGATTTCAATCACTCCATTTTGAAACAATCCATCACACACAATGAAGTACAACCCCC
>CAZABW010000040.1:9764-13662 GCA_964483655.1 uncultured Candidatus Izemoplasmatales bacterium
ATTCCGTACAAATCGCTCCAAGTCTTGTATTCTTTGATTCCCTTCCTAAGGAATATGTTGGGTATGGAATCAACGCTTTTGCTTCAATGATTGATTCCAAGGGGGGAAGTCAAACCATTGCTGGAGAAGGACGGTATTTACTTAGTCTTTGTGTTGAGTCGGGTCAACTACACGCATTGGAATTAGAAATCAATGATCAACTTCACCACGTGATAATAAACGCATCCAATGATGAGTATCCTTATGTAAAACTACCTTGTCTCGAAGTATCGCTTCATGGAATCACTACTTTGAAGCTTCGTTGTCCATCCAAAGTCACTAAAGTACTCTATGCGGAGTTGGAGCGTCTTGATTACTATGAGTCTTTAATCAATGAAGAAAGTAAAATCGATGAAGAGGGCATTGTGTTACAAAACCCCATTGGGTTCGTTGATGAAATATCCGTTCAACTCCATATTAAAAAACGATTAACAAGTGCTCAATATGGTCTCCTTGTGAACGTCAAAGAATATAGTAACCATCCAGGTCAATGTCACTTTGGAATGTTAGGATATTTCATTGGTTTCTATCAAGATTTATTGATTGTTGATCGTTTAGCTTATGGTGCAACTAGAATTTATGATATTCCCTTTGCACAAACCAAAGAATCATACCATCTAAAAGTTTCACTTCATCAAGGAACTATAGAAGTATTTGTAGATGGAGTCAAGCGGATCGAATGCTCTGATCCTCATATGTATTACACCGGTCAATTCGGATTTTACCAAAATCAATCGTGTTGGATTGAATTTGAGTCATTAATGGGAGGAAAAAAACATGCGTAACAAAGTGCTAGCGTTTTTCTTGCTTGGATTATTCGCATTCGGACTGTTAAGTTGTACAACAACGACCAGTCTTTCCTATCATCAAGTTGAAAAAACGGAAGATGATAGTCAATTTGATTTCGAAGGGAATGTTACAGTTCCAGAGTTAACCATCGATGGATTGGATACGGATTCACAATGGACGAATTCCTCTACTCCAATTGTCTATGGAAACTCAGGAAATGTGACCTTCAAAATGGTGTTGGGAGAACGAGCATTATACTTGTTTTTCCAAGTCATTGACACAAACATTTTAACCAAAGGGTTAAACAATGGCGATGATGTTACTCACAGCGACAGTGTGGAGTTTTACATCGATACCCAAAATGATGGCGGTGTTTCTCCTCAAGATGGAGATTACCAAATCAACATTGGGGCTCACGGAAAAGCGCGGATTTTAAAAGGGTCCGGAGGGTCTTGGGGTCCATGGAATGGTAACATCGACTACTTCGTGAAAGTAAACGGAACGTTGAACAATCCTGCTGATGCCGATCAGGGGTATTCCGTTGAGATGATGATTCCATATAAAGAAATTGGTCTAGAAAATAAAAATCATTTTGGTTTTTCTCTCGGTCATGTGGATAAATTAACAACTGGAACCGTTCCTGGAGAGGACTTCAAATGGTTTGGGTATACGCATTTAGGAATGTTTTCGGATCCGCAAGTTCCCAATCGCTATGTGGTCTTCTTAAATAACCAATACTATACTAAAGATACCGTACCTATGTCTCCGATTATGATTTCTGGTGTTGTCAGGGATGAAGAGGGTGAACCGATTGAAAATGCGACCGTTTCCATCGTCGGAACCAATCTCACGACAATGACGAACGCACAGGGAGAATACACATTCACAGATGTCGAAAGAAACAACGCGATTACGATTCGAATCGAAGTCGCGGGATATCTCAACTACGTGAAGTCTTACACCATACAAGAATTAAGAGCGTTGGATCAAGAACTCACTCTGAATGCCTCGCTCGTGAATGCTTCTACGGTGTTATATACTACCATTACACTAACACTAAAAAGTTTGTTACAACCTCTCGTTTCTGAAGCAACCGTTCAAGTTGAAGGAACGGATTTGTCTGTCGAAACCGATGAGTTTGGTTTCGCTAGTATTGCAAATGTTCCAGTAAGCGAAACCATTCGATTGGTGATTTCAAAAGCTGGTTTTGCGACTAAAACCATTGTTCTTGAAAGTTCAATGATTCAAGCGGGTGGTTCAACGAATCTCGGTGATACTGAACTCTTAAAAGCCGCAAGCGAAACGTTTTCCTTCGCTGGAACCAAAGGCATCAATGGCTTTGAAACCCAAATCATGCGTGGTCTCACAGGAATTCATGTGCTTTTCACTACTACAACTGCTTTTGAAGCCAATGAAGCGATTGAATTCTTCCTTGATACCAAGGAATCTGGTTCCGATCGAAATACGACCGATTATCGGATTAACATCAATGGAGATGGATCTATTACCATTCTCAATTGGGGTGGAGGTTCGAATAATAATGTAGCTACATCGGGGATCACAGCTACCTTAATACCCAATGGAGCGGGAGTAATCATTGATTTCTATCTACCCTATGCTTTCTTGAACATTGAACCTCTAGAAGTGTTTGGCGTGTCCTTTGGGGTTTGGTCAGGCGTTGTAAGCGACTGGGATGGCTGGGGATATGGTGGTTTTATCGCCCCTGAGATTCCTTCTGCGTATGTCCGGGTCGGTATTGATAATTCGTTATACAAAGCAACGACCAATGAATCAACCGTCATTATCCAAGGAAATGTTGGACAAGAAAACGTCACTATTTCTGTTGGTAATCAATCGACGCTTAGTGATGAGTTAGGAAACTTTAATTTAATCGTCTCTGAAAGACAAACCTATGAAGTAATCCTTTCAAAGGTTGGATTTGTCAGTGTGACTCAAAATTTGGTTCCTGCTGATTTTACCAATCGAGTGAAAGATCTCCAAGTTACCTTAACTCCTTATCTCAATACAATCAGCGGTAGTATCAATGTTGAGGGAGTCCTAATCTCCATCATAGGAACGGATATTTCGCTTGTATCGAGTGGTTCCACTTATTTACTCGAAAACGTACCAACCAACGAGGCTTTAACGATTCAATTTGAAAAAGAAGGATATGTAACTATTTCGATTTCTTTGTCACTCCAAGAGTTAAATGGAGTCGCCATCGTTCGTAATATTGAAATGGTTTCGTCCACGACAGTTGGTAGTTTTGGCGGGGTAGTAACATCATACCTTGGTGTTCTAGAGGGGGTATCTGTATCTCTTGTAGGTACGGAATATACCACGACCACAAATGCGTTAGGTGAGTTCTTATTTGAGAATGTCCTTTTAAATAACTATGTCATTCAAGTATCTCATCCTGACTTTGATCTCTTAGAATATGCGATTGCAGTATCAGAATTTGGCGATGCTCATACACTTGTGCTTACGAAGGCTCCCGGACTCACAGGCGTCTTCGCTGGAAAAACGACTCATCCTGCTTTCGATGCGATCTCTGGTTTCATCGTACGAGAAGCGTTAGGCATTCGCTTTACTTTCACCACGACATCTACTTTCGAATTCGATGGTACGAAAAAAGAAGTCATTGAATTATTCATCGATACGAAAACATCCGGTACCACTCGCGATGCGACAGATTATCTCTTTATGCTTCGTAGTGATGGCACTATTGGTATTGTCAACTGGGCTGGTGGAGGAAATGAATCGACAGCGACGATTGTCTTTACTCACAGTGCACAAGAAATGGAAGTCTTTATCCCTTATGCTTTCTTAGGGATTGAAGCCGATGAAATCATCGGAATCAGCTTAGGTCAATGGAATGACTTTGCTAGTGATTGGGATGGTTGGGCGTATAACGGTACGTTTGTCGCTCCTGAAAATCCCACTAAATATGTTCGAATTGGCGCAGACAATCAATTGTACGAAGCTGAAAATAATGAAGAAATCGTTTTGGTTCAACCCGGACTCACAGGCGTCTTCGCTGGAAAAACGACTCATCCTGCTTTCGATGCGA
>CAZABW010000040.1:13762-17890 GCA_964483655.1 uncultured Candidatus Izemoplasmatales bacterium
CCCGGACTCACAGGCGTCTTCGCTGGAAAAACGACTCATCCTGCTTTCGATGCGATCTCTGGTTTCATCGTACGAGAAGCGTTAGGCATTCGCTTTACTTTCACCACGACATCTACTTTCGAATTCGATGGTACGAAAAAAGAAGTCATTGAATTATTCATCGATACGAAAACATCCGGTACCACTCGCGATGCGACAGATTATCTCTTTATGCTTCGTAGTGATGGCACTATTGGTATTGTCAACTGGGCTGGTGGAGGAAATGAATCGACAGCGACGATTGTCTTTACTCACAGTGCACAAGAAATGGAAGTCTTTATCCCTTATGCTTTCTTAGGGATTGAAGCCGATGAAATCATCGGAATCAGCTTAGGTCAATGGAATGACTTTGCTAGTGATTGGGATGGTTGGGCGTATAACGGTACGTTTGTCGCTCCTGAAAATCCCACTAAATATGTTCGAATTGGCGCAGACAATCAATTGTATGTCGCTCTGAATAACGAGTAGGGAGTGAAATCATGAAAAAACTACTATTAATCGTATTCGTTCCAATGTTTCTATTTTTACTATCTTGTACCTCTACCCTCACAACCATCTCGTTTGTTACTCCAGTAGAAGGGGACTTCTATGAAGTAGGAGAACGTTATGACAATAAGTTTGATGAAACCAAACTTCCTGGTCAGTGGTCTGCTTATGGAGCTGGAGACCCTTATGTCTTTCGTTTCAATGGAGAATATTATCTCTATGTTAGTACCAAGAATAACCAAGTCGGTGTTCGTGCTTGGAAATCCGCAGACATGATGTCTTGGACACCGATTAATAACGGCGTGTTATCCGCTGGTTATGTTAGTGAAGATCCGATTACCGTCACCGCTTACGCTCCTGAAGTCATCTATTGGGATGGTACATTCTATATGTATACTTCTCCAGGGGGCAATGGGCATTATGTTTTAACCGCTTCTAGTCCCGAAGGTCCGTTTGTAAAAGCAACAGAGAACTTTGGTGAAAGTATCGATGGTAGCGTCTTTATCGATGATAATGAAGATATGTACTTCTTACGTTCTTTTAACTCTGGCATTCGCATGATAAAAATGACATCTCCATTGACTTTATCTACTGGTACAACGTTAGATAACACCAATATTGGTGGATGGACAGAAGGCCCAAGTATTATCAAACGCGATGGCATTTATTACATGACTTATACCGGAACTCATGTAACTAGTCCTGGATATCGGGTGAACTATTCCACCGCTACCTCCATTGGTCAACGTTCCTCTTTCACCTTAGGAGATCAAAACTCCCTCCTTTTATCGACACAAGAAGAATTCATGGGTCTTGGTCACAATAGTATGGTGTTAGGACCTAACCTAGATAGTTATTATATTGTGTATCATAATCTGAATACCGCAGCTGGACCTAACCGAAGTTTAAATATTAGCCGTTTGTTCTTTAATGGGCACACTTTGATGGTCAATGGTCCAGCATTACAGGATAACATCGTTCCCTCCTTACCTGATTTTAGATCTGCGAATGGTACTGTAAACTATACATTATCAAATACCCTCAGTCTTTCCAATCAATCAGCGAATGCGGCGTTTACAGCAGAGTTTAATTTTATTGGAAAATCCACGAAGTTGTTTGTTGGGTATCAAGACGCGAACAATCATCATTACATTGATTTTCATGAAAACCTTATTCGTCTCTATGAAGTAAAAAATGGTACATCCCTTCTCGTAGCGACAGGAACATTGGTCAACTCATTTGATTTCAGTAAACTCCATACCATCCGAGTGATTTCTGATGGTTCTGAAGTATCGGTTTTATTCGACAATATGACAAAAATAGATCGTGTTTCTACCACAACTGCTTCTGGTAAGATAGGCTTCTCCAATGCAACTGAAATGAAGTTTTCCGCTTTTTCCAATCACGCATTCGGTTCGAGTGATGTGCTTGAGCCAAAATATGGAAGCATTGGTTCGAATCAGTTCATTCCAGCAGAATCCAATCAAGTTCAACTTACATCAATCGAAACGATGAACACTGTTTCAAGTAATAATCCTCTCGGGTCCTTTGAAGCGACCCTCACGAAAAACGGCGGAATCGCTTCGTATGTGATTGATGTCAAAGAAAGTGGACTCTACGGAATCTTCATGAATCTACGTCCGAATCAAGCTGCTAAAGACCTCTTCATTCGGATTGATAATGGGGAACCTAAGTTAATCAAGATTCCTTCTATAAACACGAGTTTTGATTTTGTCCGGACGATGATTACAGAATTGGAAATACCAAAAGGGGTACATCGAATTCAATTCATCGCAACCGATTCTGATTTTAGTTTTCAATCGTTTGAACTCGCAAAAACATCCTTCTCACTCCCCACTTTCCAACATGCATTAAATCAATATGTGTCCACTGGTGTCGAGTATGTCACACTATGGAAACTGCTGGAAGATGGACATCATGCTGTCGCGGGAAATCGTCAATTACTGTACTTTGGTGATTCTACGATCCAAGATGTTACACTAGAAGTAGATATGAAGTTTATTGGTGAAACAGCTTCCTATTCGGCTGGAATCATTCTGAAAAGCAATCATATTGGTTTGAGTACACATGAAAGTTTTGATAGTATTGTGGGGACTTATATTGGTTTCAATAACAATCGCGCTTTCATCAATCAATACAATTACAGTCTTTCCGAATATAGTCTTTCGGTAAGTACTGATACCCGTCCTGCTAGTGGTTCGTGGTTTACGGTCAAAGTGGTTGTTCGTGGAAATCTAGTTACGGTTTTTTACAATAACAACCAAATAATGGAATACTATAACGCCGATTTATCGCCTCAAGGTCGCATTGGTTTTTATACTCAAGGAGCTGAAGTGATTTATAAAAACTTAAAGATTTCGAAATAAGAATAATATGAAAAAGACCCGTTATGAACCGTCACTGGAAGTGACGCATAAGGGGTCTTTTTTGATGTGTTTGTTATTCTGCTTTTAACGTCATAATATCGTCGGTAATCACCCAATCATCCATATTGGATTCGCGACGATAAACAAAAGGTTCAATCGGTTCTAATCCGTTAACTTCAATCAAACAAAGGAATTTCTTACCAGCCCATCGTTTGATTTGATTGGAACTTAGTTTTAAGTACTCTTGATAGTGTTCCACGAATTGAATCGATTCTGTTTCGGTCATTTTGTCGGTTTCAATGACTTGTTTGACAACTGCTTTATAGGAAACAGTGAGGTTCCCTCCTGTTTCCACGAAGTATAAATGATCACCACTTTTTACCCGTCCGCCTAAGGGGCTTTTTCTACCCGCTGCGCCACGGATAATCATTGTTTTTTCACCTTTTAAAAGCTTTTCTAGTTCTTTTGCGGATTTGTCTAAATAGACTAAATGATCGGCTTTCGAATCCCGTTTTTGGTACCACGTTGCTTGGGGCATACATTCCTCCTAAAAAAGCGTTATTTTCGTTTATAGGCGTTCAAAGCATCTTTTTCTTCTTGGGATAGTCGGCGACTTTCCCGACACTTCTGGATGCCTTTGTTTACGATTCTTTTGTTTAGATGAGGATGTTCTTTTAAGAATTGTAAGGTTGGTTCTTTGTGTTGAATGATACACTCACTTAAAAGCCATCCGGCCATCATAATGACGTAGTATTCTTGTTCGTTGGATTGTTGAAAGAGGTGGTCAAAGATGAGGGGAAGGATTGTCTCGTCTTTGACCATTTGGAAAAGAATCATCAAAGAAAGACGACGGACAAAGGGTCTTGAATCTTTGGAGTAGTCATGGGATAGTTGGATATAATCTTGTTGATTGTTTGGTTGAATGGGAAAACCTAAAAGATCACAATGAGCCCAGTTTTCCATGACTTCACAGTATTTGGTTAAATATGGAAGCATCTCTTTAAAATTAGAAATCTTTGTGAGTAGTTTTCCATAGATAGCAATGGTTTCGTAATAATCAAAGATTTCTAATTCTAAATAGGAACGATAGTTCCCTTTATAGATGTCATCAACAATGTCATACATGACTTTCGTGGGGATGACTAAAAGACTGAGTTTGGTATTTAACATATTACGAGCCCAAGCTTCTTTTTCTTTTTGTTGGTAGGTTTGTAAG